>JBOHIG010000146.1:0-4832 GCA_050725815.1 Xanthobacteraceae bacterium
GTTTCGGATATCGCGCGGACGCTTCGACTTGCCGGCCGAGTCGACCGTGGGCACCAGCACGTGCGCGCCGGCCTCGTCGGCGCGGCGCACCAGGTCGAAGGTGATGGCGTGATCGTTGTACGGAAAGCGGTAGAGCTGGAACCAGAACACGTCGGGCGCGATTGCGGCGATCTCCTCGATCGAGGCGTTGCCCGGCGTCGCCAGCACATAGGGGATATTCTGCTTCTGCGCTTCCGCGGCGAACATCTTCTCGGCGCCCGGCCACATCAGGCCGGCGGAGCCCATCGGCGCGACCCCGATCGGCGCCGCATACTTGCGCCCGAACAGCGTCACTTCGGTGTTGGCCTTGCCCTCGATGCAATAGCGCGGCATCAGTTCGACCGCCTGGAACGCATCGACGTTGCGCTTGATGCAGTGTTCCTCGGTGGCGCCGCCATCGACGAAATCGAAGCCGAAGCGCGGCACGCGCCGGCGCGCCTTGCTGCGCAGGTCGTACACGGTCGGATAGCGCTGGCGCAGCCGCGCCGTGGCCCCGTTCTCGGATTTGTTCCGCGGACCCCGATCGACCATGGTTCCCTCCCCATCGGCGCAAAGAAAAACGGGCGGCCTCGGAGGCCGCCCGCTACTCTTTACTTTGCCGGAACCGGTTCTGGCTAGCCGCGGCGGGGATGCCCCGTCGCCGGCTGCATCAGAATGGCTGCCACACTGAGGCAAATGGCTGCCCCGGCGGCAATCGAAAAGAGTGAGAGCCACATGGTGTGCGATACCTTCGTTGGTCTTTTGCTACGCAGGATTTCCGTCAGTGAGCCGCGGTAAAACGCCGGCCACTGCAATCCGTTCCCACCGGACATGGTAAAATAACACCGTTTTATCGGGAACCCGTCCCCGCCCGGGACATGGCAGAGCCGCGAAAATCGGTCCTCTTGGCCGCGCTCGGGCACGCGTGGCATCTTGCGGCGGGGCTGACTTGGCCGGCAAACCGCCGGCGAGAGATGGGGGATTTTTTTGCGTGGCGAACGACCAGGCCAACAGTGGCGAGCTTTCGCACACCTATGAATGCTCCCGCGACTACCACCTGTTCGGCCCCGGCCCGAAACGGATCCTGGCGCTTGACGGTGGCGGCGTCCGCGGCGCGATCTCGGTCGCCTTCCTGGAGCGCATCGAGCAGATTTTCTCCGAGCACCAGCGAGCGGCCATCGTGGAGCGCATCGCCGCGGCGGGACGCGCGGGCGTCGCGATTGAGACGCTCGCCGAAGAGCGCGCGAAGGCTCAGTCGCAGGTCGCTCGCCTTGGCGACTGGTTCGATCTTATCGGCGGCACTTCGACCGGCGCGCTGATCTCCGGTGCGCTCGCGCTCGGCTACAACACCGACGAGATCAAGAAATTCTATCTGGAGCGGGCAAGCTTCATCTTCCAGCGGCCGTTCTGGCGCATCCCCGGCCTGCAAGCGAAGTTCGACGCGCGCGCATTGCAGAAGGAAATCGACGCCGTCGTCGCGGACCGGACCTTCGACAGCACAGATCTGATCACCGGCGTATGCGTGGTGTCGAAGCGCATGGATACGGGCAGCCCCTGGATCATTTCCAACAATCCGCTGACGCCCTATTGGAACAGCAAGCGCCCCGACCCGGCGAGCGGCGACAAGGGCTTCATCGGCAACCGCCACTACCGGCTCGCCACGTTGGTGCGCGCCAGCACCGCCGCGCCGCACTTCTTCGATCCGGAGATCGTGCGCATCGTCGGCGAGGACGAGGAAGGCAAGCAGCACGCCGCAACGCACGAGGAAGAGCACGATCCGCTGAGCAAGCTGAATTCCTCGCTCGGCCGCTTCCCGCGTACAACGATGCTGCTGACCAAGATCCGCGCCCTTCTGCTGGCGCGGAAAGCCGGACCGAACCCGGAGACGCACGGACTGTTCGTGGACGGTGGCGTGACCCCGTTCAACAACCCGTCGATCGCCACGCTGATGCAGGTGGTGCTGAAGCCCTACGGCATCTGCTGGCCGCTCGGACCGGAAGCATTGACCTTCGTGTCGATCGGCACCGGCTCATACCGGCCGCGCCTGTCCTTCACCGAGCTGGGCTTTGCCGGCCCGGTCAAGCTCGCGCTGCATGCGCTGCTGTCGATGATGTCGGATTCGCAGACGCAGGCGCTCGCGCAGATGCAATGGCTGGGCGAATGCCCCGATCCGTGGCCGATAAACTCGGAGCTCGGCACGCTCGCCGACGAGCGGCCGCCCGGCAGCCGCTGGTTCCGGTTCGTGCGCTACGACGTGCGGCTTGAACGCGACTGGATCAAGGACAATCTCGATCAGAACCTGTCCGAAAAGGACATCGTGCGCTGCCGCAACATGGACGACCCCGGCATCATCGTGGAGATCTACGCGCTGGCGTGCGAAGCCGCGAAGCGCCAGGTGAAGGCAGAGCACTTTTTTCCGCCGGTTGCCCGTCAAGCCGGCGCGACGTGAATCGACAGGTCGAGGATCGAGGGCTGCGATCCGGACAGCGGATTGGACGAGTCCCACGCATAGCGCAGCGTCTCGAAGCGCATCGAGCGTGCGTCGAGCATCACCAGCCGTCCGACCAGGCCCTCGCCGAAGCCGACGACCTCGCGGATCACTTCGAGCGCCATCAGCGAGCCCATCACGCCGGCCATGGCGCCGAGCACGCCGGCCTCGGAGCAGGCGGGCACGGTGCCGGGCGGCGGCGGTTCGGGGAACAGGCAGCGGTAGGTCGGGTTCGGCGTGCCGTCGCCTGAGCGCTCGTGTGCGCGCAGCGTGGTGAGCGTGCCGTCGAACGTGCCCATCGCCGCGGTGACCAGCGGCTTCTTGGCGAAGTAGCAGGCATCCGACACGAGATAGCGCGTGGCGAAATTGTCCGAGCCGTCGGCGACCAGGTCGTAGCGGCCGATGACGTCGAGCGCATTCGCAGCGGTGAGCCGCGTATCGTGTAGTTCAACGGCGACATGCGGATTGAGCCGGCGGATCACCGCCGCCGCGCTCTCGACCTTCGGCTCGCCGATATCGGATGTGCTGTGGATCACCTGGCGTTGCAGGTTGGAGAGCGAGACGGCATCGTCGTCCACGATGCCGATGGCGCCGACGCCAGCCGCGGCCAGATAGAGCAGCGCCGGCGCGCCGAGCCCGCCCGCGCCCACGACCAGGACCCGCGCACGCTTGAGCGCGGCCTGTCCAGGTCCGCCGACCTCGTGCAGGACGATGTGGCGGGCATAGCGTTCGAGTTCTTCGGGGCCGAGCATGGCCGCGCTTATAGCACTTTCGCCCGCTGTCATGGCGTGTGCCGGACATGACGAGTTCGACGCCTTGGGCTAATGTCGCCGCCGGGCGTAGCAGGGGTCGAGTTCATGCGTATTGCCGCAGCCGCGTTGGCTATCTCGGTCGCCGCATGGGCGGCGCTGGTCGCTGTGCAGGCGGTGGCCCAGGCGCCATCCGCGGACGAACTCCGCGTAGCGGCGGCAAAGAAAAAGGCGGCGCCGAAGGCCAAATCGCCCGCGAAAAAAACGCCTGCCAAAAAGGCGCCCGCCAAGAAAAAAGAGAACAACAACAAGAAAGAGAAGAAGGGCGCAGCCAAACGGCAACCGCGTCCCGGCGCCTACGCCGATATGCCGCTGCGGCAGCGCGCCTTGCTCCAGTTCGATCTCGCCTGGGCTGGCCACTACACCGGGTTGATCGACGGCACCATCACCGACCGCACGGTCACCTCGGTGCGCGCTTACCAGAAGGACACCGGCCACCGCGAGACCGGCGTGCTCTCGGCGGCGGAGCGCGAGGCGCTCGCGGCATCGTCGAAGGCGCGGCAGGAGCGGGTCGGCTGGCGCATGGTCGAAGACAGGGCGACCGGCGCGCAGGTCGGGCTGGCCACCAAGCAGGTGCCGCGCCAGAGTCGCGCCCGGCGCGGAACGCGCTGGCAATCGGCGCAGGGCCAGGTGCAGGTCGAAACCTTCCGCATCCGCGAGCCCGGCACGACGCTCGCCTCCGTCTACGAGGAAGAGAAGAAGAACCGCGCGCTGAGCATGAACGTCTCGCGCAGCAACATGTTCTTCCTTGCGGGGCTCCAGGGGCTAAAGAAATTCTATGTGCGCGCCGAAGTGCGCGACCTCGAAATCCGCGGCATCACCATCCTCTATGATCAGGCCACCGAAGGCGTCATGGACCCGATCGCCGTAGTGATGGCGGGCGCGTTCTCACCGTTCTCCGGCGGCCTCGCCTCGCTGATCGGCCCGCCCTCGCGCCGCAAGATCGAATACGGCACCGGAATCGTGGTCACGCCCGAAGGCCACATCGTCACCGACAGTAAGCTGGTCGAAGGCTGTAGCGTGATCGAGGTCGCCGGCCACGGCGCCGCCAGCCGCGTCGCGGAATACAACGCCGCGTCGCTGACGCTGCTGCGCCTCTATGGCGGACCGGAGCTGACTCCGGCCGCGTTGGTCCATGCCGGCGCGCGAGCCTCCGGGCTCACGCTGGTCGGCATCGCCGATCCCGAGGCGCAAGGCGGGCGGCGCGAGCCCTCCACCGTTGTTGCGAATTTTGCGAACGACGGTCTGTCGCCGCCGCCGCCATTGGGCTTCGCCGGCGCTGCCGCCATCGACAGCCGCGGCCGCTTGTTCGGTATGGTCACGCTGAAGGCGCCGGTGCTCGTTAGCGACGGTCCGCCGCCGTTGCCCGAGGCGACGGTCACGCCGACGGCGACGATCCGGAAATTCCTCGATGCGCGCTACATCACGCCCGCGACCGGCGAGCCCGGCGCCGACGCCGCCAAAGCGTCGGTGGTGCGGGTGATCTGCGTGCGGCGTTAGCGCGCTCAGGCCTTCAT
>JBOHIG010000147.1:0-15081 GCA_050725815.1 Xanthobacteraceae bacterium
TGTCCGCCCCCTGGTGCGGCTCAATGTCTCCGTGGTGGTCGGCGATGGCGACCGCCAGGAAACCGGCAGCTCCGGGGTCGGCGGCCGCGCGCTGTACGACGCCTTCATCGATCCGGCCCGCTGGCAGGCCCAGGTCGACGAGGCGGTGCGGCAGGCGCTGATCAATCTCGATGCGGTGCCGGCGCCGGCGGGCGAAATGGACGTGGTGCTCGGCCCCGGCTGGCCGGGCGTCATGTTGCACGAAGCGGTCGGGCATGGGCTCGAGGGCGATTTCAACCGCAAGCAGACCTCGGCCTTCGCCGGCCTCATGGGGCAGCAGGTCGCCGCCAAGGGCGTTACCGTGGTGGACGACGGCACCATCGCGCAGCGGCGCGGCTCGCTCACCATCGACGACGAAGGCACGCCCACCGGCCGCACGGTGCTGATCGAGGACGGCATCCTCACCGGCTATATGCAGGACCGGCAGAACGCGCGGCTGATGGGGATGGCGCCGACCGGCAACGGCCGGCGCGAAAGCTACGCGCACGTCGTCATGCCACGGATGACCAACACCTACATGCTCGCCGGCGGCCGCGATCCCGGCGAGATCATTGCGTCGGTGAAGAACGGCATCTACGCGGTCAATTTCGGAGGCGGACAGGTCGACATCACGTCGGGCAAATACGTGTTCAATGTCACCGAGGCCTACAAGATCGACAACGGCAAGCTCGGCGCACCGCTCAAGGGCGCGATGCTGATCGGCAACGGCCCGACCGACCTCAACCGCATCAGCATGGTCGGCAACGACCTCAAGCTCGACACCGGCGTGGGCACCTGCGGCAAGAACGGCCAGGGCGTGCCGGTCGGCGTCGGCCAGCCGACCCTCCGCATGGACCGGATCACCGTCGGCGGGACGGGTTAAGGGTCGCTCCCCTCCTACCGCACCACGCCCGAGATGCAGCAGGGCCGCCGCCGCGGACGGGTGATGCGGTCCTTGAGGTAGCAACGGGCCGCGGCCCCGACATAGCCGGGCCGCAGATAGGTCCAGGCGCGGCAGGCCTCGTCCGCCTCGCAGGCGAGCTGGCACGACGTTCCGCTTGGATCCGGCGGCAATTCGAAGTGCCGGTAGTCGCCGCCCATACGATCGATCGCGAATTCGGTCGGACCGCTGCGCGGCTCGATCACCCCGGCGCCGCGCACGCCCGACACGCAGCATGACGCCGGAAACCGGGGCGTGACCCGCGATTTGAGCCAGCACACCGCGTTGGTGCTTTCGGTCGCCGGATAGGAGAACGCCCAGGCGCGGCAGCGCGAATCGCGCTCGCAGCGCGCGGCGCATTGCGCGGGATCGCCGGAGCGAAGCGAGAAACTCGCGTAGTCGCCGCCCCAGCGGTCGTAGCCGACCTGAGCCGCCGCCGGGACGGAATGCACCGCGCTCAACAACAGGATCAGCAGGCAGCTCAATCGAAAGCGGGACCACATGGCAGACGGCACTCTTGACGCGGCTCATGACCGCGCAGCATGACATCGTTCGGCTTGGCTGTCACAATCGGATCGCAGCGGGGCACGGGGAACCGTCGATGCAAATGAAACCCTCACGGCAGGTCGTGCCTGCCTCCAAGTACGATCCCTACAAGTACGATCCCTACAAGTACGATCCCTACGATATCGCGACCTTCCTGCTGCTCGGCGCCCTGACCGTTCTCGCGCTGCTGACCGTCAAGGATTACGGCATCAGCAACGATGAGGAGGTGCAGCATCGCTATGGCGAGCTGATCATTGCCTATTACACCAGCGGCTTCACCGACCTCGCTTTGCTGAAATACGACAACCTCTATCTTTATGGCGGCCTGTTCGACGTGCTGGCGATCCTGGTGTCCCGCGTCCTGCCGTTCGATCCCTATGTCGTGCGCCACGTGCTGTGCGCGCTGTGCGGCATCGGCGGCATCGCCGCGGCCTGGGCGACGGCCCGGCTGGTCGCCGGCCCGCGCGCCGGGCTGATCGCGGCGGTTGCGCTTGCGGTGACAGGCGTCTGGTACGGCGGCATGTTCAACCACACCAAGGACATCACCTTTGCCGCCGCGCTGATGGGCGGCACCTACGCGCTCATGCGCGCGGCGCGCGACCTGCCGCGGCCGCGCCAGCGCGATGTCCTGTTGTTCGGCCTGATGCTCGGCTGCGCGCTCGGGCTGCGCGCGATGGGCATACTGCTCGCCGGCTATCTCGGGGTCATCGTCTTGATGAAGCTGTTCGACGGCGGCGTCACGACCAGCCGCGACCGGCTGGCCTTTCTTGGGCGTTGCGCGCTGGTGTTCAGCCCGGCGCTGCTGTTCGCCTATCTGATCATGCTGGCCTTCTGGCCCTACGCGCAGATGGGCCTGTTCAACCCCCTGCGCGCACTTTTTCAGTTCGCCAATTTCCATTACGAAATCCGCGACCTCCTGGCGGGCAAGATGTACCTGATGAACGAGATGCCGCGCTGGTATCTGCCCGCCTATCTGTCGATCAAGCTGCCGCTGTTCATGCTCGGCGGCGCGCTTGTCGCGATGGGATTGGCGCTGACGCCGCGGCGACAGTCGCCGCCGGTGCGATACGAGATCGCGTTTCTCGCCTTCGTCGTGCTGTTCCCGGTGCTGCTGCAAGTGATCCTGCACAGCCCGATCTTCTCAGGGATGCGGCATTTCCTGTTCGTGGTGCCGCCGCTCGCGGCGCTCGCCGGCATCGGCTGGCATCTCGCGATCTCCGAGTTCGAGCGGTGGCGCAAACCGGCTGCGATGGCGGCGATCGCGGTCCTCGCCGCGCTGATCGTATGGAACGCAAGCATCCTCTTCCGCCTGCATCCGCACCAATACGTCTACTACAACGCGCTGGTCGGCGGCCTCAAAGGCGCCAACGGCCGCTACGCGACCGATTACTGGGTCAATTCGATGCCGGAAGCCGTGCGCGGTCTGGAAGCGTTCCTCGCTCGAACCGAAAAGGGCAATCGGCATTACCTCGTCGCCATCTGCGCCGAGCGCCTGCAGTTCGACAAGGTCGCCAGCGAGCGCCTGGAGATGACCGAGACCTGGGACACCGCGGAGTTCTTCATTTCGCCGACGCACATGAATTGCGATCGGGTCCTCAAAGGCGACGTGGTCGTCACGGTCGAGCGGCTTGGCGTCGTGCTTGCTGTCGTGAAGGACCGCCGCGCTTTCCTTGCCGCCAATCCCCCCAAGAAGAAGCGCTGACCTGGAATCGGAACGCGTGAGCGCAAGCGCTCAGTACGCGTATTCCTTGAATGCCGGATCGACGCTGCCACCCCAAGGCCCGCGGAATTTCTCCAGCAACTCCTCCGCCGGCGTGATTCCGCGCGCGACGAATTCCTTTATTGGGTGAAGGTAGTGACACTCGTCGTGGCCCGCGGCATCCAGCCGCTGCCGGCGCGCAAGACCCTGCTCCGAAAGCGCCAGCGTCGCCTTGGCCAGGTCGAGCATGCTTCGACCGCGGATCGCGGCCTTGAAGCCGAGCCTCGTTACATCGTCGCGCAGCGTCTGGCGTTCCTCGGCGGTCCAGTCCTTGACCAGGTCCCAGGCCGCATCGAGCGAGTCATCGTCGTAAAGCAGGCCGATCCAATAGGCGGGCAGCGCCGGCAGCCGACGCCATGGCCCGGAGTCCGCACCCCGCATTTCCAGGTAGCGTTTGAGACGGACCTCCGGGAAGATCGTCGAAATGTGGTTCGCCCAGTCCGAAATCGTCGCGTGCTCGCCCGGAAGACCGGGGAGCTTGCCCGCCATCAGATCGCGGAACGACTGACCGGCAACGTCGATATAGCGGTCGCCGCGCTTGACGAAATACATCGGCACGTCGAGCGCATAATCGACCCAGCGCTCGAAGCCCATGCCCGGCTCGAACGCCCAAGGCAACATGCCGGAACGATCCGGGTCGGTGTCACGCCAGATCTCCGAGCGGAACGACAGGTAGCCGTTCGGCTTGCCTTCGGTGAACGGCGAATTGGCGAACAGCGCGGTCGCGACCGGTTGCAGCGCCAGCGACACGCGAAGCTTCCTCACCATGTCGGCTTCGGAAGAGAAGTCGAGATTGGTCTGCACCGTGCAGGTGCGATACATCATGTCGAGGCCGAGCCCGCCGACCTTCGGCATGTAGCCGGTCATGATCCGGTAGCGCCCTTTCGGCATCATCGGAATCTCGGCCCGCGTCCATGTCGGCGTCACGCCAAGGCCGAGAAAGCCGATGCCGAGCGGACGTGCGACTTCGCGCAGTTGCGCGAGATGCGCCATCACCTCGGCCGAGGTCTGGTGCACGGTCTCCACCGGAGCGCCGGACAGCTCGAACTGGCCGCCGGGCTCCAGCGAGATCGCGCCGCCGCCGGTGACGTCGAACAGTCCGATGATGTTGCCGTGCTCGACGATCGGCTCCCAGCCGAGCAGATGCTGCATGCCTTCCAGCAGCGAGCGGATGCTGCGCCGTCCGTCATAGGGAATCGGACGCAGCGTCTCGATCGTGAATGGAAATTTCTCGTGCTCGGTGCCGATGCGGAATTCCGACTTCGATTTGACGCCCTCGGCAAACCACGCGACGAGCTCGTCGCGCGTCTCGATCGGCGTCATATCGATTTGATCTCGGGCCATCGGAGAAATCGGACCAAAAGGGCGGCGACCTTACACGGGCGTGGCGAGGCAGGGCAATGACCGCCCTGCGCTCCACACGAATCCACAGAAAACCCAAATATTCCGCCCCATTGGCACCAATCGGCGATTCAAGCGTTATGTAGAGACATTGCCTCGCAATTCAAACTGCACTTGTCCCGTGTCTTCAGACCTCCTCGAGCCCGATCGCAACGTCTGGCGTCTCGACCGAGCCGAACGCGCGGCCGTGCTGCTTGATGCCGGAGCACTTTTCGGCGCAGTGCGCGAGGCGCTGCTCAAGGCAACCTCCAGCGTTTTCATCATCGGCTGGGACCTTGACAGCCGCACCCGGCTGGTCGGCGAAAACGGGACAGCCGATGACGGCCTGCCGGAGACGCTGGTCGATTTCCTCTCCGCGCTGGTGAAGCGGCAGCCGAATCTTGTCGTGAACATCCTGGTCTGGGACTATTCCGTGCTCTACGCGGCCGAGCGCGAATTGTTCCCCGTGCTCTCACTGCGTTGGAGCACACCCCGCCGCATCCGCTATTGCCTCGACGACGACCTTCCGCTCGGCGCCTCCCATCATCAGAAATTCGTCGTGGTGGACGATGCGGTGGCTTTTTGCGGCGGGCTCGATCTCACCATCCGGCGCTGGGACACGTGCAGCCATCGGCTTGACGACCCGCATCGCACCGATCCCAGCGGCGCGGCCTATCCTCCCTTTCATGACGTGCAGGCGATTGTCGACGGGGCTCCGGCGCGGGCGCTTGGCGAGCTCGCACGCATTCGCTGGGAGCGCGGCGCGTGCGAGCGCGCGGCGCCGATCCGCCCGACGGGCAATCCCTGGCCCGATAGCGTCAAGCCTGACCTGTCGGGAATCGACGTCGGAATCGCGCGCACCTTCTCGGCGTCCGAGGAAGGAACGGACGTTCGCGAGGTCGAGCGGCTGTTCTTCGACATGATCGATCGCGCCGAACGCACGATCTATATCGAGAACCAGTTCCTCACCGCCACGCGCTTTGCCGAACACCTCGCAAAGCGGATGGTGGAGCGCCCCGCGCTGGAAGTGGTGATGGTGGCGCCGAAGGCTGCGCATTCCTGGATCGAGGAGCAGACCATGCATGCGGGGCTTACCCGCTTCATGGGGGTCTTTGCGGCAGCGGGACTGATGGAGCGCGTGCGGCTTTTCCACCCGATCGTAACCGAGGGTAGCCGCAGCGTTAACGTAATGGTGCATTCCAAGGTCATGGTCGTTGACGATGCGTGCTTGCGGGTCGGCTCTGCGAACCTGAACAATCGCTCGTTCGGTCTCGACACCGAATGCGACCTTGCTTTCGAAGCGAAGACGTCGGAGCACCGCAAGGATATCGCCCGCCTGCGCGACCGGATGGTCGGACATTTCTGCGGCGTTCCGGAGTCCGAGGTCGCGGACGCTCTGTCGCATACCGGCTCATTCATCAAGACCGCGGAGTCGTTGTCGAAGAACGGCCACAGCCTCCAGCCCTGCGATCTTGACGGCGCAAGCGTTGCGCAGGCCTCGGCCCTCGAAGCCGTCGCCGACCCCGAGCGGCCGATACCGCTGCCGGAATTCCTCAGAAACTTCGTCGGCGAACGGCCCCGCGCCCGCAGGCTTAGTCGCGTCGCCAAGGTGGTCGGCATTGGGTTCGTCGTCCTGATGCTGGTGCTGGCCTGGCAATTCACGCCGCTTGCTTCGCTGACCGATCCGCGAACCGTCGGCGAATGGCTCGAACTTGTCGCGGAGACGCCGGCAGCCCCTGCGATCGTCCTGGCGATTTTCGTGGTCGGCAGCCTGGTTGCGTTTCCGGTGACGCTGCTGATCGCCGCAACGGCCGCGAGCTTCGGCCCGGTCCTCGGCTTCCTGTACGCGGCGACCGGCGCCATCGCCGGCGCGATCACGACCTATGGTGTCGGAGCGCTCATAGGCCGGCAGGCGCTCGAAGACATCCTCGGTCCCCGGCTCAATCGCATCAGGCGCGGCTTCACCCGCCGCGGCATCCTCGCGGTCGCCGTGGTGCGCATGGTGCCGATCGCACCGTTCACACTGGTGAACGTCGCTGCCGGCGCCAGCAAGATCCCGCTCACCGATTTCTTGCTCGGCACCATGATCGGCATGCTGCCGGGGCTGGTTCTGATGTCGGCGCTCGGCTACCAGATTCTCAGCGTCCTCACGCGCCCGACGCTGGCGAATGTGGGATGGTTCGTGCTGGCGGTCGCAGCCTGGATCGGGGTCTCGATCGGCGCGCAGGCGCTGGTGCTTCGATACAGGAAGTCGAAGACGTGAGCGCGCGGTTTCCCCGCACTTTTCGGGTCATGAGCTGGAACATCCACGGCGGTGTCGGTGTCTTCGGGCGCACCGGGCTCGCCTGCATCACCGAAACGATTGCCCGCCACGAGCCCGACGTGGTCGCGATTCAGGAAGTCGATTCGCGCCGCCGCACTGCCGACGAGCGCTCGCCGTTCGAGGTTTTGCGCGAGGCGGTCGGCGAGCACAGCGTGGAAGCGAAGTCGATCACCACCGCGGACGGCGATTATGGACAGATGGTGATCAGCCGCTGGCCGCTCGGCACCACGGAGATCCACGACATCAGCCATTCCAACCGCGAGCCGCGGCGCGCCATCGAAACCGAGGTGTGGGCGGAAACCTGCCGCTTTCGCGTCGTCGCCACCCATTTCGGGCTTAGTCTTGCCGAAAGGAGGGTGCAGGCGGCGGAGCTTGTTCGGATCGCACGACGTCATCTCACGACCACCGTCATGCTGGGCGACTTCAACGACTGGTTCTGGCCGGGCACGCTGCGCGACGCACTCAAGCAGGAGATGCCGTCGCGCACGCGGCATGCGACGTTTCCGTCGTGGTGTCCCATGTTGCGGCTCGATCGTATCTTCTGCTGGCCGCCGAGGACGCTGGTGCGGAGCTTCGTCGATCGCGGCGCCTGGCGCGCCTCGGACCATCTGCCGGTGATCGCCGACATCGTCGCGGAGTGACGGTCACGGATTTGAGGCCGGCCGCAGGCTCGCGCGCACAAATGGCAGCAGCGCGAGCGACAGCGCCGTGAAGGCCGCACCGGCGAGAAATGTCGTCTGCGCCCCAAACAGATCCCACAATGCGCCGGCGACGACGCTTGCGGCGAGCATGGCTCCGCCGGCGATCAGATTGAACATGCCGTAGGCGGTGCCGCGAAGGTCGGCCGGCGCGGTGTCGGCGACAAGCGCAGCGAGAATGCCCTGGGTGAGGCCCATGTGCAGGCCCCACAGCGCCGCGCCCAGCATCACGCCGACGATCCCGGAAGCGAATGCGAGCATGAGATCGGCTGCGATCAGCACGCCGAAGCCGGCGGCAAGCACTCCGTAACGGCCGAGCCGGTCCGACAATTCGCCCGCCGGCCAGGCCGAAAATGCGTAGACCACGTTCATCACCACAAGCACGACCGGCACCAGCGCGAGCGACAAGCCGAGCGAATGCGCCCGCAGGAGCAGGAAGGCTTCGCTGAACCGCGCCAGCGTGAACAGAGCGCCGAGCGCGACCACGATCCAGAACGGCGCGCCAAGCCGTGCGATCTCCCGGCGCGCGAGCGGCGAACGGATCGGCTTGAGGTCCGGCGGCCGCGGAGGCTCGGTCACGAAGACAATCACCACCAGAAACGCCAGGAGGGCCGGCACCACCGCAATCCACAGCACGGGGGTGAAGTTGTCGGCGAACAGAACCATC
This sequence comes from Xanthobacteraceae bacterium, assembly GCA_050725815.1. Classification (GTDB taxonomy): domain Bacteria; phylum Pseudomonadota; class Alphaproteobacteria; order Rhizobiales; family Xanthobacteraceae; genus VAZQ01. Next base: position 8,332 of record JBOHIG010000147.1, read on the forward strand.
AGGCCGATCGCAAGCAGCGGCCCGAGAAAGGCGCCGACGGTGTCGAGCGATTGCCGCAGTCCGAAGCTCGCGCCACGCACGCCGGGCGGCGAGAGGTCGGCAATCAGGGCGTCGCGCGGGGCGCCGCGAATGCCTTTGCCGATGCGGTCGATCAGACGCGCCGCGAACAGCCACTCGACCGTGGCCGCGAGCGGAAAGATCGGCTTGGTGAAGGCGGCCAAGCCGTAACCAAGCGCCACCAGGAGCTTGCGCTTGCCGAGCCAGTCGCTGAGCGCGCCCGAGAAGATCCTCACGATCAGGGCGGTCGCTTCGGCAACACCTTCGATGATGCCGATGAGCAGCATCGACGCGCCGAATCCGACGGCGAGATAGAGCGGCAGCAAGGCGTGGATCAGCTCGGATGAGATATCCATCAAAAGCGACACCGCGCCGAGCGCCCAAACGCCCGGTGGCACCTCGCGCCAGCGCAGAAAGGAGCGTTTGGGATCGGCCATGGGTGTCAGACGCGGCAGGTTCGCACGCCCGCGATCGCAGCTTCAGACGTATCGGCCCAACTCAGGCCGCCCTCGCCTCGCCCGGCGTGAAGCGGCCGTAGAACGTTTCGCCCTTGGTCGCCATCTCGACCAGCAGCTTCGGCGGCTTGAAGCGCGGCCCGTATTTCTTCTCAAGCCGCTTGCAGAGATCGACGAAGCGCTTGGTCCCCATCATGTCGATGTAGGACAGCGCGCCGCCGGAGAATGGCGCGAAACCGAAGCCGAGGATCGAGCCGACATCGGCCTCGCGCACGTCGACGATGACGCCTTCTTCGACCGTGCGCGCCGCCTCCAGCGCCTGCACCGCGAGCAGCCGGTGTTTCAGCTCCTGGATATCGATGGTGTCGGGATCGAGCTTCTTCTTCTGCAGCTCGGCGAGCCCCGGCCACAGGCGCTTGGGACCCTTCTCCGCCGGATAGTCGTAGAAGCCCTTGCCGTTCTTGCGGCCAAGGCGGCCGCGCTTCTCCACCATTTCCTGCAACAGCCACTTCTGCTTCGCATCGACCGCCTTGGGGCCGAGGTCGGCTTCCGTGGCCTTCAATATCTTCCAGCCGAGATCGAGCGCGACCGCGTCGTTCAGCTCCAGCGGTCCCATCGGCATGCCGGCCATCCGCGCGACGTTCTCGATCATCGCCGGCGGCACGCCTTCCATAAACATGAGGTGGCCTTCCTGGATGAAGTTGAGCACGCAGCGGTTGGCGAAGAAGCCGCGCGAATCGTTGACCACGATCGGCGTCTTGCGGATCGCGCGCACGTAGTCGAGCGCGGCGGCGAGCGCAACGTCGCCGGTCTTCTTGCCGAGGATGATTTCGACCAGCATCATCCGCTCCACCGGCGAGAAGAAATGGATGCCGATGAACCGCTCGGGCTCCTTGAACTCGCCGGCCAGCGATGTGATCGGCAGCGTCGAGGTGTTGGAGGCGAGGATCGTCTTGGCGCCGATGACGGCTTGCGCCTTCTTGATGGTCTCGGCCTTGACCTTGCGGTCCTCGAACACCGCCTCGATCACGAGATCGCAGCCGGCGAGCGCGCCATAGTCGGCGCTCGCCGTGATGCGCGCCAGCAGCGCGTCGCGCTCTGCCGTGGTCGCGCGGCCGCGGTTGACCTGCTCGGTCATCAGCTTCTGCGAGAGCGCCTTGCCCTTGTCGGCGGAGTCCTGGTCGCGGTCGATCAGCACCACCTCGATGCCGGCGAGCGCCGTGACATAGCCGATGCTCGCGCCCATGAACCCCGCGCCGATGATCCCGACCTTGGCGAACTTGGTGGCAGGCACGCCGTCCGGCCGCCGCGCGCCCTTGTTGAGCTCCTGCATGGAGACGAACAGCGTGCGGATCATCGCCGCCGCTTCGGGCGTACGCAGGACCTTCGCGAACCAGCGCGACTCGACCCGCAGCGCGAGGTCGATCGAGAGCTGCAAGCCCTCGTAGACCACCTGCATGATCGCGCGCGCGGCCGGATAGTTGTCGTAGGTCTCGCGCCGGTAGATCGCGTTCGCCGCCGGGAAGATCTGCATCCCGGCCTTGGAATAGACGGGCCCGCCGGGCAACCGGAAACCGTCCACGTCCCACGGCGCCTGCGCCTTGCCGCCGTCCGCGATCCATTTCTTGGCGGTCGCGATCAGGTCGCCCGCGGGCACCACGGCATCGACGAGCTTCATGCCTTTCGCCTGCGCGATCCTGATCTGGTCGCCTTTGAGCAGAAATTGCAGCGCGTCGCCCGGCGGCATCATGCGCGCGATGCGCTGGGTGCCGCCGGCGCCGGGAAACAGCCCCACCTTGATCTCGGGCAGGCCGACGCGCGTCTTCGGATTGTCGGCGGCGACGCGATGATGGCAGGCGAGACAAAGCTCGAAGCCGCCGCCGAGCGCGGTGCCATTGATGGCGGCAACCCACGGCTTGCCGCTGGTCTCCAGCCGGCGATACAGCAGCGACAGCCTGCGGCTCTCCTCATAGAGGCGCTGCACCGCCATCTCCTCGCCCTGGTTCCTCGCCATGTCGGCGAACTCGCGGCTGAACACCTCCAGCATGGTGAGATCGGCGCCGGCGCAGAACGCGTCCTTGCCGGAGGTGATGACCGCGCCCTTGATGGCGGCATCGCCTGCGACCTTCTCGACGATGTCGGCCAGTTCCTCGATCACCTTGAGGTCGATGACGTTCATCGAACGCCCGGGCGCATCCCAGGTGACGAGCGCGATGCCATCGGCGTCGGTGTCGAGCTTGAAATTGACGTAGGTCATGCGTCAGCGCCCCTTCGCATACGGTTCGCCCGATTTGTGGAAGAAGAGCGTGCCGCGCTCGTCCTTCCGGTTGACGAGGTCGACGTCCGGATAGACGACCTTGTCGTGCATGGCACGCGAACCAATTTCCAGATACACGGCGTCGCGATCGGACCGATTGACGAGGTGATGGCCGTTGCCGCTGTTGGCCTTGAAGCCGGCGGCATCGCCGGGACGCAGCACCGTCTCGCCGCCGTCCTCCACCAGCACGACCTCGCCTTCGAGGATGTAGACCAGCTCGTCCTCGACCGCGTGCCAGTGGCGCAACGCCGACGACGTGCCGGGCTTGATGCGGGTCAGATTGACGCCGAACTGATCGAGGCCGACGGCGTTGCCAAGCCGCTTGCGCCGGCGGCCGGCGACCACCTGCTGAAATTGCTCAGGGTAGTTAGTGCCGGTTTCCACGGGAATGTTGGCGACGTCGATCCTGGGCATGCTCACACCCGCTCGATGATCGTCGCCGTACCCATCCCGGCGCCGATGCACAGCGTCACCAGCGCGGTCTCCAGATCGCGCCGCTCCATCTCGTCGATGGCGATGCCGAGGATCATGGCGCCGGTGGCGCCCAGCGGATGCCCCATGGCAATGGCGCCGCCATTGACGTTGACCTTGTCGGGATCGAGGTCGAACGCCTGGAGATAGCGCAGGATCACCGCGGCAAAGGCTTCGTTCACCTCGATCAGGTCGATGTCCTTGAGTGTCATCTTCGCGCGCTTGAGCACCTTCCTGGTCACGTCGACCGGCCCGGTGAGCATCAGCGCCGGCTCGGAGCCGATATTGGCGAACGCCTTGATTTTCGCGCGCGGCTTGAGCTTGGCCTTGCGTCCCGCCTCGCGGCTGCCGACCAGCACCGCGGCGGCGCCATCGACGATGCCGGAGGAGTTACCGGCATGATGCACATGCTCGACGAACTCGACCTCCGGGTGCGCCTGCACCGCGACCGCGTCGAAGCCGCCAAGCTCGCCCATCTGTACGAAGGACGGCTTGAGCTGCGCCAGCGACTGCATGTTGGTGTCGGGCCGCGGATGCTCGTCGCGCGCCAGGATGGTGAGGCCGTTGGGGTCCTTCACCGGAATCACCGAGCGGCCGAAGCGGCCCTCCTGCCAGGCCGCGGCGGTACGCTTCTGGCTTTCGACCGCGTACTCATCGCACTGCGCGCGTGAGAAGCCGTACTTGGTCGCGATCAGATCGGCGGAAATCCCCTGCGGCATGAAATAGGACTTGAGCGCGATCGAGGGATCGACCGGCCAAGCGCCGCCCGAGGCGCCGATGCCGACCCGGCTCATCGATTCGACGCCGCCGCCGACCGCCATGTCGTGCTGCCCGGACATCACCTGCGCCGCCGCGAAATTCACGGCATCGAGGCCCGACGCGCAGAAGCGGTTGATCTGCACGCCCGGCACGCCATTGCCATAGCCCGCCGTGATCGCGGCCATGCGCGCAATGTCGCCGCCCGCCTCGCCCACCGGATCGACGCAGCCGAGCACCACATCGTCAACCAGAACGGTGTCGAGCTTGTTGCGGCGCTTGATGGCTGCAAGCGCCTGCGTCGCCAGATTGAGCGCGGTTACCTCGTGCAGCGAACCATCGGTCTTGCCGCGCCCGCGCGGGGTGCGAACATGATCGTAGATGAAGGCGTCGGGCATGAGCTTTCCTGCCTTTTCGGACGCGACAGCGCAGTCGCATCGATATCGACAATATCGGTACCGACCGCGCGCCCTGCAACGGCGGCAACGCTCAAGCATGCGCCGAACGGACGAATGCGCGCGGGCGCACGCTCCCGGCGAATCGCCATCGCATCAGCTTACCTGCCGTGACAACCACGCGCGAGGGAGCCCATTGACAAGAGTTCCGGCATTTTTCCAAATCCCACGGCCGGGGAAAGGATCGAGTTGGAAATGGAATATATGCGTGCGGGGCCGGACATTATCCGGTCGAGTCACCAGGTTTGGCTGTTGAATCATTGGAACAGCTTGCGCGGGAACAATCCCTTACCGAACTGGCAAGACCTTCGTCTTGAGGGCATCGCGGTCCCGCTGGACGACTTGTCCTATACGCAGGTCATCGGCCTCGACGGCGCGGCGCGATACCAAATCCAATTTCACGGTGAGCGGATCGCGGAAGCTTACGGCCGTGTCAATTGCGTCGGTAAGTTTCTCGACGAGATCCTGCCGGCCACATACCGGGACATGGCGCTTTCCACCTATCATCGAGCCGTGAGCGGTGGGCTACCGGTCTACACGGTGTTGGATTTGCGCGACGGCTCCGGCCGTATTGTTCACTACGAGCGGTTATTGCTGCCGTTTTCGATGGACGGCGCGAATGTCGAGCGGATTCTCGCCTCGCTCGAGACGGTCAGCCCCGAAGGCGCATTCGAGAACCGCGAATTGATGACATCGCCGGCGCGGCCGCCGGCCTTTGCGCTTTGCGCGACGATCCAGCATTGAGACCGCCTTGAGGATCGCCATGCGCGGTTTGCGTCAGCGATCGGGATTCTGAAGGCTCTTGAACCGCGCAACCAGCTCCGGTCCGAAATCGTCTTCGGTCCGGATCCGCGGTAACGCCGGAAGCTGCGCGCACCATTCGATCTCGCTTTCCGCGCCGAACTGCACGGTCGGCGGCGCCGCCGCCGGATCGTCGAGCGAGCCGATGGTCACCGCTACCTCGTCTCCTTCGAACGCGAAGGTGAGCGGCGTACCGCAGCTCTTGCAGAACCCGCGCTCCGCCACATTCGAGCTCTTGAACCCGGAGGGCGTGCCTTTCGTCCATCGCAGGTCGCTGCGATCGACGGTGGCGAAGGCCATGAACGGCTGGCCCGAAGCCTTCTGGCACATCCGGCAGTGGCAGATGCAGGTCCGCTTGGGCGCGCGCGCAAGCTCATAGCGGACGGCGCCGCACTGGCAGCCGCCGGTCCAGCGCTTTCCCCATGGTCCACTCATGGCGTGCTCCTGCCTCTTTCGCCCCACAACTCGACCAAGGCGTGGGCAGTTCCGGTATAACCGCCGTGAAGGGTTGATGGCGCCTTGCGCTGGAGGATACCTCAGCAGACGATAGCCTCAGCAATATGCAACAGTGATGGGCAGCAAGTGTAGCCCGGATGAGCGGCCGCAAGTCCGCGATATCCGGGAGCGATTGTCTCGCATGTCGCTGCGCTCATGCGGGCTACTTGCTTCTGCACCGGAGCTGGCGGTTCTCGCTGGTCATCATCCGGCGGCGCGACGGCTGGCGCGCATACCGCCGACAATGGTACAGGTGATGCTGTCTGCGCACCGTGGAGGGCGACTACCGATGTACAAGCGAATCCTGCTTCCGACCGACGGCACGGAGTTCTGCGAACGCGCCATTCGTCACGGCATCGACCTTGCCAAGACCGTGGGGGCCGAGGTCGTCGGAGTGACGGTGACCCAGCCCTTACACAGTGCCCTGCCCAACAGCCTGATCCCGAAGGAGTTGGCGGGCATTATCCACTCCGAATCGGTCAAGCTCGCCGACGAGAAACTCGCCGTTGTCGAAAAGCTCGCGCAGGCCGCGGGAGTGCGGGTCGAAAATGTGCGCCAAAGCAACGATGCCCCTTGGGAGGCGATCGTCAAAACGGCCAGTGACAAGCGATGCGATCTGATCGTAATGGCTTCGCATGGCCGACGCGGTGTTTCGGCTCTCGTGCTCGGCAGCGAAACCCAGAGGGTGTTGACCCACTCACGTATTCCCGTGCTGGTCGTGCGGTAGTGCGTAGCCCGGGTGAAGCGTAGCGTAACCCGGGGCTGCATCTCCGCAAGCGAAAACCCCGGATTTCGCCATAGCGCGTCAAAGACGCGCGTACACGCGCGCTTATGGCTCCATCCGGGCTTGTATGGGGACGTGGTTGTCAAGAGGCGTGATTGATCAGGACATGGTTTTGCTCTTGGTTCTTGTCATGGAGCGTGATGCGATCATGTGTTGGCG
>JBOHIG010000148.1:0-28579 GCA_050725815.1 Xanthobacteraceae bacterium
GCATCCCACGGTGAAGGCGAAGTCGGTCGCCGAGCTGATCAAGCTGGCCAAGAAGGGGCCGAACCCGTTCCAGTATGGCTCCGCCGGCGTCGGCACCGTCGGCCACCTCGCGGGCGAATTGTTCGCCCACATGGCCTCGATCAAGATGGCGCACATTCCGTACAAGGGCTCCGGTCCGATGATGGCCGACCTGCTCGGCGGTCACATCAAGGCCTCGTTCACCAACGTGCCGGTCGCGCACGGCAACGTCTCGGGCGGCAAGCTGCGGGCGCTGGCGGTGGCGAGCGCCAAGCGCTCCAGCATGATGCCCGACGTGCCAACGGCTGCGGAGTCGGGCCTGCCCGGCTACGAGGCAGCCTTGCTGTACGGGCTGGTCGCGCCGGCCGGCACGCCAAAGTCGATCGTCGACCGATTGAACAAGGAATTGCGCGCCGCGCTCGCGACCGACGCCGTGCGCAAGCGTCTCGCGACCGAAGGCGCCGACGCGGCGCCGTCGTCCCCCGCAGACTATGCCGCCGATATCGACCGCGAGGAGATCGCGTGGTCGAAGCTGCTCAAGTCGATCGGGCTGCACGCCAAGAAATAGAAACAAGAAATAGAAATCAAGAGAACCAATAAATTACGTCAGGTGACAGGATGGTACCGATGCATAATTCGAAAAGCCTAAAGCCACGAGACGGAGCCTTGCGGGTTGCCGCTCTGGCGCTCGTTGCAACGCTGTGCGCCCTGCCCGCCCACGCGCAGCAATACCCCACGCGGCCGATCACGCTGGTGGTGCCGCTGCCTCCGGGCGGGACCAACGACATCATGGCGCGGGTGATCGGCGAGCGCATGAGCAAGTCGCTCGGCCAGCAGATCGTGGTCGAGAATCGCGCGCTGGGCGGCAGCGGCACGGTCGCGACCCGCGCGGTCGCGCGCTCCACGCCCGACGGCTACACAATCCTGCTCGCCTACACGACCACGCTGGCGACCGGCCCATCGATGTACAAGAACCACGGCTACGACGTGCGCAAGGACTTCGCGCCGATCGGCCTGATCGCCACCTCGCCGAGCCTCGTGCTCGCCAATGCCAAGGTACCGGTCAAGAACATCAAGGAGCTGATCGCCCACATCAAGAAATCCGGCGAGCCGTTCCAGTACGGCGCGCCCGGCATCGGCTCGGTCAACCACCTGGCCGCCGAGATGTTCGCGCGCGCCGCCGGCGTCAAGCTGATGGCGATCCCCTACAAGGGCTCGAACCCGCTCACCACCGACCTGATCGCCGGTCACGTCAAGGTCGCGTTCAATCCGATCCCGGTCTCGCGCGGCGCGATCGAGGGCGGCCGCATCCGGGCATTGGCAGTGACCACCGCCAAGCGCGCGCGTGTGCTGCCCGACGTCCCGACACTCCAGGAGCAGGGCCTGCCGGGCTTCGACGTCTCGTTGCGCTACGGCCTGGTCGCGCCGGCCGGCACGCCCCGCGCGATCGTCGAGCGGCTCAACCGCGAGCTCAAGGCCGTGCTCGGCGATCCGGCGGTGCAGAAGCGCCTGCGCCACGAAGGCGCCGAGCCGACGCCGATGACGCCGGAGCAATACGCCGCCGACATCGACCGCGAGGAACGACAATGGTCCGCGCTCATCAAGGAGCTCGGCATCGCGGCGAAGTGATCCCCGCACGCGTGCTTGCGCGAGACTTCAAAGCGTGAGTGAATCGGCGCCGATGGACGCCAAGGTCGACAGCAAGGGCGCGAGCACGGCCGCCTGGCAGGACGAGCTCTACGATCTCCTGCGCAACCACGACATCACGCAGTTCTGCTACGTGCCAGACGCGGGCCACGCTGTGCTGATCGACCGATCGCTCGCCGACCCGAACGTGCATTCGGTCGCGCTGACGACCGAGGAGGAAGGCGTGGCGCTCTGCGCCGGCGCCGACCTGGGCAATGGGCGCGCGGTGCTGCTGATGCAGTCGAGCGGCGTCGGCAATTGCATCAACATGCTGTCGCTGATCAAGGGCGCGCGCTTCCCGTTCCTGACACTGGTGAGCATGCGCGGCGACTTCGGCGAGGGTAATCCGTGGCAGTTTCCAATGGGTCAGGCGGTGACACCTGTGCTGGAGGCGATGGGCGTGATCGTGTTGCGCGCCGAGCGGCCGGACGAGGTGCTCGAAGTCGCCGGCGCCGCGCTCACCATGGCGTTCCAGAGCGGCCAGCCGGTCGCCGTGCTGCTGACCCAGCGCCTGATCGGCGCCAAGCCGTTTTGAGCATGCTGTGAAATACCGGAGCAGCAACCTCGGCGCCCGCCTCTCGTGCCCTCTCCCCTCGCGGGAGAGGGCTCAAGAAAGACTCCACGAGCACATGGGGGTGAGGGGGCTTCTTCGTCAGAGGTTCTTGCGAAGAGAACCCCTCACCCATCTAATTGTGTTGAACCACCCCGCTGCCCTCTCCCGCAAGGGGAGAGGGCACAATCACAACCGCTGTGAATCTGGCAGCGCTGCTGTTGCTGCCTCCACTCTCATTTCTAACGTGGTCACACCATGACGCCGCAGGAGCTCAAGGCGAGGAAGATCGCGCAGGCCGTCGCGCCGGCCGGCGTCGTGCTCGACCGCGGCGAGGCGGTGGGAAAGCTGCTCGGGCGGCACGAGGATTTCCTGATCGTCTCCGGACTGGGCGGCGTCGCGCACGATGTCGGTTCGGTGGCGGGCGACGCAGCGCATGTGTTCGCGCTGAGCGGCGCGATGGGCGCGCCCTGCATGATCGGGCTCGGCCTGGCGCTGGCGCAGCCGAACAGGCAGGTGCTAGTGGTCACCGGCGACGGCGACCTATTGATGAACGTCGGCGCGCTCGCCACCATCGCGGTGGTGAACCCGCCCAATCTCGCGATCGTCTGCGTCGACAACGGCCACTACGGCGAGACCGGCTGGCAGAAGAGCCATACCAGCCTCGGCGTCGACCTCGAGACGATCGCCAGAGGCTCCGGCATCAGGCGCACCATGACGGTCGCGCAGGAAGCCGACCTCGCACGCGGTGCACGCTTCATCCGCGAGGGCAACAGCGCGGGCTTCGTGCTGCTGCGCGTCAAGCCGACCGAGCCGCCGCACTTCAAGCGCAACCTGGACGCTCCCTTCTGCCGCGACCGCTTCCGCCGGGCGCTGCAGGCTTCGTAGTGTCGTAGGGTGGGCAAAATCGTCTGCTACGCTCTCGACGCGTGGGCACGGCGCGCGTACGATTTTGCCCACGCGTTGAGTCCGACTAAGCGCGCCTTTGCCCACCCTACGGCTGCGGAATGTGAGTTGGTGTCATGAACTTCGAATTCACCGAAGAACAGACGCTGTTCGCCGACTCCGTGCGCAAGTTCGCGCTTGCGCATCTGGAGAAGGACGCGCTCAAGCGCGCCCACAACGCCGGATTCCCGTTCGACGTGGCGAAGCTGATGGGCGCGCAAGGCCTCATGGGCATCACCATCGACGAAGCGGACGGCGGCGTCGGCGGCACGCTGATGGACGCCGTCATCGCCATCGAGCAGGTGGCGCTGGTGTGCCCGCGCAGCGCCGACGTGGTGCAGTTCGGCAATTTCGGCCCGATCCGCACCTTCGCCGAATACGGCACGCCGGAGCAGAAGCAGCGCTGGCTGCCCGACCTGCTGACCGGCAAGGCGGTCATGAGCCTCGGCATGTCGGAGCCGGACGCGGGCTCCGCCGTCACCGAGTTGGTGACGAGCGCACGGCCGGACGGCACGCACTACGTCGTCAACGGCACGAAAGTATTCTCCACCTTCAGCCCGGACGCGGCGATCTTCCTGGTCTATGTACGCTACGGGCCCGGCCTCGGCGGCATTGGCTCGGTGATCGTCGAGCGCGGCACGCCCGGCTTCACGGTCGGCGCGCCCTCGATGTTCATGAGCGGCGAGCAATGGTGCGAGCTGCATTTCGAGAACTGCCGGGTGCCGGCGGAGAACGTGCTGCTCGGCCCCGGCGGCTTCAAGAAGCAGATTTCGAGCTTCAACATCGAGCGCATCGGCAACGCCGCGCGCTCGCTCGCCTTCGGACGCTACGCCTTCAACACCGCGCGCGACTACTGCGGCACGCGCGAGCAGTTCGGACGGGCGCTGTGCGAATTCCAGGGACTGCAATGGAAATTCGCCGACATGGCGATCAAGCTCGAGGCGGCGCAGCTCCTGCTCTACCGCGCGGCCGTCAACGCCGACCGCGGGCTGCCGTCGGCCTACGAGACCTCGGTGGCCAAGGCGGCCTGCAACCAGACCGGTTTCGAGATCGCGCACGAGGCGGTGCAGGCGATGGGCGCAATGGGCTACAGCCGCGAGACCCTGGTGGAATATTGCATGCGGCGCTGCCGCGGCTGGATGATCGCCGGCGGCTCGGTCGAGATCCTCAAGAACCGCATCGCCGAGCACGTGTTCGACCGGCGCTTCGACCAGCGCCCCCCGCGCAAGGCGGAAGCCGCGGAGTGATAGAGTGGAATGCGACGACGAGGCCGGCACTGCGGGCTCCCTCTCCCCATCCGAACTCGGGTTTACCCGAGTTCGGCACTTTGAAATGGTCGAAGTCGGAAACATCCGACTTCGACTAGGGAGAGGGTGGGGGTGAGGGGGCAAGTGACTCAAGGTAGGCCCGAACCCCCTCACCCCGGCCCTCTCCCCTCCGGGGAGAGGGAGAAGAGCGCCCGTGGCACCGCATCGGACAGTGCTCAGCTCCGCCAGGCGCTGTTCGCTCCCAAGTCCGTCGCCATCGTCGGGCAGTCGAACGACGCCACCAAGACCGCCGGCCGGCCGCTGAAGTATCTGCGGCAGGCGCGCTTTGCCGGACGCGTCTATCCGATTAATCCGGTGCGCGAGACGGTGCTGGGCGAGACCGCCTGGGTGTCGCTGGCGGCGCTGCCCGAAGTTCCCGAGCACGCCTATATCGTCACCAACACCGATGCAGCCATCGACGCAGTCGCCGAATGCGGCCGCCTCGGCGTCAAGGTCGCGACCGTGCTCGCCGACGGCTTCGCCGAAGCCGGGACCTGGGGCGACATGCGGCTCGCGCGGCTCACCGACATCTGCAAGTCGAGCGGGATCCGGCTGGTCGGGCCGTCGAGCCTCGGCATCGTCGACCTGCGCACCAAGTCGATGCTCACCGCCAACGCCGCCTTCGACGAGAAGGAGCTGCCGGTCGGGCGCATCTTCGCGGCGTCGCATTCCGGCAGCATGATCGGCGCGCTGCTCTCCCGCGGCAAGGCGCGCGGCATCGCCTTCGCCGGCCTGGTCTCGGTCGGCAACGAGGTCGATCTCTCGCTCGGCGAGATTTGCGCCTCCACGCTCGATGACGACGGCATCGACGGCTACATGCTGTTCCTCGAAACCATGCGTCATACCGAGGCGCTGCGCGCCTTCGCGCGCGCCGCCGCCGAGCGCGGCAAACCGGTGCTCGCCTACAAGCTCGGCCGCTCCGATACGGCGCGCGAGCTGGCGGTGTCGCACACCGGCGCACTGGCCGGCGAGGACGATGTCGCCGACGCGTTCCTTGCCGATTGCGGGATCGCGCGCGTCGACACGCTGGACGGGCTGATCGAAGGCCTGCCGCTGCTGATGCGGATGCCCATCGAGCGCGCGCGGCGCGCCGCGATCGGGGTCATCACCACGACCGGCGGCGGCGCCACCATGGTCGTCGATCCGCTGGCGGTGCGCGGGCTTGCGATCGAGCCGCCCACAGCGGAGACGCTGGCGCGGCTCGCCAAGGCGGGCGTCAACGCCAAGCCAGCGCGGCTGGTCGATGTCACGACCGCCGGCACGCGCTACGACGTGATGAAGCCGGCGCTCGACATTCTGCTCAGCGCGCCCGAGTTCGACGTGGTGCTCGCGGTGATCGGCTCGTCCGCGCGCTTCCACCCCGAGCTGGCGGTGAAGCCGATCGTGGATTGCGCCGGCGCCGCCAAGCCGATCGCGGCCTGTCTTCTGCCCGACGCGCCGGAGGCGCTGGCGGCCCTGAACGCAGCCGGCGTGCCGAGCTTTCGCACGCCGGAAGCCTGCGCCGACGCTATCGCCGCCGCGTTGAAACGCCGCCCGCCGCGGGGCGTCGATGCGACAGCCCCTCGCGCCCTCGCCGCCGAAGGCGAAGGCCGCCTGCTGAACGAGTTCGACTCCGCGACGCTGCTGGAACGCCACGGCGTTTCGCGTGTCCCGGCTGTGGTGCTCGAAGTGGGCATCCGCCGCGTGCCGGCGCTGCCGTTCGATTACCCCGTCGCGGTCAAAGCGCTCACCGCCGAGATCGCGCACAAGACCGACGTGGGCGGCGTCGTGCTCGATGTCGAGGACGGCGACCAACTGCTGGCGGCGATCCGTCAGATTCGCACCGCGGTCGGCGAGTCCGGTGAAAGCCCGCGCGTCTATCGCGTGCTGGTGCAGCCGATGGTCTACGGCGTCGGAGAGGCGCTGATCGGCTATCGCATCGACGCCAACGCCGGGCCGCTGGTGATGCTCGCGGCCGGCGGCGTGCTCACGGAAATCTATCGCGACCGCAGCCTGCGTCTCGCGCCGGTCGATCTCGCCACCGCACACGAGATGATCGCGGAGGTGCGCGCGCTGAAAATCCTCGCGGGCTTCCGCGGCAGACCGACGGGCGATCTCGATGCGCTCGCCGAAGCCGTCGTCGCCCTGTCCGGCCTGGCGAGCGATCCGGCCGTTGCCGAGGCCGAGGTCAATCCGCTGATCGTGTGCGAGCGCGGCGTGGTCGCGGTGGACGCGCTGGTGCGGCTGGTGTGACGTCGGACGTGACGCGATGACGGCCGGCCGGCGCAGCCATGCGCCGACAACATGGCGTGGCTTACTTGCGACGAACGGGCGTTCACCCATCGAGGATCGCCCGTGCGCGGCATGTTCACGCCCGACGAGCGCCGTCAACAATGGTGGCTCGCTACCGACGCGGCCCAAACCTGCCCCTGCATGCGCGGGACGCATGCCGCCCCATAGGAATTGTTTCACGTGAAACATGAGGCCGGGGGACAAGCCCGCCGGGCCGGCGCATAATGCCTGCTCGCCAGCCCGCCTTTTCGAGGGTCCCCATGTCGCACGCCGAGGCTCTGCATCCGCGTCATCCCGCCGCAGGCGCGACCGACGCGATCGTGACTTTCGTAAGCCGTTTGGGCCACAGCGCCCTCAGCGACGAAGTCCGCCATTACGCGCGCCGTCATTTGCTCGACACCGTCGGCGTGATGATTTCCGGCGCCGGCGGCAATGTCGCGACGCAGGCGGAGGCGATGCTGATGGCCGCGCGTGCGCCCGGCGACGTGCCGGTGCCCGGTCGTGCCCGCCGCGCCGATCTGATCGACGCGGCCTTCCTCGGCGGCACCGCCGCCCACGGCATCGAGCTCGACGACGGCTACACCAAAGGCTCCGTGCATCCCGGCTGCGCCGTCGTGCCGGCAGTGCTGGCGGCGGGTTACGTGAAGCGGGCGAGCGGGACCGCGCTGATCGAGGCGATCGTCGCCGGCTACGAGACGGTCACCGCCATCGGCCGCGCGGTGCATCCCGACCTGCGGCATCGCGGATTCCATCCGACCGGCGCAGTGTCCGTATTCGGCGCGGCGATGGCGACCGGCAAGCTGCGCGGGCTTTCGCCGCGGCAATTGTCGAACGCGCTCGGCATCGCTGCATCGAGCTCCGCCGGCCTGTTCGCCTTCGTCAATGGCGGCGCCGACATCAAGCGGCTGCATGCCGGCCACGCCGCGCGCGAAGGCTTGCAGGCGGCCTTGCTCGCCGAATGCGGCCTCGAAGGCCCGCCCGCCGTGATCGAAGCGCGTGATGGCTTCATGCAGGCCTTCGCCTTCGAGCGCCCCGACAAGGCGCGGCCGGTCGAGCTGCCGCCGGCCGTGCCGTTCGGCATCACCGACTGCTACATCAAGCCGAATCCGTGCTGCCGCCACATCCAGCCGGCAGTCGAGGCGTTGATCGGAATTTTGAACGACGAGAAAGTCGCAACCGAGGACGTGAAGCACGTCAAGGTCGAAACCTATCGCATTGCCGCCGAGCACGCCGGCACCGGCTGGGACGATTTCGCCGGCGCACAGTTGAGCTTCCGCTATCTGATGTCGCTCGCGCTCAAGTTCCGCGGCATCAAGGTCGACTATTTCGACGACACGGTGCGCAACGATCCCGGCTGGCCGGCGCTGGCGGCAAAGTTCGACATCAGCGCGCCGCACGAGATCGACAGGCTCTATCCGAAGCTGCGCCCCGCCCGCGTCACGGTGACCACGACCCGCGGCAGCTTTACGCGCCAGGCCGACGAGGCGCTCGGGTCGCGGCTCGTCCCGCTCGACGATGACGGCCTGAAGGCGAAATTCCTGGGGCTGGTCGAGCCCGTGCTGAGCGGCGACACGGCGCGCGAAGCCGCGCGCCAATTGTGGGACATCGATCGCCTCGCCAACGTCGCGCCGCTGGTCGAGGCGCTGGCGAAGTGACCATGCCGCAAGCGGCGGGCTCAGTTACCGGGCCCTCTCCCCTTGCGGGAGAGGGCCCAGCAATCAGCGCCGCCGTGCTCGGAGAAGCCATCGAATGCCAAAACGCATCGTGCTCGTGCATCCCACGCCGCTCGCCCTGCAGCCGGTCGACGAGGCGTTCAAGCGGCTTTGGCCGACAGCGCAGATCATCAACCTGCTCGACGAATCGCTCTATGCCGACGTCGGCGCCAACGGCGAATTGACGCCTGCACTCTATGCGCGGCTCGCCACCCTGCTGCGTCACGCGGAGGCGAGCGGCGCCGACGGCATCGTGTTCTCCGGCTCGACCTTCGGTCCGGCGGTCGAGGAAGGCCGCAAGGGTATCAAGGTGCCGGTGCTGCGCATCGAGGAGGCCATGATGGACGAGGCGATCGCGCGCGGCGGCTCGATCCTCGTCGTCTCCACGCAGAAGCGCGCGATGCCGGTGGTGCGCGGCACGCTCGACGCCTCGGCAAAGCGCGCCGGCAAAGCGCCCACCATCAAGGAGATCTGGGTCGAGGGCGCGCGCGATGCGCTCAATGCCGGCGACGCCGACAGGCACTACCGGCTGATCGCCGAGCAGGCGGCCGCAGCCGGCGATTTCGACACCGTGGTGCTGAGCATGATCTCGATGGCACCGGCGCGGGCGAAAATGCCGCCCGCGCTCGCCGCCAAGACGCTGACCAGTGGCGAGGCCGCGGTCACGCGCATGCGCAAGTTATTGGGGGAGTGACGACATGCGCCGAATGCGGGATCTCACGCCTTGCCGCCAGCTCGTGCGGTTTATGTCACTGTCGCTGGCCGCGGTTGTCGCTCTCTTCGTCCCCGCCGCAGCGCAAGACTTCTACAAGGGCAAGCAGATCAACATCCTGGTCGCGGGCACCGCCGGCGGCGGCATCGACATCGGCGCGCGCATCGTGGCGCGGCACCTGGGCAAGCACATTCCCGGCCATCCGACCGTGGTGGCGCAACTGATGCCGGGCGCCGGCGGCATCCGCATGATCGAGCACATGAGCAAGGCGGCGCCGAAGGACGGCACGGTGATCGGCACCGTGGCGCCCGGCCCGGTGATCGAACCGCTGATTGGGAGGCGCAAGACCAGCTACCGCATGACCGATTTCGTCGCGCTCGGCGCCATGGACAAGGACGTGAGCCTCTGCCTGTCCTGGGGCGCCTCGAAGTTCAGGACGATCAAGGACGCGATGGCGACGCAGATGACCGTCGCCGGCACCGGCGCCGGTTCGTCAACCGACATCTATCCGGTGTTCCTCAACGCCGTGCTCGGCACGAAATTCCGCGTCATCACCGGCTATCAGGGTTCGCAAGAGACCATCATCGCGATCGAGCGCGGCGAGGTGGACGGCCGTTGCGGCTGGGGCTGGTCGAGTCTCAACAGCACCAAGCCCGACTGGGTGCGCGACAAGAAGGTCAATTACCTTCTGCAACTCGCGCTGGAGAAAAACCCGAAGATCGACGCGCCGCTGGTCATGGATCTCGTCAAGGACGAAGCCGCCAGGCAGGTGATGACGCTGCTGTTCGGGCCGCTGTCGCTCAACAAGCCGTTCTTCGGCCCGCCCGGAATGCCGGCCGAGCGTACGGCGGAGCTGCGCAAGGCGTTCGCGCAAGCGCTCAACGACAAGGAGCTGCGCGCCGAGGCGATCAAGATCATCGGCGAAGACCTCGAGCCCACGACGGGCGAGCAAGCGCAGAAGCTCATCGCCGCGATGTACGCTACGCCGGCGGCGGTGGTGCAACGGCTGAAGGGAATTCTGGCGAAGTAGGTTTGAAGACCTGAAACGATCGTGCCGATGACTTGCGGCACGCACGCGCAGAACCGTCACTATTATCCGAGCAGAGAGGCTTGATCGTTCTCACTGAACAGCCACGCGCCCTTTCCCAATTCGCCCGGGAATGACGCAACGAGCACGTCGCCAGCCCGGCGCGATGCGATGCCGCTGCCGCGCAGGATCGTCTCCGCCGCATCGAGCGATTTCACCGTCACGCCATACGCGCCCATGCACGGCAGCGATGGGATCGCGACCTCCGGCAGCGCGGCAGCGAATGCCTCGCGCGTCACGATGTCGATGCGGCCGCGGTCGAGCTGGACAACCTGCCCGCTTCGCATCGTCGCAGCGGCGCGTCCGGTGAAGCGCACGAAACGCGCCGCCGTCTCGTCCACATCCGCCACCGCAATCGTCAGGCTCGCAAGGCCCAGCGCCCCGTTGGGATGGGCGAGCCAGCGCGGTTGCCACACCGCCTGCTCGGTATGGTGCGTGAGAATCTGGATGCGCCCTTCCGCCATCTCGCCCGGCTCGACGCGCGTCACCGTGAAGGCCGCCGTCGCAACACCGCTCTCGGTGCCGACCGGGCGCTGGAACGACGCCAGCGGACGCGTGCGGAAGCCGGCTTCGCCCAGCCGGCGATGCGCCACGCCGGCGTCCGCCACCGCAAACGCCGCGAGCTGGATGCCGGAATGGCGTTGCAGGGCTGCCTCGAACTCGCGGCCGAGCGCGGTGTCGGCGGTCTTGAACAGCACCTCGACATAGCCGCGCGTAAACATGGCGCAAACATTTCCGGTGCCGGTCGGCCCTCCGTCCGGGGCGACCTGCACCGACGCCGGCGTCGGCGCAAAGCCCGCGCGCACAAGCGCCGCGCTCGCTGCCTGCGGATCGCGCACGAAATGACCGACGTGATCGAGAAAAATCTCCCTATCGCGCGGCAACTGACGATCAATTGCAGTCATTGCGACAATTTGAGCCATCGTGGCGATTTCACGCACCGCTGCCGACCAAGACAGCGCGGCATCGATTGATTAGATTACCGCAACACGTTCTGCAAATTCCGGAGTTGATTCATGAACAGACGCGAGATTTTGGGTTACGGCTTGGCATCCTTGTCGGCAACGGCGCTGTCGCCGATGCAGGCCTTCGGTCAGGCCAAATACCCGGAGCGGTCGATACGGCTGGTCGTGCCGTTTTCGGCAGGCGGCGTGGTCGACACGGTCGCGCGCCAGTTCGCGGAACGGATCCGGCCGCACCTGGGCACAATCGTGGTTGAGAACGTCAGCGGCGCCGGCGGCACCATCGGCATGGGCGAGACCGCCCGCTCCAAGCCCGACGGCTACACGCTCGGCCTGTGTAACACCAGCACCATGGTGATCAACCCGACAATCATGCCGAAGATCACCTACGATCCGACCAAGAGCTTCGAGCCGATCTCGATCCTTGCGATCTCGGCCAGCGGCATCATCGTGAACCCGGGCGTGCCGGCGAAGAACCTCAAGGAGTTCATCGCCTATGCGAAGGCCAACCAGGGCAAGATGTCTTATGGTTCGGCCGGCGCCGGCACCATGACGCATCTGGCCGGCGAGCTGTTCAAGCAGGTCATCGACGCGCCCAAGATCGTGCACGTGCCCTACAAGGGCGCGGGCCCGAGCATCAAGGATCTGGTCAGCGGCCAGGTGCAGTACGCGACCATCAATGTCACGGGCCAACTGCTCCAGCTCCACAATGTCGGCAAGGTGCGCATCCTCGCGGTGACGTCCGAGGAGCGCCTCAAGGGCGTGCCGGAGATTCCGACCGCGGTCGAATCGGGCCTGCCGAAAATGGTCGCCAGCCTGTTCACCGGGCTGGTGGTGCCCGCCGGCACGCCGAAGGCGATCGTCGCCCAGGTCTATCAAGCGACGCAGAAGGTGATGAACGATCCGGCCATGCAGAAGGCGCTGATCACGCAAGGCCTGGAGCCGATCGTCGGTTCGAGCCCGGAGAAGATGGTGGCCTTCCTGAAGGAAGAGCGGGAACGCTGGATACCCGTCATCGACGCGGCGGGGCTGAAGCAGCTTGGCGCGAAGAAGGGGAAGAAGAAGTAAGCGGCGTACCGCGCACGCGCTCCTCCGCGAGCCGCTGAAGCTCGCCACGATCGACCTTGTTGGTCGAGGCGAGCGGCAATTCGTCCACGAACCAGACCGATCGCGGGTGCTGGTAGGCCGGCGCATTGGCGAGCGCGAACTGCTTGATCTCGTTCTCGTCGGCCGCCGTGTCCGCCTTGCGGATGACGAAGGCGACCGGCTTCTGCCCCTTGATCTCGTCCTCGACCGGCACCACCGCCGCCTGCGCGACGCCGGGGTGGCGCTCCAGCATGCGCTCGACGTCGGCGGGATAGATGTTCTCGCCGCCGGAGACGAACATATCGTCGGTGCGTCCCACGAAATAGTGGAAGCCGCTCTCGTCGCGGCGGAACACGTCTCCGGTGACATAGTAGCCGTCGGGCGTGATCGGCGGCGGCACGTCGGGGCGGTTGTGGTAGCCGTTCATGACGGCCGGGCATTTCATCTCGAGCACGCCCTGCTGTGCATTCCGATCCTCACCATCGACGAGGCGAAGCTGCACCTGCGGATGCGGATAGCCGACCGACATTTCCGGCTGCGGCAGGCCCTGAGGATGCGGCCCGAACACGACCGGACCGGCCTCGGTGGTGCCGTAGGCATTGGTCACCTTGGCCTGCGGCAGCGCACGGTGGATCGACGCCATCAGGCTCTGGCTCACCGGCGCCGAGCCCATGCGCAGGAATTCCACGCCGGAGAGGTCGGTGTGCGCCATCAGCTCGTGTTCGCGCAGCATCATAGCGACCATCGGCGGCACCGCCGTGAGCCAGGTGGCGCGGTAACGCTCGATCGCCTCGATATAGGCGCGCGCGGTGAACTGCGGCAGCAGCACGATGGTGGCGTGCGCGGCGCAGGCGAGCTTGGAGAGCGCGAGCGCGTTCATGTGGTAGAGCGGCGCGGCGATGAGATAGCGGTGCTTGTCGAGGCCGGGCGCGAGCCGCGCCTCGACCACCCAGATATGGCTCTGGTGCGATAGCACGACACCCTTGGGTGTGCCCGTCGAGCCCGAAGTATAGAGGAACATCGCCGGCTCGCCTTGCGCGGGCGTCACCGTGTCGAACGTACCGCGATCGAGGAACGTCTCGAAGCTTTCGGCGCCCTCGCCGCCGAAGCCCACGACCGGCAGCTCGTCGGGGCAGTCGGCGCGCCGCGGCGGATCGCAGAACACGAGCTTCGCGCCCGAATCGCGGACGATGAAATGGATGGTCTTGCGCGGAAACTTGAAGTTCACCGGCACCGCCACGAAGCCCGCGCGCATGATGCCGTAATAGGCCGCGAGATATTCGGCGCGGTTGGCGGACAGGATGGCGACGCGGTCGCCGCGCGCAAGGCCGCGCTTGCCGAACGCCCGTGCGACGCCCATCGTCATGGCGTCGAGCTGCGCATAGGTGAACTCGCGCGGGGGCTTTTCGCCGCCGAGGTCGATGACGGCGAGCTTGCCGAGGTCGCGGTCGCGGACGACCAGGTCGCCGAGGTTGGTGAAGTGAGGCATGCGCCTTCTATATCACCCCTTCGGGGGCGGCGGCGGAGCGGTGAAATAGGTGCCGCGGCCGGAAGCGAGGACCTTGCCATCCTTGTCGTAGATGTAGGCTTCCGCGCAAGAAAACTGCCCGCCGATGCGCACTGCCTTGCCCTTGGCGATGAGATCACCGGGGAACGCGGGCGCGTGATAATCCACCCGCAGGTCGATGGTCGGGACCGGACGGCGAAGCTTCTTCACCATCGCCCAGTCGGCGGCGAGATCGACCAGCGCAGCGAGCACGCCGCCATGGGTGTAGCGACGCTCGGGGTTCACCACCCATTCCTCGCGCCAGGTCGCGGTGAGCTCGATGCCGTCGTCATGAACGGCGGTCACCTTCAGCCCGAGCCATTGATGAAACGGGGCGCGCGTGACTAGCGCCTGGACCTGTTCGAGGGTGATGTCGTCGGACATTGAATTTGATCCCGTTTCGGACAACGCTGCCGCGAACGGCGGCGGCTGTTGATGTGCCCTCTCCCTTGCGGGAGATGGCGCAATAATGCGCCTCGTTCCGCGGCACCACAGCTACGGCGCCACGACGACCTTGCCGATCACCTCACGGTCCTGGATCAACCGCAAGCCCTCGCGCGCCTGTTCGAGCGGGAGCACCTTGTCGATCACCGGCTTGAACTTGCCCTGCTGGATCAGATCCATCAGGCCCTTGAGATTGTCGTCGTAGAAGCTATTGGAGCCGATGATCTGCAATTCGAAGGTCCACACATAGCGCAGGTCCTCTTTCGGATCGTGGCCGGCGGTGGCGCCGCAGACGAGCAGCTTTCCGCCGCGCTTGAGGCAGCGCAGCGACGGCGCCCAGGTGTCGCCGCCGGTGAAATTGATCACCACGTCGACGCCGCCCTCGTAGCTGCGCCGCTGCGGCTTGCCGTATTTCTCCACCGCCCATTTCGAGAAATCGGTGTCCTTGACGTTGAGCACTTCATCGGAGCCGAGCTTCTTCAGTGCGTCCATCTTCTCCGGGCTCGACGTGCAGGAGATCACCTCCGCGCCGAGCAGCTTGCAGAGGATGACGCAGCCGGTGCCGACACCGCCGGACGCGCCGAGGATGACGACGCGGTCGCCCTGCTTCACGGTGTTGTGAGTGACGATCATGCGGTGCGCGGTGCCGTAGGCGACTGGCAGCGAGGCGGCCTCGGCATAGGTCACGCCTTCGGGCATGGCGACGAGCTGATCGGCGGAGACGAGGCAGTATTCCGCCATGCCGCCGTCGAGCATCTCGCCCATCAGGCCCTTCTTCTTGTTGAGCGGATTGACCAACACACGATCGCCGGGCTTCCAGCCGGTCATCCCGGCGCCGACTTCGGCGATCTCGCCGGCCATGTCGAGGCCGATCACCACGGGCAGCGGCACCTTGATGCCAGGCATGCCGCGCATGGTGAAAACGTCGTGGTAGTTGAAGGAGGAGGCGCGGACGCGAATGACGACGTGACCTTCGGTCGCGTTCGGCCTGGGATGATCGTCTACGACTTCGAGGTCATCGAGCCCACCGTGCTTGCGCAGCACCAGCGCCTTCATCGTCTTGCCGGTCACGAGTCCTCATCCTGGCTGCCCGGCAACGTCCATGAGCCGGTTCACATGCGTTCCAACCCGCCGGCCTTCGACCCCATAGACGTGGAGCGAGATCGCGGGCGCGCCCCCGGCATTACCAAGTCGGTGGATTTGATCAAGCCCCGCGGCGGCAAAGCAGGCATGGCCGGGCTCGCGGGCAGCCGTTCCTTCTCGTACCGCCTTCCCGCTCTGCACGTCGAAGTCGTAGAGCGTCTCGCTGAGCGCATTCTCGACCACGGCGTAGGCGCACCAGGTCTCGTGGGCATGCGGCGGGCTGAACTGCCCCGGCCCCCAGACCAGCGACAGCACGGTGAAGCGTCCGGCCGGGTCGGAGTAGAGCGGGTAGCGCGCATAGCAGTCGTTGCGCGGGACACGGCATATCGGCGCCACCAGATCGCCGGAGGCGGCCGCAGTCTGCAAGGCGGCGATGATCCGCCCAGCCATCTTGTCCGCGGAGCCATCGCAGGCAGCGCCGATCTCGGCCACCAGCCGCGCCAGCGGATAGGTTAGCGGCGCGCCGGACATGGCCCGGTTTCGGGCCTCAAGGGCAGCAGATTGGCGCAACTGGAGCATGAGCTTATCCTTCGGCAGCGTTCGACAGCATCGATATGCTATATATATCGTTGTATATAGCATTAATATATCGTACAAGCAACAATTGATAGGATAAAAATGTTGCAAAGTAGATAAATTTTAGGATATTCATCTCATTGATTGACGCGGTGCGTCGCGGCCCTCGGGATCGGCGGGCTGCGAGCCACGTGCAGGCAGGGGCGCACCGGTCGATTGACACACCGACCGGTTTCGCTACCCATCGACGGTCATCATCAGGAGCGCGTTTATGCAGGAAAATTTCCGCCAGTTCCTCGACCGGCTGCGGCAAAACGGCGAGCTCGTCGACCTGCATCAGCCAGTGGATATCCGCCACATCGCAACGCTGGTGGATCAGGCCAAGACCGCGCTCTATTTCCACAAGGTGATCGGCTACGACATGCCGGTGGTCTCCGGCATCATCCGCTCGCGCGAGCGCGCGATGATGGGGCTCGGCGCCGATACCTACCGCGAGATCGAGGACAAGCTCAGCGCTGCGATCGCCAAGCCGATCCCGCCGAAATACGTGAAGACTTCGCCGACGCGCGAGGTGACGATGGTCGGCGACGACGTAGACCTCTACAAGCTGCCGATCCCGATGTCGTCGATCTATGACGGCGGACCGATGATCACGGCCGGCGTTGTGATCGCGCGCGACCCCGAGCTCGGCATCAATTCCGGCATCTATCGCTTCATCGTCAAGGAGAAGAGCCTTACCGGCATCGACATCGTCACGCCCAACAACATGCGGCTGTTCGTGCAGCGCGCGCTCGAGCGCAAGGAGCCGCTACCGATCTCGATCTCCATCGGCACACATCCGATCGAAATCACCGGCTCCGGCTATCGTGCGCCGCTCGGCGTCGACGAGATGGCGATCGCCGGGGGCCTCCGCGGAATGCCTGTCGAACTGGCCCCATGCCAGACCATCGACGTGCCCTACATCGCCGATGCCGAGATCGTGCTGGAAGCCGAGGTGCTGCCCACCGGCTGGACCTGGCCGGAGGGCCGCTTCGGCGAGTTCACGCGGCTGATGGGCGGGCTGCACTGGAACCCGCTGGTGCGCATCAAGGCGATCTCCATGCGCAAGGATGCGATCTACTACAACCTCCACATGCCGTGGGAGAACACCTGGCTGGCGGCGCCGACGCGCTATGCCGCGATCCGGCAGGCGCTGCGCACTGCCGGCGTGCAGGTCAAGGATATCAACGTCACGCTCGGCGGCTGCGCCTTCTGGCACGCGGTGATCTCGATCAAGAAAGCGCCCGGCGAGGCCAAGAACGCGCTCCTCGCCGCGCTCTCGGTGATGGACCTCAAGCATGTGGTGGTCACCGACGACGACATTGACGTTTTCGATCCCATGGATGTGGAATGGGCGATCGCCACGCGGGTGCAGGGCGACAAGGACATCATCGTGATTCCGAATTCGCGCGCCAAGCCGCTCGATCCGAGCCTGCCGCAGGGCGCCGGCATCGTGCCGACCGGCGCCAAGGTCGGCATCGACGCGACCATCCCCGAGGGCATTCCGAAGGAGCACTACGAGCGCATCACCTACGCCTATGCCGACACGGCGAAGATTGACGACTACGTCAATGGCAAGAAGGACGATGCCGGAAAATCCGCCGACGAGGCCGAGGTCGCGGCGCTGGCGAAGGACATCCTCGCCGCGATCGAGAAGGCGCCACTCTACTACACCGACATCGCGGAGAAGTTCGCGACTTACAACTTTCGTACCGTCGCCCGCGCCATCGGTCACCTGCACGCGACCGAGAAGCTGTGGCAGGACCCGCGCGGCCGTATGTGCGTGCGCGGCTCGCAGTTCGCCGCCTCGCCGCCGAAGAAGTAGCAGCCGATTACTCGGCGCCGCGGATGCGCTCCACAACGGTGAGAGGGTCGGCGGGTGGGGCGTCGCCACACCACGCCACGTGGCCGTCGGGGCGTACAAGTACGAGGCGACGCTCATACAGCTCGCCAATCTTTGGATCGACAATGGTCGCCACAGACATAGGCACGCTGCGCGCAGCGAAGCCGGTCTCGAACGTTGATGTGTCGGGAGGATCATTCCCCAGCTTTACCAGCGTGAAACCGCGGCCGTAGAGATCGAGCGTCGAGCGCCCATCCGGGAGCCATGCGTGCGGGGCACGCGCGCCGGGCCGCGTGGTTGGTCGGTACTCCATGATGGTCTCGGGCGGCGGCGGCGTGCCGTCGTCGCACACGATTGGCGAGCCGTCATAGACTTGGCCCAGCGCCGTCCCATCGGTGACATAGACCTTGGACTGCGATTGCAGGATCGCCTCGCCCATCCTTCCGCGCGCCTCCGCACCGGCCGGCGTGTCCATCGCGATCTCCGGATGCGACTGGCGCTGACGGTCGCGCATGAAATTGCCGGTCGCCTGTTTGACGATGCGCGCCGCCACTGGCCGCCGCTCGGCCTCGTAGGACTCGATCAGCCGCGGTCCGCCCCAGCCATGCACCAGCGCAGCAAGCTTCCAACCGAGATCGGCCGCATCGCCCAGCCCGGTGTTCATGCCGAAGCCGCCGGACGGCGTGTTCTGGTGCGCGGCGTCGCCGGCGACGAACACGCGGCCGCGACCGTAGCTGTCCGCCACCAGGTCGCGCGCGACCCACGGCAGCGACGACACCACCGTGTGAGGAATCTCCCGCCCGAGAGCTTCGGCGATCATCGCGCTGGCGTCGATGGTCTTGGCGTTCTCGTAGTAGTGCTGCCCGCGGATGCCGAGCCGCCACAGCTCGCGCCCATCGAGCTGCACCAGCGTGCGCCAGATGCCCTGCGCGTCGGCGAAGAAATGCAGCGAGGCCTTGCCCTTGTCGTGATACGTCCAAAGCTCGGGCACGCGGAAGAAGATGTTGAGGTTGTATTCGAGCGTGGGCACCCCGTTCATCTGGATGCCTAACGTCTTCGGGATCGAACTGCCGCCGCCGCAACAGGAGACCAGGTAATCAGCCACGATGTCCCGACGTTCATCCGTCGCGAGATCGGTTACGGTCGCGACGATGCCATCAGTCAGCTCCACGAACGATTCAAAGCGCGTGCGCAGCTTGATCGTCACCATCGGGAAGCTCCCCGCGAAGTCGCGCAGGATCGGATCGAGCCAAAGCTGGTTGCAGCGCTGCGGCCGCTCCGGGCTGATCGAGGTCGGCGCGTTGCCGCCATGTCCGGGCCGGTCGATGCGGGCGATCTCGAAGCCGTTGAGGCTGGTGAGATAGAGCACGGTGTGCGGGAAGTCCGGCGGCGTGCCTGCCTCCTTCACCTTCTCGGCGATCCCCAGCCGGCGGAAATATTCCATGGTACGTGCGTTCTCGGCGCTCGCGCGCGGATGCGCGATTTCGCCGTCGCCCTGCTCGACCAGCATACAGCGCACCCCGCGCCAGCCGAGATCGGCGGCGAGTGCAAGCCCGACCGGCCCGCCGCCAACGATGAGGACCGGGACACGGGTGGCGCCAATCGACGCATCGGCCATTCGGTATTTCCAATCACCGTTGAACTGGCATATTTCTGCTGATGCTCATTCTGAGGCTTCGGTGTTCCTCAGCGTGGGCGGATAACCAGAGGATTATCATGAAGCTGCGCGATGTCACCAATTGCGTATTGCAGCTGACTGTTGTGGTGCTGGCGCTGGCCGCGCTGCCGCAACTCGCTACTGCCCAGGTCTCCGGCCGCACCATTACGATCATCGTGCCCTATACGCCGGGCACCGGCATCGACATCCTGGCGCGGGCGATCGGCGCCGACATCCAGCAGCGCTGGGGTCAAGCCGTCGTGGTGGATAACAAGCCGGGCGCGAGCGGCAACATCGGCACCGGGCTCGCGGCCCGCGCCGCGCCCGACGGCAACACCATCCTGATGATCGCCAAGACCTTCGTCACCAATGTCTCGATCTTCAAGAGCATTCCCTATGATCCGGTGAAGAGCTTCACGCCGATCGTCAAACTCGCCACCGGCTCGATCGTGCTGGCCGTGCATCCGTCGTTGCCGGTGAAGTCCACTCGGGAGTTCATCGCCTACGTCAAGGCGCGGCCGGGCGAGGTCAACTACGGCTCACCCGGCTTCGCGACGCCGCATCACCTGTCGATGGAGATGTTCAAGCAAGCGACCGGGACCAACCTGACCCACATTCCCTACAAGGGCACGTCCGGCTCGATGTCCGATCTGCTGGGGAATCACGTCAGCGCGATGTTCATTCCGACCCACGTCGCGCTGCCGTTTATGCGCAAGCAGCAGATCCGCGTGCTTGGGGTGGCGAGCCCCGAACGCGTGAACGCGGTGCCGGATGTGCCCACCCTGCACGAGCAGGGCGTGACCGGCTTCGACGTCGACCTCTGGTTCGGCCTGCTGGCGCCAGCCGGAACGCCGACCGGTGTGATCGCGAAATACAACGGCGTCATCAACGAGATCATCCGCTCCGACAAGATGGTCAAGACCCTGGCTAAGCAGGGGCTGGTCGTCGCCGGCGGGCCGCCGGACGTGCTGCGCGACCTGATCGTCAAGGACCGCGACAAGTGGGCCAAGGCGATCGCCTCTGCGGGCATCAAGGTTCGGTGAGCGGGTACACAACCGCCCTTGCCGGGCTTGTCGCGGCCAGATCTCTCTGGTGTCATCGCCCGCGAAAGCGGGCGATCCAGTAATCACTGGTGTTGCGCGCTTCCGAATGGCCGTGGCTGCTGGATACCCGCTTTCACGGGCATGACGTCCAAAGATTGAATGGCGGCAAAGGTCCATGACTGCGTCAGCTTCAACCGAACTCACCCCCCGCAGCGAAACCCGCGACGGCATGCGGATCGACTGGGACGTGCCCATCGAGATGGACGACGGCCTGGTTCTGCGCGCGGACGTATTTCGACCGGTACCGGATGGCCAGTGCCCAGTGATCCTGACCTACGGTCCCTATGCCAAGGGGCTCGCCTTCCAGGACGGCTATCCGAGTGCATGGGAGCGCATGGCGCGCGAACATCCCGACGTCACCGCGGGCTCGTCGAATCTCTATCAACAATGGGAAGTGGTGGACCCGGAGAAATGGGTGCCGCACGACTACGCCTGCGTGCGCGTGGACTCGCGCGGCGCGGGCTGCTCGCCCGGCAAGGTGGATCCCTTCTCGCCGCGCGAGACCAAGGACTTTTACGATTGCATCGAGTGGGCCGGCATGCAGCTGTGGTCGAACGGCAAGGTGGGCCTGAACGGCATCTCCTACTATGGCTCGAACCAGTGGCATGTGGCGACGCTGCAGCCGCCGCATCTCACCGCGATGTGCATCTGGGAGGGCTGCGCCGACTGGTACCGCGACATGACCCATCACGGCGGCATCCTCTGCACGTTCTGGGAGAACTGGTACGACATGCAGGTGAAGACCGTGCAATACGGCGCCGGCGAGCGCGGCAAGCGCAGCCGCGTGCGCGGGCAACTTGTGTGCGGGCCGGAAACGCTGTCGGAGGACGAGCTTGCGCGCAACCGCGTGCCGTTCGGCAACGATATCCGCGCGCATCCGCTCGACGACGCCTATCACCGCGCCCGCTCGCCGATATGGTCGAAGGTGAAGACGCCGTTTCTCTCGTCGGCGAACTGGGGCGGGCAGCCGCTACATCCGCGCGGCAATTTCGAAGGTTTCTATCGCGCCGCGGCCAAGCACAAGTGGCTCGAGGTGCACGGCATCGAACACTGGACGCACTTCTACACCGACTATGGCCGCGAGTTGCAGCTACGGTTCTTCGATCATTTCCTGCACGGCAAGGACAACGGCTGGAACAAGCAGCCGCGCGCGCAGCTTCAGGTGCGCCATATCGACAAGTTCGTCGAGCAGCATGAAAACGAATGGCCGATCAAACGCACGCAGTGGAAGAAGGTCTATCTCAATTCGACCGACCAGTCATTGTGCGGCGAGAAGCCGAAGGGCAAGACCTCGACGATCAGCTTCGACGCCATGGGCGACGGCGTGACCTTCCTGACCGCGCCGGCTCCGTTCGATTTCGAGATGACGGGGCCGATGGCGCTCAAGCTCTTCGTGTCGTCATCCACCAGCGACGCCGACATCTTCGTGGTGCTCCGCCTGTTCTCGCCGGAAATGAGGGAGGTCGTCTTCCAGGGCGCGATTGACCCGCACACACCGGTGGCGCAGGGCTGGCTGCGCGCCTCGCATCGCAAGCTCGACAAGAGGCTGTCGACGCCATGGCGGCCCTATCATACCCACGACCGGAAACAGCCCCTGAAGAAGGACGAGATTGCCGAGCTCGACATCGAGATCTGGCCGACCTCGATCGTGGTGCCGAGAGGCTATCGCGTCGGGCTCTCGATCCGCGGCAAGGACTATGTCTATCCCGGCCCCAGCGGCGGCCGGCTCTCGAACTTCAAGAACGAGTTGACCGGCTGCGGCCCGTTCCTGCACGACGATCCGCGCGACCGGCCGCCGGAGATTTTCGCCGGCGTCACCACGCTGCATTTCCGGCCAGGAAAGCAGTCGTTCGTGCTGGTGCCGATGATCCCGCCGCGAGAAACCGCCAAGCCGAAATCAGCAAAGCGCAAGCGCCGATGAGTCAATGGAACAAATACGAGCCGACCGCGGCCCGAAAACACGGCAAGCCCGGCCGCGCTGTGCGGCCGAAGAGTATCACCATCGACATCCACTCCCATGTCGCGGTGCCGGCGGCGGCCGAATTCGTCAAGCCGCACCTCGACCCGATGAAGAATTCACTGGTGCTGCACGCGACGCCGGAGACGCGCGCGCTCAACCAGAAGCAGGAAGCCGACATCCGCGACCGCATCACCGGTTACGACAAGCGCCTCGCCGACCTCGACGCCATGGGCATCGACCTCCAGCTCGTGATGCCGCCGCCGCCGCAGTGCTACTACACGGTGCCGATCCAGGTGGCGGCGCGGGCCGCGCAGATCGTCAACGAGGGCATCGCCGAATACGTCGCCGGCAAGCCCGACCGCTTCGCCGGGCTTGGCAGCGTGCCGATGCCGGACGGCAACGAGGCCGCGGTGGAGCTCGAGCGCTGCGTGAAGACGCTCGGGCTCAAGGGCGTGCAGATTCTGACCAACGTCAACGGCCAGGAGCTGTCCGACCCGGCATTTGCGCCGTTCTGGAAGAAAGCCGAGGAACTTCAGGCGCTGGTGGTGCTGCATCCGCTTGGCTTCACCGAGGCAAGGCGGCTGTCGCGCTTCTCCTTCAACAACACCATCGGCAACCCGCTCGATACCACCATCGCGCTGCATTACCTGATCTTTGACGGCGTGCTGGAGCGCCATCCGAACCTGAAGCTTCTCGCCGTGCACGGCGGCGGCTATCTCGCCGCCTATTCCGGGCGCATCGACCACGCCTGGGGGGCGCGCTCGGACGCGCACGGCGAGCTGCCGCACCCGCCGACGAGCTACCTGAAGAAAATCTATTTCGACTCGGTCGTGTTCACGCCGCACCAGCTCGCCGAGCTGGTGCGCTTCTACGGCGCCGACCACATCGTCATGGGCACCGATTACCCCTTCGACATGGCGGACTACGATCCAATCGGGCACGTCGCTGCGGTCGAAGACTTCGATGCATCGACCATCGCCGCCATCGCCGGCGGCAACGCCAAGCGGCTGCTGGGGCTGTTGCCTACTTCCTGATACCTGCTTTAATGGCGATGTCGCGCCACTTGGTGAGGTCGTTCTTGATGCGGTCGCGCATCTCGGCGAGCGTATTGGGCTGGGTCTGCATCGCCTGCACATCCAGCCCCTTGATCACCGCGGGATCGACGATGATGGCGTTGAGGTCACGATTGAGCCGCGTCGCGATCGGCTGAGGCAGATTGGCCGGCGCTACCAGCGCGAACCACAGCGATACCTCGAAACCCGGAACGCCGGCTTCCACCATGGTCGGAACATCCGGCGCCTGCTTCGCACGCGTAACAGTGCTCACCGCCAGCGGCTTGATCTTGCGGTCCTTGATCAGTGGCAGGCTCGAGCCCAACGTGCCGAAGGTGATGTCGATACGGCCCTCCGCCAGATCAATCACCGCCTGCGACGCCGACCGGTATGGCACGTGATTGAGCTTGATGCCGGTCATCGAGGACAGCAGCTCGGTGGCAAGATGCGCCACACTGCCCAGGCCGACCGAGGAGTAGTTCAGCACGCCGGGCTTCGACTTCGCCAGCGCCAGCAATTCCTTGACATTGTTCACTGGCAGCTTCGGCGACACCGAGAGCACATAAGGTACGACGCCGATCAGACCGATCGGCGTGAAATCCTTCGCAGGATCGTAGGCAAGCTTGGGATTGACGATGGCGTTGGTGACATGGGTGGTGGTCGTCGCCATGCCGAGCGTGTAGCCGTCCGGCGGCGCCTTGGCGACGGCGTCCGCTCCGAGCGCGCCGCTCGCGCCCGCGCGATTTTCGATCACGACGGTGTGCCCGAGCTTTCCACCGAGCTTTGCCGCCACCAGCCGCCCGACTACGTCAACCGAGGCGCCTGCTGGCAATGGCACGATCAGCCTTATCTGCCGGGTCGGCCAGCCATCCTGCGCAAAGGCGGTGGCGGCGACGGCAACGACCGACAACAGCGCGGCGATGAGGCGATTCATTGTTATTCTCCCTGTGCTTTTGTTGCCGACAGTGTGGCATCCCCGCCGATGCCCAGCAATGCGACAATCCCACCGTGACGCGCCGGTTTGCGCCGCACGCACCCACGGGCGATAATGCCGGCAAGCGCTGCTCTGCATGGCCGCAGAAGGAGCCGCCGGTGTGGAGATGCGAGAATGCCCTATCAGGACTTTCGCCAATTCCTCGACGTCCTGCGTCAGCACGGCGAGCTTGTCGACGTCAACCGGCCGGTCGCCCTGACCGATATCGGCAAGGCGCTGAAGCACGCCTATGCCAAAGGACGCCGCGCGGTCTGCTTCAACAAGACCGGCACCGACTTCCCGCTCGTCTGCGGTGTCTATTCCAGCCGCAAGCATGCCTTGCTGGCATTCGAGGCGGACGACAAGACCATCATGCAGAAGGTGCTGGACGGGCTGAGCAAGCCGATCAAGCCGACAGTCACCAATGGCAGCGGTGCGCCCTGCCACGAGGTCGTTATCACCGACGACATCGATATCCGGCGCTTTCCGATTCCGACCTACAGCCCCAAGGACGGCGGTCCCTACATTACGCCCGGTATCGTGGTGTCGAAGGATCCCGAAACCGGCGTTCCCGACATCGGGCATTATCGATTTCTGATCCTGGGCAAGGACACGTTCTCATTCTCGGCGCAGCCGTTTCATCGTTTCGGCAAGAACCTGACCAAATGCCAGCAGATGGGCGTTACGCCCAAAGCAGCGTTGATCATTGGCGTCGATCCAATCCTTGCCTACACCTGCCAGGTGCAGGTGCCTGACCAGACCAACGACTGGGAGATCGCCGGCGGCCTGCGCGGCGCTCCGGTGGAGCTGACTGCCTGCAAGACCTGTGACGTCGAAGTGCCGGCCACTGCAGAGGTCGTGATCGAGTTCGAAGTGGACATGAACAACACGGTGATGGAGGGTCCGCTTGGCGAATACACCGGCTACTACACGCCGGCCTCGCTCAAGCCGGTCGGCCGCATCACCGCCATCACCCATCGCGAGAAGCCCTATTTCCAGGGGCTGCTCACCGGCAAGCCGGTCACGGAAAATCACATCCTCAAGCAGATTCCATTCGAGGCCTCGTTCCTCAAGGCGCTCAAGGCGCAGTTTCCGACCATCCAGGACGTGTCGGTGCGGGCGTCCGCCGGCGTGTCATTCCTCGTCGTGATCTCGATGACGCCACGCTTCAAAGGCGAGCCCCGGCAAGTGATCCTGCACGCCGTGTCGAGCAACATTCGACCGAAATGGACGGTGATCGTCGAACCCGATATCGACGTGCACAATTCGGCCGAGGTCGAATGGGCGATGGCGTTCCGCACCCAGCCGGCGGAAGACGTGATCGTGGTCGGCGACATCCCGGCCGGGCCGTCCGATCCATCGATCGACGACCCGAAGGTCGCACGGCCGATGCGCACCGCCTCGGCGATCGGGGTCGACGCGACACGTCCGTTCGGCAAGCCGTTCTCGGAAGTGGCCGACGTGCCGGGCTGGGAGGAGTTCCAGATGCCGGAATTGGATGACTGACGGTAGCCGCATTGCAGGCAGCAATCACCGGATTTGCGAGTTTGAGCTTGGGCGCAGCGATCTCTTCCCTCTTCCCGGAGGGGAGAGGGAGCCGCATGAGCCAGCCGCCTGATCGAAGTCACATTGGACTCACGGCGGCTCGGCTTATAGGTACGAGGAAGAATAATGAGGAAGACAGGAATGCCCGAAATTCTGGTGTGCAAACACGGCGAGATCGCCGAGGGCGGCGTACGGCTGATCACAGTCGGGCGCGAGGAGATCGGCGTCATCCGCCACCGCGACCAGTATTACGCATACCGCAACCTGTGCCCGCACCAGGGGGGGCCGGCCTGTGAAGGCCTGCGCATGCCACAGGTGGTGGACCGGATCGGCGAGGGCGGCATCCTGCTCGGCCAGACCTTCGACGAAGACGACATGCACATCGTCTGCCCCTGGCACGGCTACGAGTTCCATCTGTCGGACGGTTGCCACGTCATCGACCAACGGCTTCGATTGAAGAAATTCGAGGTGGTGCAGCGCGGCGGCGAGATATTCGTCAGAGCCTGATCCCCGAAGCAAAACCGGCGCAAGAACTAAGGACAAAATGCAATGAACGAACACACGCGAAGCTTCCGGGACCTCTCGGCCGAGGCCTTCGATACCCGTACATTGCTGCGCAACGCCGCCCAGCAGGCGATCGACCGCAAGTACGAGGACTTCTTCATCGCCGACGTGGATTCACACCATTATGAAACCGAGGCGTTCAAGGAGATCGCCGAGTTCATCGAGGATCCCGTACTGCGCAACGAAGCCAAGTTTCAGGGAACCTCACGCGGCGGCATCTCGTCGGAGACTGGCTCCTACCAGGAGCTCACTGGTCGCATTACCCGCTACCCGCAGCGCAAGAACGAGATCGTTCCGCCCAAGCCGCACCGCGACATCGTCTTGATGGAGCGCTGGATGGATCAGCTCGGCGTCGACATGGCGGTGATGTTCCCGACGCCAATGCTCAACCTGGCCAACTGCCCGCGCATCGAGGTCGAGGTCGGACTGGCGCGCGGCTACAACCGCTGGCTCTGCGACACCATTCTCGACAAGGAGCCGCGCATCAAGTCGATGCTCTACCTGCCGTTTCACGATCCGGACGCGTGCTACCAGATGATCCAGGATTTCGGCGACCGCAAAGGCGTCGTCGGCTTCATGGTGACGGCAACGCACTACACCCGCAACTACCAGAACCCCTACATGAAGGTGTACGCGGCGCTGCAAGAGCGCGGGCTGCCGCTCGGCTTCCACGCGGCCTTCACCTGGGCCGATCAGAGCCTGCAGCTCACCAACCGCTTTATTGCCGTTCACGGGCTGGGCTTCACCTGGTGCAACATGTTGCACATGGCGAACTGGCTCGTGAACGGCATGCCGGAGCGCTTCCCGAAGCTCAAGACGGTCTGGATCGAGTCCGGGCTCGCCTGGGTGCCATTCCTGATGCAGCGCCTCGATAACGAATTCATGATGCGTACCTCCGACGCGCCGCTGCTCAAGCGCAAGCCGAGCGACTACATGCGAGAGATGTATTACACCTCGCAGCCGATGGAGATGGTCGACAACCGGAAGGCGCTGGAGGTCACCTTCGAGATGATCAACGCACCGTCGCAGCTTCTGTATTCATCCGACTATCCGCACTGGGATATGGACTTGCCGTCGACGATCTACGACCTGCCGTTCATCGACCTGGACGCCAAGCGCAACATCCTCGGCGGCAATGCGCAGAAACTGTTCAATCTCAAGCCCGCGCTGTCGCCGGTGAAGAAGGCGCGGCTGGCGGCACGGTCGGCCTCCGGTGCGGGCGTGGCGGCGGAGTAGCTTCCGGCTTTCGTTTTTAGTCCTCGAACTGCTTCTTCCGCCAGGCCAACGCGGCCTTGAGGCCGTCCTTCGCGCGGATAGTGTCGAACTCCTTCCCAACCTCCGTCTCCGCTGCGTAGAGCGGGGCCAGCACGTCGAGCCCGGCATTAAGGGCGGTGCGAAATCCCGCCGCATCGAGCCCGCGATTGACCGCAAGCTTGGCAGCCGCCAGCGCCTCCGGCGCGATCAGCGACAGGCGGCGTGCGTATTTCATCGTCGCCGCGTGCAGGTCGGCCGCCGGCACGAGACGATTGACCATGCCGATCTCGTGCGCGCGTTTGGCATCGATCCTATCTCCGAAATAGATAAGCTCACGCGCCCGCTTGTGTCCGATGACGAACGGCATCAGCACCGCGGGGCCGACCTGCGAGAACAGGATCTCCGGCTCGCCGAACAAGGCATCGTCGGCTGCAACGGTAAGGTCGCAGAACATCGCGAGCTCGCAGCCTCCGCCATGCGCGTGGCCGTCGTCCGAGGCGATGACCTGCTTCTTCTGCTTCCACGGAGTAATCATGCAACGCATGCTGAGAGCAAGCCGTTCGCGGTATTTGATCGCATCGTGGCGAGACGGGCGGTCGTGCTA
>JBOHIG010000149.1:0-6282 GCA_050725815.1 Xanthobacteraceae bacterium
GCGGACTGGCTCTTGCGAACTTCGGATTCGGGACACTAGCAATCTATACTTGCAATCTATACTTGCTAGTGGTCCTTTGATTCTAACATTCGCAAAGTTTCCTGCCCAAATGGGATGCGAATGTTAGTATCGGATCACTAGCGGTTGCGTGCGCTTGCGTCCCTCCGCTCAGCCTGGGGCTGCGCTTTGACCGAAGACACTCACGACAAAGACATCCCCTCGGTCGTCGAGCGCACACGCGTCGTGAATGCCGCCGCCGCCGTCGTGGGCGTGCATGTCCTTGAGGATACCGCGGTCTTCGTGCTCGGCGAGGAGGCGCTCATCTTCGTCGCGCGCGACGGCGAGCAACGACGCGTCGCGGTGCATGCCGGCGCGATTCTGTGTACGGCAAGCAACGGTGCGCGCATCGTCACCGGTGGCGACGACGGCAAGGTCGTCTCCACCGACGCCGCCGGCGAGACCACCGTCGTCGCCACCGACGCCAAGCGCCGCTGGATCGACCATGTCGCCGCTGGTCCCGGTGGACCTATCGCGTGGTCGGCCGGCAAGCAGGCTATCGTGTTGACGGCCAAGAGCACGGAGCGCGTGCTCGATCTTCCTTCGACGCCGGGCGCGCTGGCCTTCGCGCCCAAGGGCGTGCGGCTCGCGATCGCGCACTACAACGGCGCCACGCTCTGGTTTCCGAACGCCAAGGCGGCGCCCGAGATGTTCGAATGGAAAGGCTCCCATCTCGGCGCGAGCTTCTCTCCCGATGGCCGCTTCCTGGTGACCTCCATGCAGGAGCCGACGCTGCACGGGTGGCGGCTCGCCGACAGGAAGGACATGCGGATGGCGGGCTACGGAGCGCGGGTGCGCTCGCTCGACTGGAGCGCCGATGGCAAGTGGCTTGCGACCTCGGGCTCGACCCAACTGATCCTCTGGCCGTTCCAGTCCAAGGATGGCCCAATGGGCAAGACACCGAAAATCCTGGCGCCGACTGGCGAACAAGCGGTCGCTGTCGCCTGCCATCCCAAGCAGGACGTGGTCGCGGTCGGCTACGCCGACGGGCTCGTGCTTCTGGTGCGCATCGACGACGGCGCGGAAATCTTGGCGAAAAAGCCGGGTGACGCGCCGATCAGCGCGCTGGCTTGGAACGAGGACGGCAAGTTGCTCGTTTGGGGTACCGAGGGTGGCCAGGCGGGCATTGTCGATCTCGGCTGAAAGGAAGCGCCATGTTGATCAGGGTCACGGCGAACCGGTCCGTGCTGCTCGAGGAGCACGACAATTTTCGCGCCTTCAAGGTGGTTGTCGAGAGCCGGCGTGACGACCTGCCCGCCGTCTGTGAGGCGCTGAAGGACATCGCCGTGCTCGACGATGCCGACACCGCCTGGGTCTCCGAGCTTGCGCTACGAAGCTGGGCCAGCGTCGCTGCCGATGTCGGGTGGCAGCAGGCGCTCACCGGGATGATCGAGAAGGCACGCCCGCACGGCTGGATCGACGACTCCCGCCGCGCGATCAAGGCGCATGTCGAGTGGGTGGGATGAGGATCACCCCACCAGCACGTTCCTGAACTGCCATGGGTCGCTGGTGTCGATGTCCTCGGGGAACAGCCCGGGGCGGTCGGTCAGCGGCGTCCAGTCGGTATAGATACCGGTGACCGGGCCAAGATACGGTATCTGCACTTCGAGGCAGCGTCGGAAGTCCATCTCGTCGGCCTCAACGATGCCGGCTTTGGGGTTCTCCAGAGCCCATACCATGCCCGCCAGCACCGCCGACGTGACCTGCAGCCCGGTCGCATTCTGGTAGGGCGCAAGCAGCCGCGTCTCGTCGATCGAGAGCTGCGAGCCATACCAGTAGGCATTCTTGGCGTGGCCGTAGAGCAGGACGCCAAGTTCGTCGATACCGTCGACGATATCGTGCTCGTCCAGGATGTAGACATCCTCCTGGCGCTTGCCGGCCGCGCCGAACAGCTCGTGCAGCGACAACACCGCGTCGTTGCACGGATGATAGGCATAGTGGCAGGTCGGGCGGTAGACGACCTTGTCGCCATCGCGCAGCGTCAAATAGTCGGCGATCGAGATCGACTCGTTGTGGGTGACGAGGAATCCATATTGGGCGTTGGGCGTGGGCGTCCAGGATCGCACGCGGGTGTTGGCGCCGGGTTGCAGCAAGTAGATGGCGGCGGCGCAGCCGGTCTTATGAGCGCGGCCGTTGGCCGGCATCCAGGTCTCGTGCGTGCCCCAGCCAAGCTCGGCAGGCTGCATGCCCTCCGACAGGAAGCCCTCGACCGACCAGGTGTTGACGAATACGTTCGGCGCCTTGGGCTCGCGCGCGCGCTGGGTGTCGCGCTCGGCGATGTGGATGCCCTTGACGCCCGCCTGTTGGGCGAGCCGGGCCCACTCGTCGCGCGTTTTCGGCTCCGCGGTCTTGAGGCCGAGGTCGCCGGCGATGTTGAGCAAGGCCTGCTTTACGAACCACGACACCATGCCCGGATTGGCTCCGCAGCACGACACCGCGGTGGCGCTGCCGCGCTTGCGGGCGTGTTTGGCGGCGAGCGTCATCTCACGCAGCGCGTTGTTCGAGCGCGCCTCCGGGCCGAGCGACTTGTCGAAATAGAAGCCTGCCCATGGCTCGTTGACCGTGTCGACGTAGAGTGCGCCGATTTCATTGCAGAGTTCCATGATGTCGACTGAGGAGGTGTCGACTGACAGGTTGACGCAGAAACCCGGGCCGCCGCCCTCGGTGAGCAGCGGCGCCAGCAGGTGCCGGTAGTTGTCGCGTGTGACCGCCTGATGGACGAAGCGAATGCCGCGCTCGTCCAGCAGCTTGCGGTCCTTGTCCTCGGGGTCGATCACCACGAAGCGTTTCTTGTCGTAGGTGAAATGCCGCTCGATGAGAGGCAGGGTGCCTTTGCCAATCGAGCCGAAGCCGATCATCATGATCGGTCCGTCGATACGGCCGTGCACGGGCCAATTGGTCATCGTTCAACTCTCCGGAAAAAGGAACCGCCGCAAACGGGCAAAGGAGGACGCCGCACGATTATCGTTCGTGCGGCGTCAAGGGAAGGGCGCATCTCGACTTATGCA
Source organism: Xanthobacteraceae bacterium (assembly GCA_050725815.1). Lineage (GTDB taxonomy): Bacteria > Pseudomonadota > Alphaproteobacteria > Rhizobiales > Xanthobacteraceae > VAZQ01. The sequence continues at coordinate 3,066 of JBOHIG010000149.1, forward strand.
GCGTGCGGAACGGTCGCTGCGGTCCGCCGGGCGACGCGCGCCGGCTTTGGGATCCGGCGTCCGGTGGCCGCGATCACCCCGCGTGCGCCATCGAGCGCCCCCGCTGCGAGCTCGCGCCCGAGCAGCCGGTGCCGCTCGAAGGGGCCCGGCAGCCACAGCGCGCCGGTCTTCCCGGTGGAGAAGCCGAATCGCCCGTAATAGGGCGCGTCGCCGACCAGGAGGATGGCGCGGTGCCCGAGCCGGTCCGCATCGCGCAGCGCGCGCTCGACCAGCGCCGTGCCGACGCCGCGGCCGCGCCAGTCAGGGTCGACCGCGACCGGACCGAGCAGCAGCGCCGGGCGGTCCGGACCGGCGGAGACGTGCCAAAGCCGGGCGGTGCCGATCAGCCGGCCGCGATCCGTCGCGGCGAACGACAGCTCGTCGGCCGGCAGGCGGCCTTCGCGCAGTCGTTCGGACGCCTTCATCCATCGGCTCTCGCCGAAGGAGACGTCGAGCAAGGCCTCCCGGGCCGTGGCGTCAGTCTTGCGTTCGTTGCGGATGGTGATCATGGCGATCTCCCTCGCGGCGTCGGCCCAAACGCGGCCGGCGCCAGCACAGGCGGGGAGGGGAGCCGGCCGGTGTCCCTAGCGCGGCTCCCGGCGATGTCAGATGTGATAGCTCTTCAGCGGCGGGAAACCGTTGAAGGCCACCGACGAGTAGGTCGTCGTATAGGCGCCGGTGCCCTCGATCAGCACCTTGTCGCCGATCGACAGGCTCACCGGCAGCGGGTACGGCTCCTTCTCGTAGAGCACATCCACCGAGTCGCAGGTCGGGCCTGCCAGGACGCACGGTCCGAGCTTGCCGCCGTCGCGTGGGGTGCGGATCGGGTAGCGGATCGACTCGTCCATCGTCTCGGCGAGGCCGCCGAACTTGCCGATGTCGAGATAGACCCAGCGCACGTCGTCGCGCTCGCTCTTCTTGGAGACCAGCACGACCTCGGCCTCGATCACGCCGGCATTGCCGACCATGCCGCGGCCCGGCTCGATGATGGTCTCCGGAATCGCGTTGCCGAAGTGCTTGCGCAGACCCTGGAAGATGGCGCTGCCGTACATCTTCACGGCGGGCACCTTCTTCAGGTACTTGGTCGGGAAACCGCCGCCCAGGTTGACCATGGAGAGCGCAATGCCGCGCTCTCCGCAGTCGCGGAAGATCTGGGCCGCCGCCGCGAGCGCCGAGTCCCAGGCGCCGGTGTTGCGCTGCTGCGAGCCGACGTGGAACGACACGCCGTAGGCCTCGAGCCCGAGGCGATGGGCATGCTCGAGCACGTCGACCGCCATCGCGGGGTCGCAGCCGAACTTGCGCGACAGCGGCCATTCGGCCCCTGCGCAGTCATGCAGGAAGCGGCAGAAGACCCGGGCGCCGGGGGCGGCGCGGGCGATCTTCTCGACCTCGGCCTTGCAGTCGACCGCGTACAGCCGCACGCCCAGCGCATGAGCGCGCGCGATGTCGCGCTCCTTTTTGATGGTGTTTCCGAAGGAGATGCGGTCGGGCGAGGCGCCGGCCGCGAGCACCATCTCGATCTCGGGGATCGAGGCGGTGTCGAAGCAGGCGCCGAGCTTGGCCAGCAGCGACAGCACTTCCGGCGACGGGTTGGCCTTCACGGCGTAGAACACGCGCGTGTCGGGCAACGCCTTCGCGAAGGCGTGGTAGTTGTCGCGGACCACGTCGAGGTCGACGACCAGGCACGGCCCGTCGTCTTGGCCGCGCTGGCGGCGGCTATGCAGGAACTCGCGGATGCGCTCAGTCATGGCGCTCTCCTCATCCAGGCTTCGGGGCGGATGGCCGCCCGGATTGCAGTTCAGACGCGAGGCGCACTTTCAGCGCGCTGCGTCCGGCGTCAGCGGGTTGCGAGGACTGCGCGCATCCGTGCGATGGAGACACGGGGGGCGCGGAGAACTCTTCACCCGAGATGCTGCCTTGGATTGGAGCGGGAAATCCCGTTCCGCACGGCCGGCAAAGATGAACAAGCCTCTACGGTGTCGACCTTTGGAGGGTCGACGAGACCAGAGAAGCCCGCTCCGTCGTTGCTTTAAGCCGCGTCCCCCGTTGAGCGCGGGGTGCGCCGGTTTCGCCTCCGGCTGTCGGTCACGGTGCTAAGGAAGAGCCCTCTCTTCCCCAGGCAGCGGTCCGGCCTCTTGTCCGGATGCTCACCGACCGACACACGGCCACAGGCACGTGCGAAATTGGGCAACGCGCACATAAGCGATGTCTGCCCAAGATGCAAGAAATTTTTGTAGAAACACGCGCGTGCGCACCGTCGCCGTGATTCCCTTAATCTGGGCTTAACAGTCGCGAGCCGACTCAGCGCGCGCGCGTGCGACGTGAGTCGCTCACGCGGCGTCGCGCTTGGCGCTCGACGCGAGCAATCCTGCTTCCACCAGCGCGGCGCGGATGCGCTCGATCTCGGCGCGCCCGAGCTTCACCAGCGGCGGACGCACGACCGCGCGCGGCAGCCGCCCGAGCAGCACCAGCGCCTCCTTCATGCGGTTGTGCATGTCCGCCCAGGGCTCGGCGTAGAACACGCGCGCAGTCGGATAGATGCGGTCGTTCAGGCGCTTCGCCTCGGCCAGGTCATTCGCCTGGACGGCGCGGAAAAGCTGCGCCTGCAGGCCGGCGATGACGCTGCCGGAGCCGGACAACAGGCCGTTGCAGCCCAGCACCAGCGAGGAGAACAGCCACGCCGAATGGGTGGTGAGCACGTTCACCGGCTGCGGCAGGCTCTGGAGGGTGCGGATATGCATCTCGTGCTGGGGCACGTTGCCGGCCCAGTCCTTGATGGCGCGGATCGACGGCACCTCGGCGATCATCTTCAGGAGGGTATCGCGCGGATAGCCCTGGCCGGTCGCCAGCGGGTACTGGAACGCGATGATCGGCAGGCTGGAGGCGTCGGCGATTCGCTTGAAGTGGGCGACCGCCATCTCCGGCGACTGCTGGAGGGTGAACGGCGCCGGGGGGAACACCAGCAGCGCCGAGGCGCCGCCTGCGGCCGCCATCTTGGCGATTCGCGCCGCCTCCAGGCTGCCGTCGGCCCAGATGCCGTTCACGATCGGCAGGCGATTGCCGATCTCAGCTTGCGCCACCTCGAGCACGCGCCGCTGCTCGTCGAACGTGCAGGAGGCGACTTCCGTGGAGTGCGCGTTGATGGTGATGGCGGAGAGGCCTTCGGTTGCGCCGACAT
>JBOHIG010000150.1:0-2297 GCA_050725815.1 Xanthobacteraceae bacterium
ATGTTCACCAATGCCGGCATGGTGCAGTTCAAGAACGTGTTCACCGGCCTCGAGAAGCGCCCCTATGCGCGCGCGGCGACCGCGCAGAAATGCGTGCGCGCCGGCGGCAAGCACAACGACCTCGACAATGTCGGCTACACCGCGCGGCATCACACCTTCTTCGAGATGCTCGGCAACTTCTCGTTCGGCGACTATTTCAAGGATCGCGCTATCGAGCTGGCCTGGAACCTGGTCACCAAGGAGTTTGGCCTGCCGCCCGAGCGCCTTTTGGCGACGGTCTATGTCGACGACGACGAAGCCTTCGGCCTGTGGAAGAAGATCGCCGGGCTGCCCGACAGCAAGATCTTGCGGATCGCCGGCGCCGACAATTTCTGGCAGATGGGCGACCTCGGTCCCTGCGGCCCGTGCTCGGAAATCTTCTACGACCACGGCGATCATATTGCCGGCGGCCCGCCGGGCTCGGCCGATGCCGAGGGCGACCGCTTCATCGAGATCTGGAATCTCGTGTTCATGCAGTACGAGCAGCTTTCGGGCGGCGTGCGGCAGAACCTGCCGAAGCCGTCGATCGACACCGGCATGGGTCTCGAACGCATCGCCGCGGTGCTGCAAGGCACGCATGACAACTACAAGATCGACCTGTTCTCGGCGATCATCGGCCAGGTCGCCGACCTGACCGGCGTCGATCCGGACGGGCCGCAGAAGGCGTCGCACCGGGTCATCGCGGACCATCTGCGCGCCTCCGCCTTCCTGATCGCGGATGGCGTGCTGCCGTCGAACGAGGGCCGCGGCTATGTGCTCCGCCGCATCATGCGCCGCGCCATGCGGCACGCGGAGCTCATCGGCGCGCGCGACCCGCTGATGTTCAGGCTGGTGCCGACGCTCATCCGCGAGATGGGGCAGGCCTATCCCGAGCTGGTGCGGGCCGAGGCGCTGGTGTCCGAGACGCTCAAGCTCGAAGAGACACGCTTCCGCAAGACCTTGGAGCGTGGGCTTGCGATTCTCGATGAGGAATCGAAGGGCCTCAAGTCGGGCGACCGGCTCAAGGGCGAGACCGCGTTCACGCTCTACGACACCTATGGCTTTCCCTTGGACCTCACCCAGGATGCGCTGCGCCCGCGCGGCATCGACGTCGATACCGACGCCTTCGCGGCCGCCATGGAGCGCCAGCGCGAGAAGGCGCGCGAGTCGTGGAAGGGTTCAGGTGAGTCAGCCGTCGAGACCTTTTGGTTTGGTGTGCGGGAAAAACTTGGTGCCACTGAATTCCTTGGCTACGAAACTGAACAAGCCGAAGCCAAAATTATTGGGCTTTTTCACGGTCACGATGAAGTCGATCATTTGAATGTCGGCGAAGGTGGCGTGGTAATATTGAACCAAACGCCATTCTACGCTGAATCCGGCGGACAGGTCGGTGATACTGGCGTAATCCGACAGCATTTGGACAGTGCCTATATAAGCGCGCGCGTTCTGGACACGCAGAAAATGGGGGACGGCCTTTTTATCCACGCCGTTGCCGTGGACAATTTTGGCCTAAAGGTGGGTGACACCGTCCGAGTCGATGTCGATCACGCCCGCCGTAGTTCCATCCGCCAGAATCATTCTGCGACGCATCTCCTGCACGAAGCGCTACGCCAAGTGTTGGGCGATCATGTCGCGCAGAAAGGCTCGTTGGTTGCGCCCGATCGTCTCCGGTTTGATTTCTCGCATCCGAAGCCTATGACGCGAGAGGAAATTGAACGCGTGGAAGATTTGGCTAATGAGCGGGTGCTAGAGAATTCTCCCGTAGAAACGCGGCTCATGGGTATTGAGGATGCGCGAGAGTCCGGAGCGCGTGCGCTGTTTGGTGAAAAATACGGAGATGAGGTCCGTGTTGTCATTATGGGCGAAGGCGTTGGCAATCAACTAGGTTGGTCAGTTGAACTCTGCGGGGGCACCCACGTGCGGCGCACCGGCGATATTGGGCTCGTTTCGGCCGTAGGCGAGGCGGGCGTCGCCGCCGGCGTGCGCCGCATAGAGGCCCTCACCGGTGTAACGGCACGTAAGCATCTGAATGAAGATCGGCGTGTGCTGCGTGATGTTGGAGCCGAAATCAAGGCCCCGACCGCCGAAATTAAGGTACGTGTCGAGCAGGTAATGATTGAAGCTAGGCGCCTTGAGCGCGAACTCTCCGAGGCGAAGAAGAAGCTCGCCATGGGCGGCGGCGCCAAGGCGGACGGGGCCGACGGCGTGCGCGCGGTCGGCGACGTGAAGCTTCTCGCGCGAGCGGTCGAAGGCATCGACCTCAAGGACCTGCGCAGCCT
>JBOHIG010000151.1:0-9913 GCA_050725815.1 Xanthobacteraceae bacterium
GACCTTGACCTCGCCGCGCACGCCATGCGGCGCCCCGATCCGGGCGACGCAGATGCGTTGCGGCCGCGGCGTCACGATGCAGCGGTCAGGTGGCGGCCGCTGCGGCCTTGGCCTTCTCGGCCTCCTCCGCCATCGCCTTGCGCTCCTTGCGCGGGATCGCCTTCTCGGGGTTCTTGAGCGCCTCGCGCTTCATCACGCCGGCCTCGTCGAGGAAACGCGTCACGCGGTCGGTCGGCGTCGCGCCCTTGGCGATCCAGGCCTTGGCCTTGTCGAGGTCGAACTTCAGCCGCTCGGTCTTCTCCTTCGGCAGCAGCGGATTGAAGAAGCCAAGCCGCTCGATAAAGCGGCCGTCGCGCGGCGAACGTGAGTCGGCCACCACGATGTGATAGACGGGCCGCTTCTTGGTGCCCGCACGCGCGAGCCGGATTTTCAGGGACATTCGATTTGCCTTTCACTTGGTTGATTCATGTTACTTTCGATAATTCTCTGCAACCTTAACGAGGTCGCGGCGTCTCTGGGTTTCTTCAGCCACCCTCCGTTGCATCAACCTCGATGCAACGAGATACCCAACTCCAAAGGCCGCAACGAAAACGGCGAGCCCAATCCATGCGGACAGGTTCAATGGGAAGACGAGCCAGATCGCATACCAACAAGCAGCGGCGATAAGCGCCATCGTCAGGGCGTGACGCATCGTGAGCGCGAGCACCCACGCCCGAACTTCCGCCGTGACCCCGACATCCGCCGCGCTATCCAAGGTGTCGGTCAACCTCCTCATTTCTTCTTCCCCAATCCGGGGAAGCCGGGAAGGCCCGGCGGCTTGCCTCCGCCGAGCCCTGGCAGCAGCGGGCCACTGCCGGGGAATTTCGGCGGCAATGTCGGCATCGTCGGTGGCAGTCCACCCGCACCCGCGCCGCCGCCTGGCATCCTTTTCGCTAATTCCTGCATCTGCTCGGGCGTCGGCGTCGGCATGCCGCCGCCCATGCCGAGCATGCTGGCGATGCCGGCCATCGGCCCGCGCTTGCCCGAGCCCATCATCTTCATCACGTCGGCCATCTGCCGGTGCATCTTGAGCATCCGGTTGATGTCCTCGACCTTCACGCCCGAACCCGAGGCGATGCGCTTCTTGCGGCTGGCCTTGAGGATGTCGGGGTTGCGGCGCTCCTTCGGCGTCATCGAGTCGATCGCCGCCATCTGCCGCTTGAGCAGGCGCTCGTCGAGATTGGCCGAGGCGAGCTGATCCTTCATGCGCGCGACGCCGGGCAGCATCGCCATCATCCCGGTCATGCCGCCCATCTTCTGCATGCCGGTGAGCTGGTCGCGCAGGTCGTTGAGGTCGAACTGGCCCTTGCGCATGCGCTCGGCGGTGCGCTGCGCCTTCTCCATGTCGATGTTCTGCGCCGCCTTCTCGACCAGGGAGACGATGTCGCCCATGCCGAGGATGCGGTCGGCGATGCGCGAGGGATGGAAATCCTCCAGCGCATCCATCTGCTCGCCGGTGCCCATCAGCTTGATCGGCTTGCCGGTGACGGCGCGCATGGACAGCGCCGCGCCGCCGCGGCCGTCGCCGTCGACGCGGGTGAGCACGATGCCGGTCAGCCCGACACGCTCGTCGAAGGCGCGCGCCAGATTGACCGCGTCCTGGCCGGTGAGCGAGTCGGCGACCAGCAGCACCTCGTGCGGGTTGGCGGCGCGCTTGACCTCGGCCGCCTCCGTCATCATCGCCTCGTCGAGCGTGGTGCGCCCGGCGGTGTCGAGCAGCACCACGTCATAGCCGCCGAGCCGGCCGGCCTGCAGCGCGCGCTGCGCGATCTGCGCCGGCGCTTGCCCGGCGACCACCGGCAGCGTCTCGACGCCGATCTGGCGGCCGAGCACCGCGAGCTGCTCCTGCGCCGCGGGACGGTAGACGTCGAGCGAGGCCATCAGCACCTTGCGGCGGCCCTGCTCGGCGAGGCGTTTGGCCAGCTTGCCGGTGGTGGTCGTCTTGCCCGAGCCTTGCAGGCCGACCATCATGATCGGCACCGGCGCCGCCGCGTTGAGGTCGATTGAATTGCCCGATGCGCCGAGCGTCTCGACAAGCTGGTCGTGCACGATCTTGACGACCAGTTGTCCCGGCGTCACCGACTTGACGACCTCGACGCCGACGGCGTGCTTCTTCACCTGCTCGGTGAAGGCGCGCACCACGTCGAGCGCGACGTCGGCCTCGAGCAGCGCGCGCCGCACCTCGCGCAGCGCCGCGTCCACGTCTGCCTCGCTCAGCGCGCCGCGCCGCGTGAGGCGGTCGAGGATTCCGCCAAGCCGTTCGGACAGCGAGTCGAACATTCGTCTCTTCTTTCTTCACCTCTCCCCGCAAGCGGGGAGAGGGACGAAAAGCAAAATCGCGCCCGAGGGCGCAACGCGCTGTCGGACGGGGGCCTCCGGCCTCAAAGGGACCGGTCGGCGGGTCGCAAGTCATTGATCCTGCGAAGCGCGCGGAACCTAGGGTCGCAGGGCGCGCGAGTCAAGGAAAGCGGCCGGAAGGGCACGAGATGTGCGGCTTTGCGACCGCTTACCGCTATGGCGGTCTTCCGCTAGGCTCTCTCCTTAAGCCTCTCGGAACCGGCAGGGGAGAAAGCCATGAACCTGGGACGTTTCACGCGACTGGCGGTCGCCGGCCTGCTGCTCGGCTTGGCGGTACCCGCCGCCGCGCAAGACTATCCGAACCGTCCCGTCACCATGGTCGTGCCCTATGCCGCCGGCGGCGGCCTCGACGTGTTCGCGCGCCAGATTGCGCAGAAGCTGTCCGAGCGGCTCGGCAAGACCTTCGTGGTCGAGAACCGCCCGGGCTCCGGCACCGTCATCGGCGCGAGCTACGTCGCCAAGGCCGCGCCGGACGGCTACACCATCATGCTCGCGACCTCGTCGGCGTTCGCAATCAACGCCACGCTGCGCAAGAGCCTGCCCTACGACCCGGTGAAGGACTTCGCGCCGATCATCCACACCTCGGACGCGCCGTTTCTGCTGCTGGTGCATCCCTCGCTGCCGATCAAGTCGGTGTCCGATTGGGTGAAATACATGAAGGCGCAGCCGAAGCCGCCGTCCTATGGCTCCGCCGGCCCGGGCTCGCCGCAGCACCTGAGCATGGAACTGCTCAAGAGCCTGACCGGAACCAAGCTGGTCCATATCCCGTACAAGGGCGACGCGCCCGCGCTCAACGATCTCATCGCGGGGCATGTACCCACGCAATTCGCGCAGCCGACGCCGGTGCTGCCGCTCTTGGCCGGCGGCAAGGTGCGCGCGCTCGCAGTGTCGTCGACCAAGCGGCTGCCGCCGCTGCCGAAGATCCCGCCGCTGGCGGAATCGGGCGTGCCGGAATTCGATTTCGTGTCGTGGCAAATGATCGTGGCGCCGGCCGCCACGCCGAAGCCGATCGTCGAGAAGCTCTATCGCGAGCTGAAGGCGATCCTCGACACGCCGGAGATGAAGAAGGAATTTGCCAAGACCGGCCGCATCGAGGTCGACAGCCCGCCGCCCGACAAGCTCAAGCAGTTCATGCGCGACGAGATCGTGCGCATGGGCAAGATCGTCAAGGCGGCGGGGCTGGCGCGGTCGCAGTAGCGACGTTTACTTGACGATCCTCGGCGGTGTCCGCGGCGGCGCGCCGAGGGGAGCCCAGAAGAACGACGGCGCGACGCTCATGCCGATCGTAAAGCGGGTGGACCTGTAGGCGTCGTCCAGCACGTCGTGGCTGACATGGCCGTAAAGGCTCATGCCGTTGTCGAGCCTGTACCTCGCGGCGGCAGTCAGCGTCAGCGTGCTGCGATCAGGTGCCGGCATATTGTCAAACGTCTCAATCGACAAGATCTGGTTCCACGTTGCTATGCCGCTGACCGTGAAGTTGCGCGTTACGTCGTATTCAACGCCGATCGGCACGCGCAGGATCGTCTCGCGCGTTGCGGCCGTCGGCGGGATGTTGATGTCGTAGCTGTAATCCCCACGGTTGAAATAAAGCGCGATGCCCTGGGTGAGCCGCATCGCGTTGCTGACCGGATACTCATGCTGAAGAAACGGGGCGAAGCTGTAATACTTCGAAGTTTCGTGGTTGACGACGACCAAGTTGTAGATCGAGCGGCCCGTGGCCCGGTGATAATCGACGCTGAAGCCGGCGAGCAGGCGCGGCGCCACATAGTGCGCGTAGTAGAAGTGCCCGCCGGTGAAGTCTTTCTGGGTATCGAGGGAGAACACGAACGGCTGCTGGGTGCCCTGGTCGTGCACCTTGGTGAACTGTATGTTCAGGCCGAAGAACGAGAGCCATGATGTCATGAAATCGGCGCCGATCGTAAAGCGGTCGCGCTCGATGTCCACGGTGCTGAGTGGATGGTTCTTCGATTCCGCGGTGCCGTGACCGTATTCGAAATAGAAGCGCAGCGGGATGGCGGGCCAGGCTTCGCCGTTCGGGCCGGCGACTCGTTTCGGCCAGATTGGCTGAGCACCGTCAGCCGAAGCGGATTGCGGCAACGACGCAAGCAGCGGGAGCGTCAGCGTCAGGAAGACTGTCGTTCTGCGAACCATTTGTGCGCCCCCGTTACGACTTCGGCCGAATGCCGAGGGAAGTGTCGGGGATGGGCGGGTCGATCGATCCTCTCGGCCGGATGGCGGTGGGGTCGCCCTTTGGATAGGTTTGCCATGATTTGGACGCGCTTGAGGTCCGCACTGTAATCGACGGGATGTACAGCATGCTCAGGTAGCGGTTGTACTCCGCGGAATTCCGCTCAAGTCTCCGGCCGTTGACGGTGATGTTGTAACTTGTGTGCGTGACGAAGTCTTTTCCGGGTTCTTCTTCGACTACCACCTGGACGTGGACACTGTCGGCGCCACCACCTGGGCGCGGAACGTCGTAGTCGAGGTTGCCGTAGTAGCAAGCTCCTGCCTGCAAAACGAAGCAGAGCACGATGCCGAGCGCCAACCGGTTGAGAAAAGTACCTACGCGCATGTCGACCCCCTGTTCCAGCGCAAGCTGGAACACGCCGCCTTCGAATCTAGCTGCCTGATTGCCCCCGCCCGTGTGGCGACCCAACATCGATCAGACGTGCCGGGTGCTTTTCTATTGGTTCCATACCACAGTATGAGATTGGTGGTCGCGTCAAGCGCACCGTCTCGGAAATCCCTTCCACTGTTTCAAAATCGCAACACACTTGGATACCGCTTATCGAACGACGGTGGTTTCCCGTTAGGATCAGATTCCAGCCCTCAATATCCTGGACTATTCCTCTGATCCTGCTCGGCGAGGGCGCCGCCGCCCTCGCACGCATGTTGCTGCGGGACACACGAGAGGATGCAATGCGGTCCGGCGCCTTCCCAAAAACTCCGGGACGCGAAGCGTTGGCTACGTCAATCAGGATTTCTGCGTGGAAGATTCATCACTCCGCTTGGCCACAGCGGCGCGGCGAACTCAGCGTACTCCCTCTCCCGCATAGCCCGTCGAAGACGGGCGTGAACGCCCTTTCGCCGGGAGAGGGGTGGGGAGAGGGTGTACTTGCACCGCCCGTCGTTCATGCCCTCTCCCTGTCCCTCCCCCGCAAGCGGGGGAGGGGACGCTGTGGCGCGGCACGTGGCAACATGCGCCAATGTTGCGCGCCTGCGCGATTTCGCCCAAGCTGCGCGAGGCGGCAGACAGTAAGCATGCCGCCGGGGGAGGTCGTGCATGAGCGTCCAGACTGCCGAGAAAACCGTTGAAGCGGAATTGCACGGCAGCAAGATCATCGCCGCGCTGAAAGAGAGCGGCATCGAATTCGTGCTCGCCGTTCCCGACATCGTCACCAGCAAGGGCCTCTTGTTCCCGATCGCGGCCGACAAGGACTTTCGGCTGGTGCGGGTCTGCAAGGAGGACGAATGCGTCGGTATCGCGTCCGGGCTGACCTACGCCGACAAGCGCGCGCTGGTGCTGATCCAATACACAGGTTTTCTCGACTCGCTCAACGCCATCCGCGCGGTCGCGGTCGAGTTCAAGCAGCCGATCGTGATGATGATCGGCCTGCTCGGCCACGAACCGGAGCGCAAGCCCGCGGACTCGGGCCGCTATGGCGTGCGCATCATTGAGCCGATCTGCGACGCCATGGGCATCCCGCATCACGCCATCAGCGAGGACGCCGATGTCGCCAAGATCAAGCCGGCAATCGACAAGGCCTATGCCGACTCGTTTCCGGCCGCACTCCTGATCGGGCGGAGGCCTGCCGCGTCATGATGAAACGGGACGAATGCTTCCACGCGCTGGCGCGCCAGATCAAGGACGAGGTCGTCATCGCCTCCTACAGCGGCGCAGTGGAATGGAACGATCTCTATCCGCGCGCTCTCAATTACTTTTCGATCGGCGCGATGGGTCTTGGCTCCTCGCACGGGCTGGGGCTGGCGCTCGGGTTGCCGGACAAGCGCATCGTCATCCTCGACGGCGACGGCAGCCTGTTGATGAATCTCGGTAGCCTGGTCTCGATCGCGGCGGCGGCGCCGAAGAACCTGGTGCATTTCGTCTGCCACAACGAATGCTACGAGGCGAACGGCGGCCACCAGATCCCCAATCCAAAGGTGGATTTCGCCGGCCTCGCGCGCTCGGCGGGCTATGCCCATTGCCACGAATTCTCCGACCTCAAGTCGTTCGAGCAGCAGGCCGGGCACGTGCTGGCGCAGGACGGACCGGTGTTCGCCACGCTGCATGTCGAGAAGCACCGGCCGCTCAAATACGAGTACCGGGATTTGTACAAAGCCTCGCGCCGCGTGGCGCTCAAGCAGGCGCTGCAGGCGTGAATTGCGCCGAGATCACGGGGCCTGCGTTGCCGACGAGCTGGCAGCCGTCTGCGGCGCCGGCGTCGTCGGGGTCGTCGGGATCGTCGGGATCGCCAGCCGATAGCCGATGCCGAGCTCGGTCAGCAGGATGCGCGGCTGGGTCGGATCGTCCTCGATCTTCTGCCGCAGCTTGCGCACGAAGATGCGCAGGTAGTGCGTGTCGTGCATGTGCGGCGAGCCCCACACCTCCTTGAGGAGATACTGATGGGTGACCACGTTGCCCGCGTGCTGCGCGAGGATCTGCAAGAGCTTGTATTCTTTCGGCGTCATCATCACGCGCGATCCGTTGAGCGTCACGATGCGCGCGGCGAGATCGATGGTCAGCGGCCCCGCCTTCACCTGCGGCTCGCCCGCCTCGGCGCGAACCAAGCGTCGCATCGCGGCATGCGCGCGCGCCAGCAGCTCGGCCATGCCGAACGGCTTGACGACATAGTCGTCGGCGCCGGCCTCGAGCAGGCGCACTTTCTCGGCTTCGTTGGAGCGTACCGAGAGAACGATCAGCGGCACGGTCGACCAGGCGCGCAAGCGCTCGACCACGTCGCCGCCGTCCATATCCGGCAGTCCGAGATCGAGGATGATGAGATCGGGTTGCTTGAGCGTGATAGCCTTCAATGCGTCCGAGCCGGTCTCGGCGTCCTGCACGACAAAGCCGTCGAGCTCCAGGCCGGCGCGCAGGAAACGTCGTATCTGCACTTCGTCGTCTACGACCAGAACGACAGGGGCCGGTTCAGTCATCGGTGTCAGCCTCGGGTTGAGGGGCGTCGGTAGAAAGCGGCAGATAGATCGATACCGTGGAACCCCGATCTATGCCAGGACTCTCGGCTTGGATTCTTCCGCCATTGGCTAACACGAAAGCCTTGGCGATCCATAACCCCAGGCCGGAACCCGAGGCGGTGGGCGACAGGCGCGCGCTGCGGAAAAATCGCTCCCCAATACGGGTTCTTTCCTCGCCGGTAAGCCCGGCGCCGCTGTCATGCACGGTCAACACGAGATCGTGACCGTTGCGCCGCGCGGCCACGGCGATGGTGGTTCCGGGCGACGAATACTTGGCGGCGTTGTCGATGACCTGAACGAAAGCCTGTTCCACCAGTACAGCATCGACATAGATTAGCGGCAGATTTGAGTCCATGTCGACGGTCACGGTGTGGTCGGCAAGACGGCGCTGGCGGCGCTCCAGCGCGGAGTTGACGATGTCGGACGGCTCCACCCATTCCAGGCGGGGCTTGACCTGGCCTCGGCTGATGCGCGTGGCGTCCAGGAGATTCTGGATGTCGTTGTTGAGCCGTTCGGACTCGTCGCGGACGACGCCGGTGAGCGAGCGCAGGCGCGGGTCCTTCACGATCTCCGCGGATTGATTGAGCACCGTCGCCGCGCCGAGGATCGACGCGAGCGGTGTGCGCAACTCATGCGACACCGAACCGATCAGCGCCTCCCGCAGGAGTTCCGTCTCGGAACGCATCTTGGCTTCGTTCAGGGTGCGCGCGACGTCAAGACGCTCAAGCGTGGCGGCGGCATCCGAGAGGGCCTCGTCGACACGCTGGCGGATTTCGGGAACCGCTCGTTTCGGAACGCTGCCGATATCGATTGCGACGACTCCGAAGTCGGGCGTCCGCGGCGAGACGCGCCGCACGAACCAGGTGTTGCCCGCCTCGTCCTCCACCGCGGTGGAGATCGTCGCCCCGCTCTGGATCTCCGCGACGGCGGCGCGGAACCTCTCGGGGAGGTCGGACTCGGCGAACGTCACGTCGCCGCTTGCGCTCGACTCGAACAGCATGACGTTTCGCTGCACGAGATTGGCGGCATACTCCTCGATCGCAAGATAGATCTCGGCAGCCGAGGGCGCCGCCGCCAGCCGCCGCGAGAAGGCGTACAGATCGCTCATCTCGTTCTCGCGCTTGCGGGCGAGCTCCGTCTGGCGCTTCGCTTGGCTGGCCAGATGGCTGGTCACCACGCCGACAACCATGAACAGCAGCAGGTTCAGGATCTCGGTAGGTCGGGCGAGAAAATAGCTGTAGAAGGGCGAAAAGAAGAAGTAGCCCGAGCCGAGCACGCCGGCGGCGGCCGCCACCAACGCAGGAATGAGGCCGAGATGCCATCCGGCCAGCATCACGGGGATTAGATAAAGAGCCGAACCGCGCCGCACGCCGAGATACTGGCTCAGCGCGAAGGTGATGACCGTGGTCGCCGCGACCAACAGCAGCGCCAGCATAATGCCGCGCAGCTCGCGCCGAAGCCTGACGATCGTTTCACGCTGAAGCGCCATGGCTCCACAATGCATTGGCCGATCGGGCGAGGATAGACGGATGGGCCGCGCCGGTCACGCGCGATCGGCGCTCCACGATGACGACCGGACTGGCGCTAAAATTTGAATAACGTCAATGCCTTAGAAGGGCAGACGGGCGATGCTCGGCCGAGTCACGGCGATCCGGTGCATGCGGCAGCGACGTCCTTGCCAAGACGCGGCCGGCCCATAATCTGCACTCATCGGGGCCGAGCAAATGGGGGAAAGCCATGACCGACGTCAACCGCGAGCCGAAGCTCGTTCTGCCGTTGCTGAAGCCGTTCTACGATGTCGTCATTCCATTGGCTTGGCCGATCGCGCGGATCGCATGCGGGATGCACCTCGTCATTCACGGCTGGGGCAAGGTGATGCGGGGCGGGACCGTGTCCAAGTCGACCCTCGCCTTCGGGATCTTCCTGACCTTCATCGAATTCTTCGGCGGCATTTGCATCACCATCGGGATGTTCACCCGCTTCTTCGCGGCCGCTGCGGCCATCGAGATGGGTTACCTCACCTTTATCCACTACTGGGGCAACGGTTACGGCTGGCGGACCGACGGCTACGAATACGTGATGATGTGGGGAACCCTGGCGCTTGCGATCGCGCTGCGCGGCGGCGGCCCGTATTCGGTCGATCGCGTGCTGGGCCGGGAGCTCTGAGGGCCGCGGGCTTGTCCGCCGTGCCGCGCAAGGCTACATAGCGCCGTGCGTCGCAACCGGCACCAATGGAGAGGTGGCAGAGTGGTTGAATGCACCGCACTCGAAATGCGGCATACGGGCAACCGTATCGGGGGTTCGAATCCCTCCCTCTCCGCCA
>JBOHIG010000152.1:0-7341 GCA_050725815.1 Xanthobacteraceae bacterium
CCATCATCGAGGGCGATGTCAACGGCGACAAGAAGTTCGATTTCCAGATCCAGCTGACCGGCCTGAAGACCCTGACCGCGGTCGACTTCATCCTCTGACCGGCAGGCGCCCGGCCTGCCTCGATGCCGCCGCGCCTCAATGCAGGGCTGCGGCGATGATGCCCGGTTGTCCGGTCCGCAGGACTTCCCTTGAATCCCAAAATCCCAAGTTGACGGACGGGACAAGCCCGGCAATGCCGAAGGGGCAAGAACGTTAGAGCGCAATAAGCGGAAAGCGCATTGCACCAAACAGTCTCCGGCGCTTACGCTTGGCAAACGGCGCAATTCGCCTTCGGCGATTGCGCCCTACGGTGTCAACAATCCTGCCATGCCCACCCTCCCCCGCATCACGCCCGGCCTCACCGGCACCGCAGAGCTTGTCGTCACGGCCGACCACACCGCGCCGTTCGTCGGCTCCGGCCGCATCGCCGTGCTCGCCACGCCGGTGATGATCAACCTGATCGAGGCGGCGGCGCTCAAGGCGGTCGAGCATCTGTTGCCCGCAGGCCACCAGAGCCTCGGCATCCACCTCGACGTCAGCCACACCGCGGCGACGCCCGTGGGCTTGCGCATCACCGCCACCGCGGAAGTCACGGCGGTCGAGGGCCGCACCATCAGCTTCCGCGTCGAAGCCCGCGACGCGCTTGAGCCGATCGGCGGCGGCACGCACAAGCGCGTCGTGGTCAGCGTCGCGCGCTTCGACGAGCGGGTGCAGCGCAAGTTGCGCGGCGGGTGATGCCAGCCCGGTTTAGCGAGCAAGCCCGTATTGAGCGCCGCGCAATCCGCGCTACGATGCTTCGAGGGGCGGAATCCGCACAAACACCGCAAGGGCTAACGATGACACGCAACATGCTAGGCAGCTTGATCGCCGCTGTCGGATTGCTGGGCGCGACCGCGTTTGCGTTGAATGCTTCCGCGGAGCCTTACGACTACGTGACGGGAGGAGCCGATGCCGCCAAGTCCGCCGCCAAATCCATCCCGGAGCCGGCGGACGCCGCCGTGCGCCAGCGCGAGCGGCAGGCGCTGATGACGTTCTACGAAGCGCTCGACGGACCGGACTGGATCGAGCGCGACTTCTGGGGGAGCGAGCGGCCGGTCGGACAATGGCACGGTGTGAAGACCGACGCCGACGGGCGCATCGTCCAGTTGACGATCTACGACAACAATCTGACGGGGACGCTGTCGCCGGCGATCTGCCGGCTCGAGCGGCTGCACACGCTGCATCTCTCCTTCAACAAGATCTCCGGCGCGCTGCCGGACGGGCTCGGCGACTGCCGCGCGCTCAAGAACCTATGGGTCAAGGGCAACAAGCTGACCGGACGTTTGCCCTCCTCCGTCACCCGCCTGCCCGAGCTCGAATACCTCGACGTGCACGCGAACGACATGTCGGGGCCGCTGCCCACGGTCTGGGACACGCCGATGCTCAAGATCTTCCGGGGGGAGGACAACCAGATTTCCGGCGCGCTGCCCGAGCAGTTGTTGCGCCAGCCCCGACTCGAACAGCTCTTCCTCCATAACAACGAGCTGACCGGCGCGCTGCCCACTGTGCTGGGCGCGAGCCTGCGGTCCCTGCTGCTCGCCAACAACAAGCTGTCCGGCCCGATCCCTGAGTCGATGGGCCGCCTCAAGAATCTCACCGATCTGCGCCTCAACCGGAACCAGCTGTCGGGCCCGATCCCCGCCAGCCTCAAGGACGCCGCGGCGCTACAGATCCTGCGGCTCGACCATAACCGCCTGAGCGGCCCCGTCCCCGCCGGTCTCGGCAAGCGCCTGATGGGATTCGATGTCTCCCACAATCCGGACCTGGAGGCGGCGCGCTAATTAGTGTCCCGAATCCGAAAACCGGTTTCCACTTTTCGGGATCATGCCCTAACGCAGGCCCGCGGCCTGAACCGCGGCCGCCCCGACCAATGGCGGGAGCTGTCGATGACCGTCGTTCAACCCGAGACCTTCGTGCTCACAGACGCGGAAGCGGCCGCGATCCAGTCCGCGCACATGGCGCGGCAGGCGAGCGTCGCGCGGTCCAATCCAATCTTGCTGCACGGCAGCATCGCCGCGCCCTTCGTGATCATCGGCGTCATCGCCGCAGTCGATCTGGTCTGGTACGGCGGTGCCATGCCGATGTCCTTATTCGTCACGCTGATGGCGGTCTTCGTCGCCGGCATGATGACCCAGACCGCCGCCTACTGGCTGACCCTCCAGGTGTCGAAACGGCGGCTGCGCGAGCAGACGCGGCAAGTGTTCGAGCCGCGCACGGTGCGGCTGACCGACGAAGGCATCGAGCACGCGCTGCCGGACGTGCGCACCCTGCATGCCTGGAGCGGGATCGACCGCGCGGAGCGCACCGGCGACCTGATCCTGGTATGGGCCGGCCATTTGCTGGCGGCGTCGGTTCCCGCGCGGGCGTTCTCCTCGGAGCAGAATGCGGCAACGTTTCTCGAGACATGCGGGCAGCGCGCCGCAGGCGGCGAGGGATAACAGGCGGTCACGCCCGCTCGCATTGCAATCGCTTGCGAATTTTGAAACGATTGCTTCGGACGCTGCGATCCTTCGTTTCAGGGAGAGCGCCATGAACCTTCCGAGATATGCAATTCTCACGCTTGGCTTTGCCGCCTTCGGCGCGGTTGCGCCCGCCGGCGCACAGACGCAGCCGAACAAGGACAGCCCATGGGACCTCAACCAGTTGGTCCCGCCGACCTTCCCGCTGCCGCCGCGCTCGCAGGTGAATCCCGGCGGAGTCGATGGCACGACGACGCCTTACACCACCGCGCCCCTGCAAAATCCCACGCAAAGACAAACGCAGCCCACGCCGGGGCTGAAGCTCTCAATCCCGACGCGCTAGCTGCTAGCCGCCGCACGCCGCCGCACGCCCGAGAAGGAAGATTTTCTCGCGCTCGTTGCGTGTGAAGCCGGCAGCGCGTTCGAATTCGACTCTGGCTTCAGCCAGCCGGCCGGCCCGGAACAGAAAGTCTCCCTTGGCCGCCGGCAGCGGGGCATAGTTGCGCAAGACCGCGGCCTGCGCGATCTCGTCGACCAGAGTCAGCCCGGCCTCCGGGCCAAAAGCCATGCTGTAGGCCACGGCCCGATTGAGATCGACCACCGGCGACGGCATCACCTCCCGCAGCGTGTCATAGAGCGCCGCGATCCGCGTCCAGTCCGTATCCTCCGCCGTGCGCGCCCGCGCGTGACAGGCAGCGAGCGCGGCTTGCAGGGCGTAGGGCCCGTTGGCGCCGTCGAGCGCTTCGGCGCGCTGCAGCGCGCCGAGTCCGCGTCGGATCAGAAGTTGGTCCCAGCGCGCGCGGTTCTGCTCGGTCAGGGGAACGAGCGCGCCGTCCGGACCCGCGCGTGCCGCCAAACGCGAGGCCTGGATTTCCATCAGCGCTAGGAGCCCGAGGACCTCGGGCTCGCCGGGCGCAAGGCCCGCAAGGATGCGGCCGAGACGCTGGGCCTCCGCGCACAGCGCCGGGCGGATCAGGTCCTCGCCGGCAGTGGCCGCGTAGCCCTCGTTGAAGATCAGGTAGACGACCTCCAGCACCGAGGCGAGGCGCTCCTGCCGCTCCCTGCCGCGCGGCACTGCGAAGGTCAGGCCCGCATTGCCGAGCGTCTTCTTCGCCCGGACGATGCGCTGGGCGATGGTCGCTTCGCTCGAGAGGAAGGCGCGGGCGATCTCGTCGGTTGTCAGTCCGCCGATCAGTCGCAGCGTCAGGGCTGCGCGCGCCTCGGCTGATAACACCGGATGGCAGGCGGTGAAGATCAGGCCGAGCAGCTCGTCGCCGAGGTCGTCATCCATGGCGGCCTCGATGGCCTCGACGCTGGTGTCGCGTCCGTCGTCGAGGTCACGGGCGAGCTCGGCATGCTTGCGCGCGAGCATCTTGTCGCGACGGAAGCCATCGATGGCCCGGCGCTTGGCCGCCGCCATCAGCCAGGCGCCAGGGTTTTGCGGAACCCCGGTTTGCGGCCATTCGGCAAGCGCGGTCAGGAGCGCGTCCTGCGCCAGTTCCTCCGCCAGCCCGACGTCGCGCACCATGCGGGTCAGGCCCGCGATCAGGCGCGCTTGTTCGATGCGGAAGACGGTTTCAATCGCCTGATGCGTTTCAGTCGCCGCCACGCGCCTCGCTTAATGAGAGACGAAGAGCAAGGCAAGTCGCGGCGGCGACCCGAAACGGCTTACCGCGTTCCCGCCTTCTCCCGCGACCGCTGGTGCAGCTCGGCGACCTCCGGCGTCAGCGCCTCGCCGAAATCGGTCATCTCGTAGACCGGCCGAATCTCAAGCTCGCTCGGGCCCGGCATCGGATTGGGGCAGCGCTTCACCCATGCGACCGCTTCGGCCATGTCCTTGACCTCCCACAGCCAGAAGCCAGCGACCAACTCACGGGTCTCGGCGAAGGGCCCGTCGATGACGGTGCGGCCGGGACCGTCGAAGGCCACACGCTTGCCTTGGGACGAGGGCTTCAAGCCCTCGCCCGCCAGCATGACGCCGGCTTTGACAAGTTACTCGTTGAACTTGCCCATGGCCTCGAGCAGCTCGGTCGAGGGCATGATCCCCGCTTCACTATCCTTCGTCGCCTTCACCAAAACCATCACGCGCATTGTCTTGTCTCCTTTGATCAACGGAAGCCACAGCGGCCTTCCTGCCGATACGACGAACAAGCGTCGACGGGATCGACATCCCGTCGAAACTTTTTTTGGGGCGAAAACAAGGAAGCCTGGTGGTCGGATTCCAAGTACGCTTTGGCTGAACCGGAAGCCGATGCGCCACGCCGCGGCAGGCGATCCGAACCAGGTGGTCAGCGCGTCAGGAAGGCCCAGGGGGTGGCGGTCTCCCACCCAGGCGACATGGCCATCGGGCCGGATCAGCACCGCAGTAGGAGCGGTGACCGCGCCAAGTGCCGGAAGCTCCCACACGCCGTCGTATTTGACGTCGATCAGTTGGACCCGATCCGCCCACGGCGTGATGTCGAAACCGCCGGGCTCACCGAAATTGAGCAGCATCGGCCGGGCATCGTGGAGCAGGCTGAAGACCCGCAGCGGACCGTTGGCGGTGCCGAGGTCGAGGTCGCGCAGCGCCTTCGTACGTTCGTCTTCGCGGCGAAGCGCGACTGAGGCCATGGTGTGGCACAGCACGCGGGCAGCGACCGGGTGGCGCTCGGCGTGGTAGGTATCGAGGAGGCTTTCCGGCGACGTGCCCTTGACCACCTGGGCCAGCTTCCATCCCAGATTCACCGAATCCTGCACGCCGGTCTGGAGGCCATGGCCCCCGTCCGGCGGATGAATATGCGCGGCGTCGCCGGCCACCAGCACCCGTCCCTTGCGGTAGGCCGCGGCCTGCCGGGCGGCGTCCGTGAACCTCGTTATCGAGGTGGGAGAGTGGATTCCGTAGTCGGTCCCGTAGACCGCGATGAGCGCCTCGCTGAGATCGCTGAGAGTGGGTTCGGTCGTAGCGCCGACGTTCCGTTCGGTCGCCAGGACGCCGACCGGTCCCTCATCCGCGTAGACGATCTGGCCGTCGCGGATCTCGTACTCCACCCGGCCGAGGGCATGGATGCCGAGGGCGTCGCGGTGGATGCCCCATTGCGGCGGCTCCTCGGCCAGCTCGGCCTCGGCGATAATGTTGCTGGTTGTTTGTCGGGATCATGCTACGACCGCGGCGATAAATAGGTATCGGAGGGGACAATGCGAACCGCAATCACACTCATGCTCAGCGTCCTGATGGCCGGTGCGCTCGCCGAGCCCGCCGGGGCGCAGACCTATCCGACGCGGCCGGTGCGCGCCTTCGTGCCGTTTCCGCCGGGGGGCGTCACCGACGTAACGGCGCGGCTGATCGGCCAGAAGCTCGGCGAGGCGCTGGGCCAGACCATCGTGATCGAGAACCGCACCGGCGCGAGCGGGACGATCGGCGTCGACGCCGCGGTACGCTCGCCGGCCGACGGCTACACCATCCTGATCACCACCGGCGATTTCATCACCACGCCGAGCCTGATGCCCAAGATGGCGTTCGACCCGATGACGGCGCTGATCCCGATCACCATGATCGCGCGCGCGCCACTGCTGCTGGCCGCGCCTGCCAGCGGGCCAATCCAGTCGGTGCAGGACCTGATCGCCCAGGCCAAGAAGAATCCCGGCAAGCTTGCCTATTCCTCGCCGGGCGTCGGGACGATCAACCAGCTCGCGGTAGAATGGCTCGCGATCGAGGCCGGCCTGAAGTTCCTGCATGTGCCCTATCGCGGTGGCGCGCCGGCCGCGACCGCGGTCGCCACCGGCGACGTCGCCATCGGGGCGGTGACCCCTTCTTCGGCGGCGGCGCTGATCGAGGCTAAAAAACTCAAGCCGCTGGCGCTGATGACCAAGGAAAAGCCGGTCTTTGCCCGCAACCTGCCGACGCTCGCCGAAGCCGGGCTGGCGGTCGACGCCGCGCTCTGGGTGGCCCTATTCGCGCCCGCCGGCACGCCCAAGGCCATCGTCGACCGGCTCGACGCTGCGGTGGTGAAGGCCCTCAAGGACCCGGCCGTGCGCAAGCGGCTCAACGAGCTCGGCACCGAGGCGGCCGGCATCAGCCAAGCGGCGTTCGTCGAGCGCATCCGCGCCGACGCGGCGCGCTACACGAAGATCATCAAGCAGACCGGGATCAAGGTCGGCAAATAACGGCGCCACCCGAGGCAATCGCTCAGCGCACGATCAGGACCGGCACCTTGCTGTGGGTGACGACCTCATTGGCCTGGCTGCCGAGCAGGAGCCGGTCGACGCCGCGCCGCCCGTGCGAGCCCATCACGATCAGATCGGCGCCGGCATCGCTTGCCGCTTCGACGATTCCCTCCGCGGGAGGCCTATCCTTCACGTGGATTCCCTTGCACGTCACGCCCTCAGCCTTCGCGGCCTCGGCTACCTTGTCTAAAATCCGCTTTGCCCCTGCGGCCGCGAGCGCCTCATAGCTGCCAATCGGATCCTTCGTTCCGCGGTCATAGTCATGCGCCATGTCGAAGGCCGACCAGATATCCGTAACGGTCACCACTGAAATCGGCGCCTGGTGCACCTTCGCCAGGGCAATGCCATGCGACACGGCCTTGGTGCCGAGATCGGATCCGTCGGTCGCGATCACTATCTGCTTGTACATCGCCGTTCTCCCAATTGCCTTGCGTGATGTTAAAACAACTAGTGTCCCGAATCCGAAGTCCGCTTCAATCTTCGGCTTGCTCGTGAGCGGACTTCGGATTCGAAGGACACTAGCAAACCTATGATTCTAGTGTGGTTTGGTTCGGAAGTCCGCTTGAAGAGCGTGCGGCAGCAATGAAGCGGACTTCCGAAC
>JBOHIG010000153.1:0-9516 GCA_050725815.1 Xanthobacteraceae bacterium
TTGGTGTTACGTACTTGGCTAATGTTGCAGTTCCCCACGGTGCACTCCCCCGCTTGAGGGTTAGGGACAGGGTGAGGGTATGCGCGACGAGCGGTGCAACCTGCCCTCTCCCCACCCCTCTCCCGCAAGCGGGAGAGGGAGCACGCAGAATGCACCGCACTTGATCGATCTACTTTGCGCGCAGCTTCCGCGTCGCCGCCTCATCCACCGCAAACGTCTGCGGATCGACCACCACGCCATAGTGGTCGCGCGCGATCTCGACCGACACGTAGCCCTGCCGCACGTCCTCTGCCACCTGCTCGGCCGGCCGCGCCAACGGATCGCCGTAACCGCCGCCGCCGCCGGAGCGCAGGCGATAGGCATCGCCGGCCTTCAGCGGCGTGGTGAGCACCTTGCCGTTCGGGAAATCGGTCTTCCAGACGCCGGCGCGCCGCAACGCCACCTGATTGCCGGTGCCATCGCGCCCGCCGTTGAGACCCCAGGGCCGGCAGTGTGCGCGCTCGATCTGGGTGTTGAACACCATGTTGGTGCGCGCGCGCACCACGCGTTCGACCCCGAGCCCGCCGCGATGGTGGCCGGCGCCGCCGGAATCCGGCACCAGCGCGTAGCGCTCCACCACCAGCGGAAATTTCGCCTCCGACTGCTCGTTCGGCGAGTTGTGCGTATCGCCGTCGTTGATCGAGACCGTGCCGCCGACGCCGTCCTCGTTGCGCTTGGCGCCCCAGCCGCCGCCGAGCGGCCCGAAATTGGCGATGAAGAATTCCGACGTGCGCGGATTGATCCCGTGCAAAGACGAGATCAGCAGGTCGGCGTGATGGCCGGCGATGACGCGGTCGGGAATCGCCTTCGCCAGCGCCTTGAACACCGTATCGATGATCGTCATCGGATAGGTCATCCAGTAGCGCATCGGCGCCGGCCGCGTCGCGCTGACGATGCGGCCCGGCGGCACGATCACCTTGAGCGAGCGGAACGAGCCGTCGTTGATCGGATAGTCGGTCGGCGAGGTGAGGCACTTGTAGGCGACCTGTGCGCAGGCGTAGCCGGTAGTGATGCCGGAGTTGTAGAAGCCCCTCACCTGCTTCGACACCTCCGACAGATCGATGGTCATCCCCTCGCCCTTGACGGTCACGCGCACCTTGATCGGCACCGGCTTGCCGACCTCGATGCCGTCGTCGTCCATGTAGGACTCCGCCTCGTAGACTCCGTCCGGGATCGAGCGCGTGCGCTCGCGCGCCATCGCCTCGGCCTGGTCCATGATCGCGACGATCGCGCGCTCGACCGCGCCGCGGCCGTAACGATCGAGGAGCTGGAGGAAGCGTCGCTCGCCGGTCTTTACCGCCGTGATCTGCGCGCGCAGGTCGCCCATGGCGCGCGTCGGAATCCGCACGTTCTGCCGGATCATGGCGGTGAGCGTCCCGTTCTCCACGCCGCGGTCGTGCAATTTCATGATCGGAATTTGCAGGCCTTCCTGGAAGATATCGGTGCTCATGCCGCCGAGCGCGCCGCCGATGTCGAGCCAGTGCGCCATGCAGCAGGAGAAGCCCACCAGCGAGCCGCGGTGAAAGATCGGCAGCGTCAGCGTGACGTGATTGAGGTGGCTGCCGGTGAGATAGGCGTCGTTGGTGACGTAGATATCGCCCGGCTTCATGGCCTTGCGGCCGAAGTGGGCGATCTTCGTCTTCACCGTCTCCGACATGCCGCGGATGAACATCGGCAGGCCGATGCCGATCGACACCGTCTCGCCCTCCGGCGTGAACAGGCCGGTGGTGAAGTCGAGCGCCTCATAGATGATGATGTTGTAGGCGGTGCGCATGAGGTTGGTCTTCATTTCCTCGGTCACCGCGATGACGCCGTTGCGCACGATCTCCGTCACGACGGGGTCGTGCTGCCGTGCCTTCGCCCTTGGCCTGCGCGTTTGTGCTCTTGCTCTTTTCATGGATGGGACTTGTTGGAGGGGAAGGAACGTGCCGCTGAGCAACTCACCCAATACCTACTCCGCTGCGGCGACCTGCGGCTTGTCCGGATCGAGCGCGGCGAGGCGCGGCGCGACCTCGGCCATGAAGCGTTCCATCGAGCGGTCGCGTTGCTCCTTGGTAGCCCAGTCCTTGCCGCCGATCAGCAGCAGCGTACCGAAGCCGCCGACCTCGTCGTAGAGGTTCCTGATCTGGCCGTGCACCGTGTCGGGATCGCCGCAAAAGAAGAAGCCCGAGTCGATCAGATTCTCGAAGGTGATGGTGTCCGCCGGATTGCCGCCCTGCGGGACCATGTGCGGCATGCGGCTGTAGGCATGCCGCAGCTCGGCGTCGCGCAAGTCCTTCTTCGCCTGTGCCACCGAGTCGGTCACGTAGACCACGCGGCCGACGCGCACGCGGCTGCGCGCGGGGGCCGGGCCCTGCCTGTGCTCGGAGGACATGTAGATGTCGATCATCTCGCGGATCTGCTTGACGGTCGGCGTCCAGCTCATCAGCGGCAGGAAGCCCTTCTCGGCGGTGAGCTGCAATGTCGTGTCGCTGCGGCTACAGGCGACGCCGACCTCCAGCGCAGTCATCGGCTTCGGGATGATGTGCCACTTCTCGCCCTGCCAGACCGTGCCGTTCCAGTCGAACGGCTCCTGCGCCTCCCAGGCCTTGAGGATCAACTCGACCGCCTCGCGGAACATCACGCGCGGATCGTGGGCGAGCGTGCCGCGCTGCTTGTTGTTCTGCGCATTGATGCCGACGCCGAAACCGGCGATGTAGCGCCCGCCGGTAAGATGATCGCAGACCGCGCAGTCGGTCGCGATCTGGAGCGGATGGAAGAACGGCAGCGGGCGGATGCCCGGGCCCATCCTGATCTGCTTGGTGAGCGCGGCAGCCTTGCAGATGAAGAGATCGGCGGAGGGAAGCTGGTCCGGACGCTGATACGCGAGAAACGTGCCGTGCTCGCTGATCCAGGCTTCCGAAATTCCAAGTCGATCGGCTAGGATGACCTCATGCAGGTCGTCGTCATAGCTGGTCTTCGCCAGCGCATTGTTCCGGTTGCCGTTCGAGAACAGGCCGATTTTCATCGTCACCTCCCCAGCGCGGCTGGATCGTCGGCCTTCCGCCATCGCACTGTCAAGCAGCCCGCCCGCTGCGCAAGGTTGCGGCCATGAGCGTCATCCGCGAGCTTGCGCGCTTCGTCGGCAGCGCGTCGGTGAAGTCGCTGCCTGCTGCCGAGCGCGCGGCGCAGCGCCGGCATGTCGCCGACACGCTGCTCGCGGCCGTCGCCGGAGCGCGCACCACCGAAGGCCGGGCGCTGCGGCAGGTCCTGCCACATGCAGCAGTCGCGGACGCCTGCGGAATGCTGGCCGCCGTCGTCCGCCACACCGAGATCGACGACATCCACACGCCCTCCTGCACCACGCCGTCTTCGGTGACGGCCCCGACCGCACTGGCGCTCGCGCGTGACGGCGGCGCCGTCGATGCCGACGCGGTGGCCGCCGCGATCTGGATCGGCACCGAGCTGATGACGCGGCTCGGTGTCGCGATCGACGGCGCGCGCGTGCTCTATCGCGGGCTGTGGCCGACCTATTTCACCGCGCCGCTCGGCGTGGCGGCGATCGCGTCACGCATCAAAGGACTGAGCGAGGAACAGACGGCGCACGCACTGTCGCTGGCGCTGATGCTCTCGGCCGGCCGCTCGGGACGCTTCCACGGTGCGCTGCCCGGCCGCTCGGTGATCCTCGCCTTGGCGGTGAGTGCCGGGGTGCGCGCGGCAGATGCGGCGGCGCATGGCGTCGGCGGCGATCCGTCCCTGCTCGACGGCCCATGGCTCGCCGACGCGCACGGTATCGAAGCGAAGCTCGACGCGCTGACGGCCGGCCTCGGCGAGGCAAGCTGCTACCGCGCGCTGTCGCTCAAGCCGTTCTGCTCAGCGAAGCAGGCGATCGCCGCCATCGAGGGGCTGACGGCGCTGGTGGGCGAAGGCGTTGCGCTTGGCTCTATCACCAAGGTGCGCGTGCGCGTGCCGCCGCCTTATGCGCGCATGATCGCGACCAAGGCGGAAGCCGGCGCGCGCGCCTCGACCATCGTCGGCGCCGCGTTCCAGATGGGGCTGGCGGTCCACGCTCGCGAGCGGCTCTATGATATCGAGCGCGCCGGCGCGCTGAATGAGGCCGCGGCGGCGTTCGCCGGCAAGGTCGAGATCGTTCCCGACGAGGCGCTGCTCGCGCTCTTCCCGGCGAATTTCCCGGCCGAAGTCGAGGTGGACGCCGGCGGCAAGACTGTACGCAAGCGCATCACTGCCGCGCTCGGCGACCCGTCGCGCCCGCTCGACGATGCGCAACTTGCCGACAAGGCGCAGCGCGTGCTCGCCCACATGCCGGGCGCGCCTGGGGCGGCGGACGTGATCGCGACCGGACTCGCCGGCCTGGATGGCAACGATGAATGCAACCGATTGGCGCAGACGATGTGGACCGCGGTTGTGCAATAACGGATATCCGTGGCCGATTGACGGCCGCGGGACTTCGGCAGAAAGATCAAACCGGGATTGATTGCGCCAGGAGGGTTGGGGTGGCGAAGCGTAGCAAGAGCTTGGCCGGCCGGAAGGCCGCGAAGAAGGCGAGCAGGAAGACAAGCGGCCGCGCCGGCGGCGAGTTCAAGGCGGTGGTGGACGATCTCGTCGCCGGAAACCGCATTCTCTACCACCAGGGCGTGGTCGACGGCTTCGGTCACATCAGCGCCCGCGATCCGCGCGATCCCGACCGCTTTCTGCTGTCGCGGGCGCGCGCACCGGGGCTGGTGACCGCAGCCGACATCATGGTGTTCGGCGTCGCCGACGGCGAACCGGTGAAGGACGACGGCCGTCCGATCTATTCCGAGCGCTTCATCCACTCGGAGATCTTCAAGGCGCGGCCCGACGTCAACTGTGTGGTGCACACCCACTCGCCGACCGTCGTGCCCTTCAGCGTCTCCACCGAGCCGCTCAGGCCGATCCGCGCCGCGTTCTTCTATCCCGAGGTGCCGGTGTTCGACACCCGCGACACGGCCGGCTGGACCGACCTGCTGATCTCCAACCGCGAACTGGGCAAGGCGCTGGCCGAGAAGCTTGGCGAGAATTCGGTGGTGCTGCTGCGCGGTCACGGCAACGCCGTGGTCGGGCCGAGCGTGCGCGTCGGCGTCTATCGCGCGGTCTACACGGAAGCCAATGCCAAGCTCCTGCTGCAGGCCAAGATGCTGGGCGGCCCGATCAATTATCTCGCGCCCGAGGAAGCCGCGATCATGAACTCCACGCACCAGCGGCACCGGCCCGGACACGGCAGCGACCGCATCTGGGAGCTGCTGAAATCGGAGGCCATGGGCGCCGCCGGCCGGCGCGGGCGGTGAGCGATGGCGACTGTATCGGACATCATCGCAAAAACCCTGGTCGCCTACGACACGAAATACTTCTTCTGCATGATGGGCGGCGACCACGAATTGTGGTTCTCGCTCGCCGACGCCGGCCTCAAGCTCATCAACTGCCGCAGCGAGAGCGGGGCGGTCTACATGGCCGACGGCTATGCGCGCGTCACCGGCAAGCCGGGCTTCGTCTATGGCCAGCGCGGCCCGGGGGTGTCCAACGTCGCCGGCGCGCTGGCCGACCCGCTGTGGGCGTCGAGCCCGGTGGTCTCGCTCACCTCCGCGCTCGCGAGCACGTCGCGCGACCGATTCGAATACCAGGACGTCGACGGCCTGCCGCTGCACCAGGGCGTTACCCGCTGGAACAAGACGGTGTCGTCGCCCGACCGCGCGGGAGCGATGCTGCGCGCGGCGATCCGCATCGCCACCGGTACGCCGCCCGGGCCGGTGCATCTCGAAATCCCCGCCGACATGTTCCGCGCCGAAGCGGACGATAGCGACGCCTATCGCGAGCAAGGCGTCGGCCACGTCAACGACCGCCGGGTCGTCCCCGACCGCGCGCAGGTCGCGCGCATGGTCGAGCTGTTGCTGCAAGGCGAGAAGCCGCTGATCGTCGCCGGCGGCGGCGTGATCGTCTCCGAGGCGTGGGACGCGCTGACTGCTTTTGCCGACGCGCTCAGCATCCCGGTTGCGACCACGCTCGGCGGCAAGGGCGCGATCGACGCCGCCCACGATCTTGCAGTCGGTGTGATCGGCCGCAACTCCTCGAAGGTCGGCAACGATGCGGTGCGCGACGCCGACACCGTCCTCGCCATCGGCACGCGGCTGGGCGGGCTCGCCACGCACCGCTGGACGCTGCCGTTCGGCGAGAAGCGGCTCATTCAGGTCGATTCCGATCCGCAGATCATCGGCCACAACTATCCGAACGCGCTTGGCGTCATCGGCGACGCCAAGCTGACGTTCGAGATGGCGCTCGCGTTTGTCGACGAAAAGAAGCTGCGCCGGCCGCGCACGCCCTGGGCGAAGGAGATCGCCAAGCGGGTCGAAACCTGGCGCGGCCACGCCGCCAAGCTCGCCGATGAGAAACCCAACGACGGCATCCACCCGGCCGACGTGATCGCGCGGCTGCGCGAGGTGATGGCGCCCGAGGACCTGATCGCGGCCGATACCGGCGCGCATGGCGGCTGGGTCGGCGGGCTGTTCCCGGTCAAGGCCGGCCGCAGCATGGTGCGCGCCAACGGCTCGCTCGGCTGGGTGTTCCCCGGCGCCATGGGCGCGGTGCTGGCTTCGCCGCAGCGGCGCACGGTGGCGGTGTCGGGGGACGGCGGCATGCTCTACCACATCGCCGAGTTCGAGACCGCGATGCGCTGCGATATCCCGATCGTCGCGGTGGTGCTCAACAATGCCAGCCTGGCGTCGGAGCGCCATCACCAGGAGCGGCACTACAAGCGCGTCATCACCGAGGTGTGCGACTATCGCGACGTGGACTTCGCCGCGGTCGCGCGCGCTTTCGGCGCGCATGGCACGCGGGTCGAGGACCGCGCCGACGTACGCGACGCGGTGCGCGACGCGCTGGCGTCGAAGATGCCGGCGCTGGTCGACGTGCGGGTGAGCCGCAATGCCGGCGCACCCTCGGCGAACAACGACAAGACGAGATTGGTGTGATGCTTTTCGTGTCCCGGGCGCGGTGCCGCGCTGCGCCCAGGATACGTACCAAGGTAGAATCGCGAGGACGCTCACATGTACAAATGCAAGTTCGCCTGGCCGGGCGGCGCCAACATCGCCGTCGTCTTCAACATGTCGTGGGAGACCTGGGAGAAGCGGCTCGGCACCAACCAGAACAATCAGGTGACCTCCGAGCGCGTTCCGGCCGACGCGCAATACGGCCGCGGCATGCGCTGGATCTACGAGCACGCCTTCGCCGAGACCGGCGGCATGCAGCGCCTGCTCGACATGTGGAAGCGTCACGGCGTCAAGACGAGCTGCTACGCCGACGGCCACACGGTGTCGCTATTCCCCGACCTCGCCAAGCAGGCCGCCGCCGACGGTCACGAGTTCATCGTGCAGGGCTGGGAGCACAATTACTTCTATGACATGACGGTGGAGGAGCAGTCGAAATCGCTCGACGACACCATGGCGGCGTTCAAGAAGCTCGGCATCGCGTTCACCGGGTTCTCCAGCCCCGGCGGGCACGTCACAGCGGAGACCTTCCCGATGTGCGCGGAGAAAGGCTTCAAATACGTGGTCGGGCTGCGCAATGCCGACGTGCCCTTCATCATCCGCTACGGCAACCGCAAGGTCGTCGGCATGACCAGCTACGCGATTTCGGATTTCTCGACCTACAAGGGCAACAACACGCCGCGCGACGTCGCCGGCATGTGGCGCGATTGCTTCGACGCACTCTACGACGAAGGCGAGCGCGGGCATCCGAAGATGCTGGCCTATGGCACCCACCCCATTATCGCGCACGGCCATCGCACGCGCGTGGTCGAGGACCTGATCCGCTACGTCAAGAGCCGGCCGAAGGTCTGGATCGCGACGCGCGGCGAGATCGCGGAGTGGATGCTGAGCAACTATCCCGAGCACGACCTGGCGGCATTCTATCCGGAAGCGGTCAATTCCGACAAATACTACGGCTTGCAGATTGGGCTCGGCGGCGAGGAGGCCGAACGTGAGGCGCTGAGCTACCGGCGGAAGTAAGGCTGCGACATTTTTCGGTGTCGTCCCCGCGAAAGCGGGGGCCCATAATCCGTTCGGTGTTGGTGTCCGCATGCGATCGTCGACGCTCGCCGGAGCACGACAGCAGAGGGAGTGCCCATGATCAGATTGGCAACGTTCGCCGCTGCAACCCTGCTCATGGGTTGTCCCGCCTCCGCCCAGGACTCCATCGCCGACTTCTATCGCGGCAAGACCGTCACCCTGCAGATCGGCTCCGAGCCCGGCGGCGGCTACGACCTCGTCGGCCGTGCGGTGGCGCGTCATATCGGCAAGCACATCCCGGGCAATCCGACCGTCATCGTGCAGAACGTCCCGGGCGGCGGCAGCCTGCGGCTCGCCAACCAGATCTTCAACACCGGCGCCAAGGACGGAACTCTGTTCGCGCTTGCCAGCAATGGCATGCCGACCACGCCGCTGCTGATTCCGAGCGCGGCTCACTTCAATCCCTTGCAGTTCAACTGGCTCGGCAGCACCAGCCGTGAGACCGAGATCATGGTGGTCTGGCACAAGGCGCCGGTGAAGAAGCTCGACGACGTCTTTACCACCGAGATGATCGTCGGCGCGTCGGCGCCCGGCAGCGCGACCTGGGACTTCCCGTTCGTGTTGAACCAGTTGCTCGGCACCAAATTCAAGATCGTCACCGGCTATCGCGGCGCCACCCAGATCAAGCTGGCGATGCAACGCGGCGAGGTGCATTCCAACGTCGCGCTCGCCTGGGGCAGCGCGCGCACGCAATATGCGGACGTATTGCGCACCAAAGAGCTGATCGTGATGGGCAAGTACAGCGAGACCCCCGACCCCGCGCTCGCCAAGGTGCCGATCATGCGCAAAGGCAAGACCGCCGAGGACAGGCAGATCCTCGACATCCTCTACTCGCGCGAATCCTACGGCCGCCCGTTCTTCACGCCGCCGGGGGTGCCGGCCGATCGCGTCGCCGCGCTGCGCCGCGCCTTCGCCGCTACGATGAAGGATACGGACTTCCAGAAGGATGCCGCCAAGCGCCGCATCGAGGTCGAACCCGTAACCGGCGACCAGCTCGCAGCGCTCACGCGCAATCTCATGGAGATTCCGCCCGGCGTGGTGGCGCGGGCGCGCAAGCTGCTGTCACCCAAAGGCGCGAAGGAGCGCGCAAAATAGCGCCAAGCAACACGCGCTTGTTGCGCCGCCGAATCTTGAGCAAGATGGACCGTCCCGTGCCTAGTGGTCCGATTCTAACATTCGCATCCCATTTGGGCAGGCGACTTTGCGAATGTTAGAATCAAAGGACCACTAGCAAGTATAGATTGCTAGTGTCCCGAATCCGAAGTCCGCTTCATTCTGCGGCGTGCTCGTGAGCGGACTTCGGATTCGAAGGACACTTAGCAAACCTATGATTCTAGTGTGGTTTGGTTCGGAAGTCCGCTTGAAGAGTGTGCGGCGGCAATGAAGCGGACTTCCGAAC
>JBOHIG010000154.1:0-11898 GCA_050725815.1 Xanthobacteraceae bacterium
AAATCCAAAACTCCACTAGCAATCTATACTTGCTAGTGGTCCTTCGATTCTAACATTCGCAAAGTCGCCTGCCCAATGGGATGCGAATGTTAGAATCGGACCACTAGACTAGCGCGCCAGCCAGCGCGCGGCTTCCTGAACCCAGCCTGAATTCCAGTGGTGCCGGCGCCGCGGGCCGTCGCGATAGCCATGCGGGATCGCGAGCGCCCGCATCAGCTTATGCGCCTCCAGGGTGTGGGCGCGGTAGAAATCGTAGCCCGCGAGCCAGAGCCGTTCCTTGCGCCCGATGAGCGTCCCGCGCGTGCGCAGCAGGGTCGAAATCCGGTATTGCTCGAAGTTCGTCTGGCTGCCCGAGACGACCTCCATGCCGTAGCGGCCCCGCTCCAGCATCATCGGCGCGTCCCAGGCAGCAGCTTTGCCGAACAGGTCCAGCCGCCGCAGCAACAGGCTCCAGGCACCCCAGCCCGACTTGCTGAAGCCGAGCAGCAACCGCGCGTCGCGCTCAGCGCGCGCCGGGTAGCCCCGCTCGACCAACGGGAGGACCACGTCCAGGAAATAGCGTTCCTGGCGGATGTGCGGATCAGACGGATGGTCGGCGTACCACGGCAGATGGCTGAAGGTCGGATAGACGACGATCGCGCCGAGCCGGTTGGCGAGGTCGAGCTTGCGCGCCTCGGCGCGCGCATCGCCCCACTTCTGCCCGTCATGCGCCTCGACCGGAAGCAGATAGAGCACCGGCAGGCGCACGCCGGCCGCGATCTTGTCCGGCATGCGGACAAAGATCTGCGTGGCGCCTGCCTGGAATTCGCTCTTGACGGTGTGGACGAGAAATCCATTGTCGGCGCGTCTTGCCTCCGAGACCGCCGGCTCGGCACGGCCTCCAGCAGCACATGCGAGCGCCGCGACCGTCCCGACAACCCGGCCGATCCATGCCATGGCCGCCGCCGGAGCCGCCCTACTTCTTCAGGTGCTTGAACAGGTCGTCGTAGAAGGCGTGCGCCTTCCTGCGCGTGTCTTCCGACATCTTCATCGAATTCGCGATCAGCTCTTGCAGCTGCGCGCCCGGCAGCGGGTCGAGGACGAGACGCAGCTTGGCGACATCCCTTTTGAAGGCGGGATCCACGATCATCTTGTCGTAGGCGGTGCGCAAGGCGGCGAGCCGGTCCTTCGGCACGCCCCGCGGCGTCGCCAGCGAACGTCCAACCCCCGCGGTGATCGAGAACACCCCGAGGAATGCCTTCTCGACGTCCGTCCTGCCCAATTCGAGCAGCGTCGGCGCATTCGGATATTCCTTCCATCGCTCGACGCCCTGGACATAGATCGGGACGAAGTCGCCGTTCTTAAGCTTGTCCCAATGCAGCGCCCGGAGTGCGTCGATCGAGGTGCCCGACATCTCGACCTCGCCACGCTCGAGCGCGAGGAAGCCGGCGCCGGTGTCCTTGTAGCCGCTGATGACCTTGATCCGGGTGCCGGCGATCTTGTTGAGCACCACCGGCGCCTGCCCGGGAACGCTGGTGGCGCCGGCCGCGCCCAGAGTAACTTCGCGCTTCTTGGCGTCCTCGATCGACCTGATGCCGGATTTCCTCGAGGCGACTCCGATCGAGGCATAGCTCGAGAACCGTCCGATCCAGTTGAACTCGCGCGGATTGAATTTCGCCTTCGGATTGAACAGCCCCTCGTGCACGATGGTGATATGGCCGATCGTGATGACGGTGCCGTCGCGCGGCGCCTGCGTGCCGAGATAGTTGAGCGCGATAAGACCGCCCGCGCCCGGCATCGACTGCATCACGACGGCCGGCGCGCCCGGAATGAAGCGACCGAGATGACGCGATGCCAGTTGCGCATAGACGGCGTAGCTGCCGCCGACCCCGGCTCCGATGACGACCTTGATGGTCTTGCCCTTGTAGAACTCGGTTACCGTTTCGGCGCGCGCGGAGGACGCGTGGCAGAGCACCGTGACGGTCGTGGCGATCGCGGTAAGCGTCTTGAAACTCTTCATGGCGGTCATTCCCGATATCCCGTCGGCCACGCTATTTGAAAAGGTTGTCGTAGAACGCGCGCGCTTTGTCGCGGGTCGCGGGCGACATCGCCATCGAGGCGGCGACCAGGCGGTGCATGTCCGCGGCGCTCCTGGGATCGAGCTCGACGCGCAGCTTTGCGACGTCGGCCTTGAACTGCGAATCGGCGAGCATCTTGTCGAATGCTGCACGCAAGGCGTCCAGACGATCCTTCGGCACACTTGGCGGAGTTGCGAGCGAGCGCCCGATCTCGGCGGTGATCGAGAAGACGCCGAGAAACGCCTTCTGCACCTCGTCGCGGCCGAGTTCGAGCAGCGTCGGCACTTTCGGGAAATCCTTCAGCCGGCCGCCGGCCTGCGCGAATAAGGGGACCAAGTCCCCGCGCTGCAGCTTGTCCCAGTGCAGCGCGCGCAGGCTGTCCATGGAGCTCACCGCCATCTCGACCTCCCCGCGCTCGAGCGCGATGAAGGTCTGCCCGGTGCCGTTGTAGCCGCTAATCACCTTGAATTTCGTACCGGCGATCTTGTTGAGCACGAAAGGCGATTGTCCCGGGACGTTGTTAAGTCCGGGCGCTCCTGTGACAACCTCGCGCTTCTTGGCATCGTCCAGCGTTCTGATTCCCGACTTGCGCGAAGCGACGCCGAGGAACGCAAGGCTCGCAAACCGTCCGATCCATTCGAACTTGCCGGCGTCGTAGTTCGCCTTCCGATTGAACAAGCCCTCCTGGACTAGCGTGACGTGGATGACGCTGATCACGGTGCCGTCGCGCGGCGCCTGATTGCCAAGGTGATTGAGTGCCACCAGCCCGCCGGCGCCGGGCATGGATTGTACAATCAACGTTGGTCCGCCGGGAACATGGCGTCCGAGGTGGCGCGACACCAGCGTCGCGTACACTCCGTAGGAGCCGCCAATGCCGGTGCCGATTACGATACGGATCGTCTTGCCCTTGTAGAAATCGCCGACGGATTCGGCGCGAGCCGGGCCGAGCCATCCTATGAGCGCGGCGAGAACCGCGAAGCTCGCCGGTGCAAGTCGCAAACGAAGTCCGATCATTTGTCCCGCCCCCCAACGCCGGCCCATTCCGACAATACGCGGGATTATGGCCGTTCGTCCGCGAGTGACAAGCGTCGCGCGTGCCGACATCTTTCGCCGAGAACGGCGCCATGCACCACCGGACATGCGGTTCCTGGAACAACAGTTTTTCCCGTTGCGAGCTCATGCTGCCGGCGCGAACCCCGGACGGTCCCTTCCCTGTGCCGTCGCAATCCGCGATACTGCCGCCATCGGAACTCTTGAGGGCCGCCTGCGGCAGAGCGCGGGGGCGAAGAAGCAGACAACCGAGATCGCGGCGACAAGGGAAGCGATGGTGCAAGACAATGTGCAACGCGGGGACGAACTCGGCCCCGATTATGCCGGTCTCGACCCTGCGACGGCGTCCGATCTGGTCGCAGCCAATCGCATCCTCGCCGCACACGGCGTGCTCGACAGCTTCGGCCATGTCAGCATCCGCGACCCGCGCGATCCCACCCGCTACCTGCAGATGCAGGCGATTGCGCCACGCGACGTCTCGGCGCGCGACCTCATCACCTTCGATCTCGATAGCAACGCGCTCAATGCCCGCGGCCGCCCGGCCTATCGTGAACGCTTCATCCACGGCCAGATCTACCAGGCGCGGCCGGACGTGAACGCGGTCGTGCACAGCCATTCGCCGACCGTGATCCCGTTCAGCGTCACCGAGAAGCCGCTGCGGGCGATCTTTCACAACGGCCATTTCCTCGGGCAAGGCACGCCGGTCTGGGAAATCCGGGAGCATGCCGGCGAGCAGAACAATATGCTCGTGCTCACGAACGAGCTTGGACGCTCGCTGGCGCAGGCGCTGGGCCAGGGTTCGGTGGTGCTGATGCGCGGACACGGCAATGCCGTCGCCGGGCCCGATCTCAAGACCACTGTGTTCCGCGCCATCTACACCGAGGTCAACGCCAAGCTCCAGATGCAGGCGGCGATCCTCGGCGGGCCGGTGAATTTCCTGAACGAGTTCGAGCAGCTCAAGAAGCAGAATGTCGATCGGCCATGGGCCGCATGGAAACAGCAAGTGGAGATGTCATGACAGTTATCCGTCGAATGATCGCGTTGGCGGCACTGCTGGCCATCAGCCAGCCCGCCGCCGCCCAAACCAACTCGGTCGCCGATTTCTACCGCGGCAAGACCGTGCGTTTGGTCGTCGGTTACGGGCCGGGCGGCAGCTACGATCTCTATGGACGACTGGCCGGCGAATTCCTCGGCCGCCATATTCCCGGCAATCCGACTATCGTCGTGCAGAACATGCCCGGGGGCGGCGGTTTCAAGGCGATCGACTACCTCTACAAGGTGGCGCCAAAGGACGGGACCTATCTCGGCAGCACCGCGCAGCAGCTCGCGATGAACCTGCTCGTCGACGACAAGCTGGGAATCGAGCCGACGCGATTCAACTATCTCGGCCGCCTCACCTCGATGGTCGACGTCGCCGTGGCTTTGCCGAAGAGCGGCCTGAAGTCATTCGAGGATGCGCGCAAGCGCGAAGTCACGGTCGGCGCCGGCCAGGCGACCTCCACGTCGGCCATCTTCGCGCGCGCCTTGAACGCCTATGCCGGGGCGCGCTTCAAGATCGTCACCGGCTACAGCGGTACCAATGACATTCAACTCGCCATCCAGCGCGGCGAAGTCGACGTGAACGGCGGTGAATCGCTGCCCACCATCATTGTCCAGCATCCCGACTGGCTGCAGGGCAAGGCCGTACTGCTCTATCAGAACGGCCTCAAGCGATTTCCGCAATTGTCGCAAGTCCCGACCATGCTTGAGTTGGCGAACAGCGACGAGGGGCGCATGGTGATGCGCGTGCTGGCCGGCACGGCCGAGGTCGGCCGCTCGATCCTGACCACGCCGGGCGTGCCGCCGGAACGCGTCAAGGCGCTGCGCACCGCCTTTGCGGCCATGGTCAAGGATCCCGAATTCGTGGCGATGGCTAAGAAACGCAAGATCATGATCGATCCCGGGACCAGCGAGCAAATCGATGCGGTCACGCGCGAAACGATGAAATTGCCGAAGGACACGGTTGCGGCACTGAAGAAACTGCTGCGGAAGTGAGGCAAGCCGAACAAGGCGGAGAGGATGCCATGACAATCGCAATTCGAATGATCGCGTTGGCGGCGCTGCTGGTCGCCAGCCTGCCTGCCGCCGCCCAAGCCGATCCCGTCGCCGACTTCTATCGCGGCAAGACGGTGCGCCTGATCGTGGGCTACCCGCCGGGCGGCAACTACGATCTCTATGGGCGGCTTGCCGTCGAATTTCTCGGCCGCCACATTCCCGGCAAACCGACCGTCATCGGGGTGAACATGCCCGGAGCCGGTGGCTTCAGGGCGATCGAGTACCTTTACAAGGTGGCGCCACAGGACGGGACCCACCTCGGCACCGTCGCCCAGCAACTCGCGCTGACTTTGCTCGTTGACAACAAGTGGGGGATCGACCCAACGCGATTCACCTATGTCGGCCGCATCGCCTCGAATATCGACATTGCGGTGGCCCTGCCGAAGGCGGGCATCAAATCCTTCGAGGACGCGCGCAAGCGCGAGCTCACAGTCGGCGCCGGCAACACGAGCTCGACGTCGGCTGTCTTTGCGCGCGCGCTGAACGTTTATGCCGGCGCCAAGTTTAAGATCGTTACGGGCTATCGCGGCACCGCCGAGATCCAACTCGCGGTCGAGCGCGGCGAAATCGAGGTGAACGGCAGCGAATCGCTGGCCGTCATGCTTGCCTCACATCCCGACTGGTTAAGCGGGAAGGCCGTGATCCTGTACCAGAGCGCCCTCAAGCGCTTCCCGAAAATCCCTCAGGTACCGACCATGCTCGAACTGGCGAGCAGCGATGAGGGACGCGCAGTCATGCGCGCGCTTTGCGGCACCGCCGAGGTCGGCCGGTCGGTCCTGACCACGCCGGGCGTGCCGCCGGAGCGGCTCAAGGCGCTGCGCACCGCCTTTGCGGCGATGGTCAAAGACCCCGAATTCCTGGCGGCGGTGGAAAAGCGCAAGATCATGATCGACCCCGCGACCGGCGAGCAGTTGGATGCGCTCACGCGCGACACGATGAAACTGCCGAAGGAAACGGTGGCGGCGCTGCAAAAGCTGCTGAAAGGTTAGAGGCGGACGACGAGCGAAGCGTTCCGATCAACGTGCACCTTCTTGGCGCATGACTGCTTTGGATTTAATCGCGATCACGCCGGCGGCTCGGCACGGTGCTCACGATGCACCGACCTGCAGGTAAGAAAAAGCCCGGCAACGTGCCGGGCGTTTTTCTGCATTGCTGCTTCAACGGCCTACTTGACCACCTGAACGAGGTAATAGCCGCCGACGAACAGCACAGGGATGCCGATGAGAATCGGAACAAGCAGCGCAGGCATCGAAGCCTCCTGGTTTAAATCTCTCCCAGCATGAGAACTCCCGAGGAGATGCCGCAGTTTCACCTAATATTTTTTTGATGGCGGGGAACCAGATCATGGAGCAGAACCGGGCCAAGGGAACACCGGAATGTTTGGGTCCGAGCTTGATCCAATGCACACGGGGCCGTGCTTATTTTCTACCCGCGTCGGCCTTCCCCTCCTCCTCGCCCGACAGCTCCCCGAGCAGCGTCTCGAAATCTTTCGCCTCGCGGAAATTGCGGTAGACCGAGGCGAAGCGCACATAGGCCACGTCGTCGAGCGAGCGCAGCGCCTCCATCACCAGTTCGCCGATCGCCTCGGAGGAGACTTCGCTCTCGCCCGCGCTCTCCAGCTCGCGCACGATCTTCGACACCGCCTGGTCGATGCGCTCCGGCTCGACCGGGCGCTTGCGCAGTGCGATCTGCACCGAGCGCAAGAGCTTGTCGCGATCAAACGGCACGCGCCGGCCGTTGCGCTTGATGACGACCAGTTCGCGCAGCTGCACGCGCTCGAACGTCGTGAAGCGGAAATTGCAGGCGAGGCACACGCGGCGGCGGCGGATGACGGACGAGTCCTCCGTCGGCCGGGAGTCCTTCACCTGGGTATCGAGGCTCGCGCAGTTCGGGCAGCGCATGTGTTATGCCTTCCCAATGCAGCTTCGCGTTTGTCGAAACCTGCGCCGCGAATGCAGCGGGCTCCCTCTCCCATAGGGAGAGGGGTGGAGTGAGGGGTTACAAACTCTCGCTGATCCGACCCCCCTCACCCCAACCCTCTCCCCTGCGGGGAGAGGGAGCGCGCCGAGTCCGCGGCACTGCATGACTTCTTCAATCACCCCTGATAGATCGGAAACCGCTGCACCAGCGCCTTCACCCGCTCGCGCACGGCGCCTTCGATGAGCGCGTCCTCCTCGACACCTTTCTGCGAGAGCACGTCGAGCACATCCGCGATCATCTCGCCGACCTGGCGGAACTCGGCGATCCCGAAGCCGCGCGTGGTGCCGGCCGGCGTACCGAGGCGAATGCCCGAGGTGACCGTCGGCTTCTCCGGATCGAACGGGATGCCGTTCTTGTTGCAGGTGATGTGGGCGCGGCCGAGCGCCGATTCCGCGACCTTTCCGGTGAGGCGCTTCGGCCGCAGATCGACCAGCATCAGATGCGTGTCGGTGCCGCCGGAGACGATATCGAAGCCCTTCGACTTGACCGTCTCGGCGAGCGCCTTGGCGTTCTCGACCACGCTGCGCGCATAGGTTTTGAAGGCGGGCTTGAGCGCCTCGCCGAAGGCAACCGCCTTGGCCGCGATGATGTGCATCAGCGGCCCGCCCTGCAGGCCCGGGAAGACGCCGGAGTTGATCTTCTTCGCCAGCGCCTCATCGTCGGTCAGGATGAAGCCCGAGCGCGGCCCGCGTAGCGTCTTGTGCGCAGTGGAGGTGACCACATGCGCGTGCGGGAACGGCGAAGGGTGGACGCCGCCAGCCACTAGGCCGGCAAAGTGCGCCATGTCCACCATCAGCATCGCCCCGACCTCGTCGGCGATCTCGCGGAAAGCGCGGAAATCGATGATCCGAGGATAGGCCGAGCCGCCGGCGATGATGAGCTTCGGACGGTGCTCGTAGGCGAGCTTTCGTACCTCGTCCATGTCGATGCGGTGATCGTCGCGGCGCACGGCGTAGGGCACCGGCTTGAACCACTTGCCGGACATGTTCACGGGAGATCCGTGAGTGAGGTGGCCGCCGGCGGCGAGATTGAGGCCCATGAAGGTATCGCCCGGAGACAACAGGGCAAGGAACGCCGCCGCATTGGCCGAGGCGCCGGAATGCGGCTGCACGTTAGCGAATTTGCATCCGAAAAGCCTGGTAACCCGTTCGATCGCCAGCGTTTCGGCGATGTCGACGAACTGGCAGCCGCCGTAATAGCGCCGCCCCGGCAGCCCCTCGGCATATTTGTTCGTCAGCACGGAGCCTTGCGCCTCCAAAACAGCCTTGCTGACGATGTTTTCGGACGCGATCAGCTCGATCTCGTCGCGCTGGCGGCCGAGCTCGCGCGCGACCGTGTCGGCGACCTCCGGATCGGCCTCCGCGAGCGAGGCCGAAAACATTGCGTTTGCTTGATTTTTCTCGCGGGGATCGATGGCAGCCATGAACCTCTCCTGAAGCCGCGCGCTTACCATAGCGAGCGGCGCGCGCCAAGCGCTAGGGTTGGCGTCCTCGGTTAACGCAATATCTTGGGATTAACGCGCGATTTCGCTGCGAGGAAAAATCGCGCGTCAGGCAACCAGCTCGTAGGGCACCTGGGTCGGGCCGTAGCCCTCGGTGCGAGTCTTCGCCGCCGGATCGTAGCGGCCCTGCAAGACTGTTCCCTGCCCCAGTTTCTGGCTGCGAACGATGATCGCTACGGATCGCGCCGGCCCGCCCTGCTCGGCGTGGACGTTGCGCGGCGGGACGAGATCGACCTTGCCCTGCGTGCCGGTCGTGACCGAGGAGAGCTTCAGCTCGGCGTAGCCCGGCTTGCTGCCGTCATCGACTCGCTCGTAGCGTTCCAGGCTCTCGGTGCCGTCGAGCAGCCCGTAAAGCACCCAGGCGTCGGCATGATCGTGGATGCTACCCTTGCGGCCCGGCACCCGCACGACCGCGTTGATGACGAAGTCGTGCTCCGGATCGACATATAAGAGCAGGTTCTTGTGGCCCTCGGTGGAGGGCCAGTTCGCCGAATGCGCCTTCAGCGCCGGCTCCATCACGAATTTTTCCAGCAGCGGCTTCGCGCGCTCCATGCGGCTCTGGTTGTCGGAATGGGCGGCCCAGACCGACTGCAATTCGCCGATGAATTTTTCCAGGACCGGAAGTCGGGTGCTCATGGTTGTTCCTTCGGATATCGTTCGTCCGTTCAGCATACGCCCGACAATAAGAACGCTCCAGAGCCGATCAGGACCCTGGAGCGCGTCGTTTCGACCTGCTCAAGCCGGCCTAGGCCAGCTTGACGTTCTTCAGCGGCAGGCTGCGCACCGGCTTGCCGGTGGCCGCGAAGATCGCGTTCATCACCGCCGGCGTCACCACGCAGATGGTCGGCTCGCCGACACCGCCCCAGAAGTCGCCGGTCGGCACCAATACGGTCTCGACCTTCGGCATCTCGGAGAGCCGCAGCAGCGGGTAGCTGTCGAAGTTGAGGTTGGTCATGCGGCCCTTGTCGACCGTGCATTCGCCGTAGAGCGCAGCCGAGAGGCCGTACACCACCGAGCCTTCGACCTGGGCGGCAATCTGGCCCGGATTGACGGTGTGGCCGCAGTTCAAGGCCAGCACCATGCGATGCACCTTGACCTGACCGTTGGTCACCGACACCTCGGCGGTGGCAGCGGAGTAGCTGCCGTAGCCCATGAACTGCGCGAGGCCGCGATGAACCCCGGAAGGCAACGGCTTGCCCCAGTCGCCCTTCTCGGCGGCAGCGTTCAGCACGGCGAGGTGCTTGGGATGCTTGCTCATCAAGGAACGGCGGAATTCGAGCGAGTCCTTGCCGGCCGCCCGCGCCACCTCCTCGATGAAGCATTCCATGTAGTAGCCGTTCTGGTTGGTGTTCACCCCGCGCCAGGGACCGACCGGAACATGCGTGTTGCGCATGGCGTACTCGATCAGCAGGTTGGGCACGGTGTAGCCGAGCTGCGCGTCGCCCGGCTCCGCGTAGTAACCCTGCAATTGTCGCATGTCCCTACCGCCGGCCATCCGGCCGGGGCTGAGATAGGCGTTGATCGACTGTCCGGACACGCGCGCGTGCAGTCCGACCAGGTTGTTGTTCTCATCGAGGCCGGCCGAAAATTTGCACATCGAGATCGGCCGGAAGAAGTCGTGGGTCTGGTCCTCCTCGCGCGTCCAGATCGTCTTGACCGGAACGCCCGGGAATTCCTTGGCCACGGCCACCGCCTTGCGGACGAAGTCCTGGGTGCCGCCGCGACGTCCGAAGCCGCCGCCGAGATCGTGGCGATAGACCTCGCACTGTGCGAGCGGAAGTCCCGAGGCCGCCGACAAGGTCGCCAGCGAGGCTTCCATGTTCTGAGTCGGCGTCCAGCATTCGGCCCGATCGGCAGTGAGGCGCACGGTCGCGTTCATCACCTCCATGCAGGCGTGCGAGAGGAACGGGGTCGAGTAGACCGCCTCGATCTTCTTCGCAGCCCCTGTGATCGCCGCAAGCGCGTCGCCGTTCTTGCGATCGCCGTTGGTTTCGGCCGACGTGAGGCCTGTCTCGAGATGCTTGGCGATGCTCGCGCTTGTCACGTTGGCGTGCTCGCCTTCGTCCCAGGCGATCGACAGGGCGTCGAGCCCCATCTTGGCGCGCCACCAGGTATCGGCGACGACGGCAACCGTGGACTCGCTGACCCGGACGACCTTGCGGACGCCGGGCATCTTCATGACCTTGGCCTCGTCGTAGCTCTTGAGCTTGCCGCCGTAGACCGGGCAATCGCTGATCGCCGCATTGAGCATGCCCGGCAGCTTGAGGTCGATCGCATAGACCTTGCGGCCGTTGAGCTTGTCGACGGTATCGAGCCGCTTGAGCGGCTTGCCCGCGATCTTCCAGTCCTTGGGATCCTTGAGCTTGATGGACTTCGGATCGGGCGGCGCGAGTTTTGCTGCCGCGGCCGCGACGCGGCCGTATGTCGTTTGCCGGCGGGATCGGGCGTGGCGGATGATGCCGTCCGCGACAGTCAACTCGCCGACCGGCACGTCCCATTCGTTCGCCGCCGCCTGCAACAGCATTATGCGCGCGGCCGCTCCGCCCCGGCGAACGTAGTCCTGCGAGCCGCGGATGCCGCGGCTGCCGCCGGTCGACATGTCACGCCAGGCGCGTTTGCGCGCGAGGTTGCGGGCCGGCGTCAGGCCCTCGGTCGACACCCGCCGCCAGTCGCATTCCAGCTCCTCGGCGACGAGCTGAGCGAGGCCGGTGAGGGTCCCCTGCCCCATCTCCGAGCGCGCGATGCGGATCACGCAATTGTTGTTGGGCCGGATCACGACCCAGATGCCGACCTCGGAGCCGGCCGCTTGTGCCTGCGCTTCACCGATGCCCAATGGCACATTGAAGCCCAGTGCGAGCCCGCCGCCTGCCGCAGCAGCCGAGCCGACCATGAAATTCCTGCGTGACAGCGTCACGGATTCGTCGCGGATCGATTTTGTCATGGCTGATCTCCCCGATCTCAGGACCGGCGACCGCTGCGGCCAACGGAACCGCCGTTGCCGTTGCCAGCCGCCATATGCACGGCCT
Source organism: Xanthobacteraceae bacterium (assembly GCA_050725815.1). Lineage (GTDB taxonomy): Bacteria > Pseudomonadota > Alphaproteobacteria > Rhizobiales > Xanthobacteraceae > VAZQ01. The sequence continues at coordinate 11,709 of JBOHIG010000154.1, forward strand.
GCCGGGTGCGCTGATAGGTGCCGCAGCGGCAGATGTTGGTCATCGCCTCATCGATGTCCTTGTCGGTCGGCTTCGGATTCTTCCGGAGCAGCGCCGCCGCCGCCATGATCTGGCCGGACTGGCAGTAGCCGCATTGCGGCACGTCGACCGCCGCCCAGGCCCGCTGCACGGGATGCGACGAGTTGCGCGA
>JBOHIG010000155.1:0-6441 GCA_050725815.1 Xanthobacteraceae bacterium
CACTTCAGAGCCGTAGCGAGCGAGCGCCTTGGCCGCGGCCCGTTACCCCATCTACAAGGAAGTAACCCAATGGCCAACATCGTCCTCGGGCTCGGCACCTCGCACACGCCGATGCTGCTGGCGTCCGACGCGACGCTGGAGCGCTTCGTCGAGACCGACCGCAACATCAAGCACCGCGACAAGGACGGCCGCCCGGTCACCTACGGCGAATTGCTGGAGAAGGCCGATCCGAAGATGGCGCACCTGGTGGCGCCCGCAAATCTGGTCGCCCGCCAGAACGTGGCGCGCGGCGCGATCGACCGCGTGGCGCAGACGCTCGCCAACGGCAATATCGATGCGCTGATCGTGCTCGGCGACGACCAGAACGAGAGCTACAAGGAGGACTGCCGGCCGGCCTTCGCCATCTATTACGGCGACACCATCCGCAATTCCAACGAGCAGCACGAGGAATACCGCAAGCGCTTCCCCGAATGGTACGTGCAGAATCGGCAAGGCTTCTTCGAGGACGAAGGCCCGCGCGACTACCCGGTGCATGCCACGCTCGCCACGCACCTCATCGAGTCTCTGATGGACTTGGGCTTCGACATCGGCGCGTCGAAATGCCTGCCCGCGGGCGAAGGCGAAGGCCATGCCATCGCCTATGTGCACCGTCGCGTGATGGATGCGAACAAGCCGGTGCCGGCGGTGCCGATCTTCCTCAACACCTATTTCCCGCCCAACCAGCCTCGGCCGAAGCGCTGCTACGAATTCGGCCAGGCTGTGCGCAAGGCGGTCGAGTCATTCCCCGGCGACGAGCGAATCGGCGTGCTCGCCTCCGGCGGCTTAAGCCATTTCCTGGTCGACGAAGAACTCGACCGCGCGATCCTGAAGGCCTGCGCCGACAAGGATGCCGCGTTCCTGCAAGCCATCCCGCGCAACAAGCTCAACGCCGGTTCGTCGGAGATTCTGAACTGGGTCGCGGTCGCCGGCTGCGTCGAGCATCTCGAGCTCGACTGGTTCGAATACGTGCCCGGTTATCGCACCCCCGCCGGCACCGGCACGGGACTAAGCTTCGCGACGTGGTCGTAAGGCCGACCTCCACCTCTCCCGCAATCACCCAGTGACTTGTAGCCCGCATGGAGCCGTAAGCGCGTGTACGCGCGTCTTCGACGCGCTATGGCGGAATGCGGGAACGACTTCGCAGTTGGTAGGTCCAATCCCGGATTTCGCTGCGCTCATCCGGGTTACAGCGCTCCCCGCCTCTCCCGCATGCGGGGAGAGGTGGAGCAAGCGGCTTGCCCAAGCCCCCCACCTCGGCCGCGACTGAAAGCGCCATTATTGCGACCCGATTACCCAAGTACCGTGGCGCGACCAGATTACCCAAGTACCGTATGTGAAAATTGCAGGCCACCACGGAGGCGACGATGACCGTACGCAAATGGGGAGGCGAGAGCCGGGTCAACACCAACACTCCGGCCAACCAACTGGACAATGTGGTCACCGCGCTCGCCGATGGCGGCTTCGCGGTGGCGTGGAGCGACGCCGATCCCGCCGGCGGGGACGGCGACGGCACTTCGGTCAAGATGCGGATCTACAACGCAGACGGCAGCGCCCGCACCGGCGAGATCCTGGTCAATACCAGCACGACCTAAATCAAGCCGTCAGCGATATCGCCCAGGCGCCCGACGGATCGATCTGGGTCGTGTTCGACGATGCGACCGATGGCGGCAATGGCACGGGCGTCAGCTTCCGGCGCTTCTCCGCCGACGGAACTGCCAATGATCTCACGGACCGCGTCGCCGTCGACATCGCGGGCAGCCAGTTCTCGAACATCGGCGCCATCGACTTTCTCGCCAGCGGCGAGGCGGTCATTACCTACAATTCAAGCAGCAACGTCTTCGCGCAGCGCTTTCTGCAGAATGGCAACGCCACTGGCGCCGCCAGCGATGTGTCCTCGACGGCGAACACCGAGAACCAGTCCGCCGTCGCGGCGCTGTCCGGCGGCGGCTTTGCGGTCGTCTTCAACGATCAGACCGCCGACGTCATCAGGCTGCGGCTCTTCGACTTCGCCGGCGTGGCGACCGGAGCGGCCGTCACCGTCTCCGACGCCAGCGCCAATCACTTCAACCCGCAGGTCGAAGGGCTGGCCAATGGCGGTTTCGTGGTGACCTGGCAGGACGGCAGCCAGACCCCGCCCGATACCGACAACTTCGCGATCCGCGCGCAGCTTTTCGATTCCGCCGGCGCCGAGGTCGGCAGCGAGTTCACCGTCAACACGCTGATCGAGGGCTTGCAAGGCGGGCCTTCGGTGCAGGCGCTCGCCGATGGCGGCTTCGCTATTTTCTATTCGTCGAATGGCGAGATTCGCGGCCAGATCTTCGATGCGTTCGGCGCGCGCGTCGGCACCGAGTTCCTGGTCAATACCACCACGTTCGGCGGGCAGCAAGCGCCGGAGGTGGCGCTGCTCGCCGACGGCCGCATCGTGGTGACCTGGGGCGACCAGAGCGGAACCGGCCCGGACGGATTCGCCTTCAATATCTTCATGCAGATCATCGATCCGCGCGACGGCGTCGTCACCGGCTCGGACGGCAGTGAAACGCTTTTCGGCCATGAGAACCTGTCGGACGAGATCAACGGGCTCGACGGCAATGACACGATGTTCGGCCTCAACGGCAGCGACAGCCTCTACGGCGGCGTCGGCGGCGATACGCTCGACGGCGGCGCTGGCGACGATCTGCTGTTCGGCGGTTTCGGCAACGATACCTTCGTACTCGGCAGCGGCAATGACGCCGTGCAGGACGACGGCGGCGCCGACACCATCACCTCCACCATCAGCCGCTCGCTGGCCTCTTTTGCGGCGATCGAGCACCTGACGCTGCTGGGGACCGCCGCCATCAACGGCACCGGCAACGACCTCGTCAACACCATCACCGGCAATTCAGGGAACAACGTGCTCGACGGCGGGCTGAGCACCGACGTCCTGATCGGCGGCGCCGGTGACGATACCTATGTGCTGGCCGACGGCACCGATGTCATCAGCGACACCGGCGGCATCGACACCATCACCTCGACCATCACCCGCTCGATCGACTCGTTCACGACGGTGGAGAATCTGACGCTGATCGGCGGCAACCTCAATGGCACCGGCAACGGGCTCGCCAACCTCATCATTGGCACCACCGGCGTCAACGTCCTCTCCGGCGGATCGGGCAACGACCGGCTGATCGCCCTCAACGGTAACGATAGGCTCGACGGCGGCCTCGGCAACGACCGCCTGGAAGGCGGCTCCGGCAACGACACCTACGTGATCAACTCGACCTCGGACGTGCCGGTGGAAAGCTCGGGCATCGATCTGGTGACGTCGACCGTCACCTACACGCTGAAGAGCGGCTTCGAGAAGTTGATGTTGACCTCGGGCAACATCGGCGGCACCGGCAACAGTTCCGCCAACACCATCATCGGCAGCACCGGCGCGAACAAGCTGCTTGGCATGAACGGCAACGACTCGCTCAACGGCGGCTCGGGCAACGATATCCTGACCGGCGGTTTCGGCCGGGACATCATGATCGGCAGCACCGGCTTCGACGACTTCGACTTCAATTCCATCTCCGAGAGCCGGGTCGGCTCGACCCGCGATGTCATCAATTCCTTCCAACGCGGCATCGACGACATCGACCTTCGCACCATCGACGCCAGGAGCGGCGTCTCCGGCAACCAGGCGTTCACTTTCATCGGGACGCAAGACTTCAACGATGTGAGGGGCGAGCTGCGCTACCGCGATCTCGGCTCCACCTGCATCGTCCAGGGCGACGTCAACGGCGACGGCCGGGCCGACTTCGAGATTACGGTCAAGGCGACGTCGCTCGCGGGCGGCGACTTCCTGCTGTAAGAGCAGCCGTTGCAAGTACCTAGCGCTTATGGCTCATCCGGCTACGGCCGCAGCGCCCGGGGCACGCGCTTCCCTCGATAACATCCCCGCTGTAGGTTGATGCCCCGCCTTTCCTCCTCACCCTACGGACATCTCCCTCATGCGCCTTGCTCTCAGTCTCGCCACCGCGTCCAATCCGCGCTCGTGGCCGATCCTCGACGGCACCGTGAAGCCGGACGGTATCGACCTCGTCCCGACCGTCATCCACCCATCCGAGATGTTCTGGCGGCAGCTCAAGTTCCAGGACTTCGACATATCCGAGATGTCGATGTCGTCGCTGATGATGGCGACCGCGCAAGGCAACGACGACTGGGTCGGCGTCCCGATCTTCACCACGCGCAAGTTCTTCCACACCGAGATCCTGGTGCGTAAGGACGCCGGCATCAACGAGCCGAAGGACCTCAAGGGCAAACGCGCGGGCGTGCCCGAGTATCAGCAGACCGCGGCGCTGTGGACGCGCGGCGCGCTCCAGCACGAGTTCGGCGTGCACCAGAGCGAGATGGAGCACTGGATGGAGCGGGTGCCGTCGCACAGCCACGGCGGCGCGACCGGCTTCAAGCCGCCGCCGGGCACGACCGTGAACCAGATTCCGATCGAGAAGAGTCTCGGCGGCATGATGGTGTCGGGCGAATTGCACGCGACCATCCACTACCTGCGCGACAACAACCTGGTCGACCGCTCGCGCGTCGACCTCGACCATCATCCCGACATCAAGACGCTGTTCCCCGATCCGCTGGCGGAGGGCGTGCGCTACTACAAGAAGACCGGCATCTTCCCGATCAACCACGGCATGGTGATCCGGCGCGAGATCGCCGAGAAGCATCCCTGGACGGTGCTCAACCTGCTGAAGGCCTATGACAAGGCCAACGAGATCGCCAACCAGGAGCGCATCGCGCAGGTGGAGTATCATGTCTGGTCGGGCGCGATCTCGGCCGAGGCCGGCAAAGCGCTGCGCGAGCCGGCAATCCGCCACGGCATCGCCGCCAACCGCAAGACGCTCGAAACCGCCGCAGTGTACTCGCACGAGCAAGGCCTGACGCCGCGGCTGATGAAGCTCGACGAGCTGTTCGCGCCGAGCGCGATGGGGCAATGAACATCCGCCTCGACGGCAAGGTCGCGATCGTCACCGGCGCGGCGCGCGGGCTTGGCGCCGCGATGGCCACGGGCCTCGTGCGCGCCGGCGCGAATGTGATTTTCGCGGACGTCGACGAGGCGGCGACGCGCGCGGCGGCAAGTTCGGCAGGCGAAGGCGGCGGCAAAGCTCTCGCGCTGGCCTGCGATATCACCAAGCAGTCCGACTGCGAACGCGCCGTCGCCATGGCGCAGGAGACATTCGGCGGTCTGCACGTGCTGGTGAACAACGCCGGCAAGGGCCAGGTCCATCTCGAGAAGTCGCCGCGCACCAAGTCGCTGCGCTTCTGGGAATCCGACCCGGACATCTGGCAGCAGGTCATTCACACCAACGTCAACGGCACGTTCCTGATGGCGCGCGCCGCGGCGCCGGCGATGCTCGCCGCCAAGTGGGGCCGCATCGTCAACGTCACCACCAGCCTCGCCACCATGCAGCGGCGCAACAACTCGCCCTATGGCGTGACCAAGGCCGCGATCGAGGCGGAGACGCTGATCTGGGCGCAGGAGCTCAAGGACACCGGCGTCACGGTGAACTCGCTGATCCCCGGCGGCGCCGCCGACACCTCTTTCGTGCACGAGGCCTCGCGCAAGGAGCTGGCCGCGATGGGCCGCACACTCTTGCCGCCGTCGGTGATGGTGGCGCCGATCCTCTGGCTCGCCTCGCCGCTCTCCGACGGCGTCACAGGCGCGCGCTTCGTCGGCAAGCTGTGGGATGACGCACTGCCGCCGGAGCGAGCCGCCGCCAACGCGCGCGAGGCGTCGGTGCTGCTGCCGGTGAACGAGAGGCGGTAAGTGAGCTGTAGCCCGCATGAGCGAAGCGACATGCGGGAACGGCATCACAACGTTCTGGCTCCTGTTGCCGCCGCTCCCGGCGATTTTGTCGCCTTTATTTATCATGGCGAATGGAGGACAGTAACCGCAAGTCACGCGGCCGAAGACCGCGAAAAACATGCGTCGAGTGGAGGAAGCCCATGTCCCGTCTCCTCATGTCCCGGATCGTCCTGACCGTGCTTGCGGCATCGGCCGCGCTCGCCGCAGCCCTGCCTGCCGCGCCCGCCACGGCGCAGAGCTACCCGTCGCGGCCGATCTCGCTGATCGTGCCGTTCCCGCCCGGAGGCTCGACCACCGTGGTCGCGCGCATCATCGCCGAGCGGATGAGCGAGACCATGGGACAGACCATCGTGATCGACAACCGCGGCGGCGCTGGCGGCACCGTCGGCACGCGCGCGGCGGCCAAAAGCCCGCCGGACGGCTACACGATCCTGCTCAGCTACACCGCCACCATGGCGATCGGCCCTAACCTGCAGGCCGCGGCCGGCTACGACCCGCGCAAGGACTTCGCGCCCATCGGCCGCATCGGATCGACCCCGATGGTGCTGGTCGTGCATCCCTCGGTCAAGGCG
>JBOHIG010000156.1:0-5010 GCA_050725815.1 Xanthobacteraceae bacterium
ATCTTGCGCCATGCCGATCGCGGTGATGATGGAATCCAGCGAGAACACGAGGTCGATCATGACGAGCTGCGCGACCACCCACAGAAAGGCGCTGCGTGGGGATGCGGTGCTCGTCTCGCCGTCCTCATCGCGCGCTTCGATCTCAGCATGAATCTCGTGCGTCGCCTTGGCGATCAGAAACAGCCCGCCGCCGATCAGGATGATGTCGCGCCAGGAGATGTCGGCTCCGAACACGGTCACCAGGGGGGCGGTGAGCTGCATCAGCCAGGTCAGCGTAAACAGGAGAAGAATTCGGAAAATGAACGCAAGCGCGAGTCCGATCTGACGCGCACGCTTGGCATGCTCATCGGGCAGCCGCGAAACCATGACCGATATGAAGATGACGTTGTCGATGCCAAGCACGATCTCGAGCGCGCTGAGCGCGACCAACGCGGCCCAGGCATGCGGATCACTGAGTAGTTCGATCATGGCTCATCCACTGGTTGAGCGGTCCAAGGGCGAGGAAATAGAGCCCGGCGACTGCGAGCCCGCCCGTAACCCATGGCCCCGGCGCAAGATCGTGCGCCAGCGCCGCCGCGGCAAGTCCGATCCAGAGCGTCAGCGCCGCGACCGTCAGCGCGCGCAGGCGGACGACTCGGAACGGATGGACGAATTTGAACGGCATGAAGGTCAGCACCGCCAGGATTGCCGCCGCCGCCGCTGCAACCCAAGGCGCAGGCTTAAGCACAAACAAATAGAACGCGGCAGCGTTCCACAAAGCCGGGAATCCGCGGAAATAGTTGTCGGGGGTCTTCATCTCACGATCGGAGAAATACAGCGCGCCGGTCATCACGATCACGATCCCGGCCGGCACCGCAACCGGCTGCGGCAGAAGGCCGCTAGTTGCGATCGCGTAGGCCGGCACGAATACATAGGTGACGAAGTCGACCACGAGGTCGAGCACGTCGCCCGACCAGCGTGGCAACCGCTCGGCAACGCGGGCCTTGCGGGCGATAGCGCCGTCGATACCGTCGATAACGAGCGCGACGCCGAGCGCCGCGAACATCAGCGTCCAGCGCTGTGCTGCCGCCGCGATCAGCGCGGCAAAGCCGAACGCCACGCCGCTCGCGGTGAAGACATGGACCAGGAACGCGCGGCTCTGAGCGATCGGTGGCATGATCTTTCGATGTCACGAGCGGCCTTGAGCGGCCTTGACCGGCCATGCCCTCGGATCCCAAACAAGGCATGGCGGATGGCCGGGTTCAAGCCCCGGCTATGCGATGCGGGATATCGTACGATGGACCAAACGGAAGTCGTGGTTATCGGAGGCGGGCCGGCCGGCCTCACAGCCGCCGCGGCGCTGGCGCAGGCCGGCGTCGATACCGTCATCGTCGCCGGCCCGCCGGCCCCCGACGGCCGCACGACCGCACTGCTCGCGAGTTCCGTCACCGCGTTCGAAACGCTCGGCGTCTGGGCGCGCTGCGAGGCGCAGGCGGCCCCGTTGCGGGTGATGCGGCTTGTGGACGACACCACGCGCCTCATCCGGGCGCCGGAGGTGCGTTTCGACGCGAAAGAGATTGGCCTTGCCGCATTCGGCTACAACATCGAGAACCGTCACCTCATGGCGGCGCTGGCTGATCATGCCCGCACCCTCGCCGCGCTGACGTTGATCGAAGATGAAGCGGAAGCGGTCGCGCCTGTCTGCGATGGCGTAACGATCCGCCTTAAAGGCGGCAGGACGCTCGCCGCGCGCCTCGCGGCCGGCGCCGATGGACGGCGCTCCATTTGCCGCGCCGCCGCCGGCATCGAGACCGAGCGCGCGAGCTATCCGCAGATCGCGCTCACCTTCAATCTCGGACACAGCCGCCCGCACGCCGACACCTCGACCGAATTCCACACCGAGAGCGGCCCGTTCACGCTGGTGCCGCTGCCGGGGCAGCGCTCAAGCCTGGTCTTTGTCGTCGATCCAGCGGAAACGCCCGGCCTCGCCGCACTTTCCGACGACGCGCTTGCCGCCGAGATCGAGCGGCGCTCCCATTCCATCCTTGGCACGGTCACTCCCGAGGCCGCTCGCGGCGTGTTTCCGTTGGCGATGGAAACGGCGCGCCGATTCGGCGACCGCCGGATTGCGTTGATCGGCGAGGCCGCGCACGTGATGCCGCCGATCGGCGCGCAGGGCCTCAACCTCGGTTTGCGCGATGCGGCTACCATGGCGGAGCTGGTGGTGGCGGCGCGCCGCGACGGCGGCGACGTCGGTGCGGTCGCGGTCACCGACGCCTACGACCGCATGCGGCGCGCGGACGTGGCGAGCCGCGCGCTCGCGGTCGATTTCCTCAACCGCAGCCTGCTGTCGGAGTTCCTGCCGCTGCATGGGGCGCGCGGGTTCGGGCTCCATTTGCTTGAGCGGGTCGGCCCGTTGCGCCGCGCCGTCATGCGCGAAGGCGTGTCCCCGGCCGCCTCGCAGCCGCGGCTGATGCGCGGTGAGGCGCTGTAGCGCCAGCGGATTAGAGTCGTTGCGCCGGCTCGATGCCAAACAGCGCCTGACCCGCGGATTCGAAATTCGACAGGTGCGCCTGGCCCTGCGCGAGCAACGTGTGCATGTCGCGGAAGCGCCGCTCGAACGCTGAGCCCTGGAAAATCGCCGTGGTGCCGGCGGCGTGATAGGCGAAATCCACGACCTCGCGGGCCTGATCGATGGCGCCGACGATGGCGATACGTAGCGTTGCGCGCAGCTCCAGCGAAAACTTGCCGCCGGCGCACGATGCGTCCCAGTACTCCTGCAGGATCTGGTGCAGATAGGCCCGTGCGGAATTAAGACGCCCGGTCGCCTGCGCGGTCTTGGATTGAATGACCGCGTTGTCGCGCAGCACACCGGTCGCTCCGACTCCGCCGCCCGATCTCTTGTTCGGTGCGAGCGCCATGAACGCGCGCAGGCTGGCGTCGGCGAGGCCGAGCGCAACGCCGGAGAAGCCGATCCCATAGAGGGTGAGCAGCGGGATGTTGTAGAGCGGCCCGCTCTCGCGCCGGTCGGCGGGAAGATCACGCCAGGTCGAATAGGCTTGCGGCACGAACAGGTCGGCGACCTCGTAGTCGTTGCTCGCGGTGGCGCGCAGGCCGATGACATGCCAAGTGTCGTGGACAATCGCCTTGTCCGGCCGGAAGATCATGGTGCGCATAACCGGCCTGCCGGCGGCGTCGAGGCGCGGTGTGCCGTCGCGCTCGAACACGGCCGAGTGACCGCCCATCCAGGTGGCGTTGGCACTGCCGCTCGCGAAGCGCCATTTGCCGCTGCAACGGTAGCCGCCATCCACGACCTGCGCCTTGGTCGGCCCGCCGGGCGGGCCCCAGGCGACGATCGCTCGTGGCGACGCGAAGACCTCGCGCGCGACCGCTGGGTCGAGGAAGCCGGCCGCGTGCGAGCTTGCGAGCGACTGGGCCAGGCACCACGCCGTACTGCCGTCGGCCATGGCAACCGTCTCGATCGTCCGGTTGAAGATGACGACGTCGGCTGCCCCGCCGCCGAACGTTGCCGGCAGCAGCATCCGCAGGATGCCGGCACCGTCGATCGCGGCAATCACATCGTCGGGAATGCATCGCTCCCGCTCGGCCCGATCCGCCCCGGCCGTGATGACAGGAACGACCTCGCGCGCACGCGCGACCCAATCGACGGCAGTGTCATCGGCTCGCTGCAAGGGCCCTCCGAGCGCTTCACCTGTCCCGAACCCGCGGCAATCAGTTTCAGGGCTTGCCTGGCACAGTGCAAGAGTGCGTGCTGGCATCGGCGCATATGTTGCACTAACATCGCCACGATAACGAGCCGCCGTCAAAGCGCTACTCACAGCGGGGGACATGCCCATGCGTCGTGTCGGCTTCGGATATCTGGCCCTCATCGCCCTTGCCGGCACTCTGTGCACGGCGGATGCGGGCCGCGCCCAGGATGCCTTTCCGACCCGCCCGGTCAGGGTTGTGATCCCCTACCCCGCGGGCGGCGGCACCGACACCATCGGGCGGCTGGTGGCTGACCTGCTCAGCCGCAAATGGAAGCAGACGGTCGTGGTCGAGAATCTCGGCGGCGCGGCCGGCAATGTCGGCGCCGCCCAGGTTTTCAAGGCAACCGCCGACGGTCATACGCTGATGATCGCGTCCCCGGGACCCGTCGCAACCAATGCGTTCCTTTACAAGGACATGCCGTTCGACCCGACGCGCTGGACCTCGATCGCGCTGCTGGCGACCGGCCCTTACGTGCTGGTCGTGAGCAACAAGTTCGGAAGCGCGACCGTCAAGGACCTGGCGGCGCGCGGCAAGGCCAATCCCGGCAAGATCACCTCGGGGACGCCGGGAGTCGGTTCGGTCGGGCATCTCGCCACTGTGCAGCTTGAAATGCTCGGCGGCTTCAAGACCACGCAGGTGCCCTATCGCGGCCTCGGCCCGGCGGTGAACGATCTCATCGCCGGTCACATCGACCTGATGTTCGACACCCCGACCACATCGCTGCCAATGCATCGCGCCGGCAAGGTGAAGATGATCGCCACGGGCACTCCCGAGCGGGTGAAGCAATTCCTCGACATTCCGACCATCGCAGAGACGTTGCCGGGATACCGCTCGGTGACGTGGTACGCCATGGTCGCGCCACCCGCGATGCCCTCCGCGCTTGCCGACCGCATCAATCGCGACGTCAACGAAATCCTTGGCCGCAAGGAGGTCGTCGAACGTGTCCGCGGCATCCAGATGGAACCGGCCACGAAGTCCCGCGCCGAAGCGGCAAAATTCTTCGCCGACGAGCGCGCGCTGTGGGGCAAGGTCATCAAGCAGGCCGGTATCAAGCCGCAGTGACGGGCTAGTGTCCCGAATCCGAAGTTCGCAAGAGCCAGCCCGCGAGTCCATTTGCGAACTTCGGATTCAAAGGGGACACTAGAATCAATACGTTGCTAGTGTGGCTTTGGTTCAGAAGTTCGCTCCCGACCAAGCAGCCAAGTATGACGAACTTCTGAACCGCCACACTAGTGGAGTTTTGGATTTGACATTCGCTTC
>JBOHIG010000157.1:0-3146 GCA_050725815.1 Xanthobacteraceae bacterium
CTTGAACGACTGCGTCCATTTCATAGACCGCGATAACGATGAGAAGCAGAATTCGATGCATGGTGAACTCCTATGCCTATCCGGCGACCGACCCTCGTCAGTGGCCAGAGCCCCATCCCCAACTCGAGTCCGGACCGCCGCCGCCTTGACCGCGGGTCTTTCCCTTCTTTGAAGCGATGTATTTCGGATTCCGCCAGCATGAACCGCCGGCGCCGCTGGCGCTCTCCTCGCATTGCCTCAAATTGTAGTAGCTGCAGTCCCAACTGCCTGCGCCGTAGACGCCGTCGCGGATACACCAGGGGCGCTCTCCTCCGCCCTGGGCCTGGGCCGGCTGGAGATTGGCCGTCAGCGCCACGATCGCGGCAGCCATGGCGGCAAGAATGAAGCGCATGAAGTCCTCCGGGCTGTGGCTCAACGGAAATAACACGCGAGATTTGCCTTTAGTTGCGCCAGCGCTCGACTTGGTTCACGCATTCTTGCTGGCGCGGCCGGGCGGGCCTATGCCGCCGGCCAACCCTCCGATACCGACGCGGTTGCTGCCGGTGACCCCAATTCTGTAGGCTGCGGCTGATGGGCCAGGACGAACTGATTATCGGGGCAAGGGTATTCGGCGCGGTGCTGATCGGCGCATTGATCGGCATGGAGCGCACTTTTCACGGCCGCCCGGCCGGCTTCCGCACCCATGCGCTGGTCTGCGTTGCGTCCACATTGTTGATGATCGTCACCGTCTATCAGGGTCAGTGGATGCACGCCCTGGACGTCGGAAGGATTCAGACCGACCCGACGCGCATGGCGCAGGGCATCATGACCGGCATCGGCTTCCTGGGCGCGGGCGTGATCTTCAAGGAAGGACTGACGGTGCGCGGCCTCACGACCGCTGCATCGATCTGGGTGACGTCAGCCATCGGCATCCTGGTCGGCGTCGGATTCTATTTTCTCGCCATCATCGGCGCGGTAGCGACGCTCATGATCCTTTCGGTGTTCCGCTATATCGAAGGCAAGCTGCCGTCGGAGTTCTACGCCCATCACATGATCCGCTTCGCGCGCGAGACCGTTATGCCGGAAGACAAGATGCGCGAGATGATCGCAAGCCACGGCTTCTCGATCGCCAACCTGTCGTCGCGCCTGACCGAAAGCGGCAAGGTGTTCGAATATCGCATGGTGCTGCGGAGCCGCGACCGCAAAAGCGCCGAAGATCTGTCGCGGCATCTGCGCGGATTGCCGGAAGTCATCGAGTTCCGCATCTCCCCGACCGGCGATTGACGTCTGCCATGCCGGTGCAGACGCGCTGGAGCGCGGTCGCCATCCTGATCCTTGCCGGCGTGATCTCCGCCTTGCAGATCGGCAAGGCGGCGATTGCGTTGCCGGTGCTGCAGCGCGAGCTTGCGCTTACGCTCGTGGCGGCGTCATGGATCGTCGGGACCTATGGCGTTCTCGGAGCCGTTGGCGGATTGCCGGCTGGAATCCTGACGTCGCTGTTCAACGCCCGTACGACCCTGGTCGCCGGCCTCGCCGTGGCCGGCGTCGGCAGCTTTGCCGGCGCGTTCGCCGAAAGCGGGCTTGCGATAATCGCGACACGGGTGCTGGAGGGTTGCGGCTCGCTTGCTGCCTCGCTTGCCATCCCGCGGCTCCTGCGCGCCGTGACCGCGCCGAAGGATATCGATGCGGCGCTGGCGGTATGGGGCGCGCATCTGCCAATCGGCTCGGTCATCATGATGCTGGGCGGCCCCTCTGCGATGGCGTTCGGATGGCAGGCGCTCTGGCTCATCAACGGCGCGGTAGCGTTGGGCTATGCCGTCGTGATTGGCGGCATGGCATTGGAGGAGACGCCGACGGCGCGCAACCCGGGACAGGATTTGCTGCCGAATATCCGCGCTGTGCTCGGCGCGCCCGGGCCGGTGCTGCTGGCGCTCGCGTTCGGCGTCTACACGTTTCAGTACCTGGCGCTCTCCGGCCTGCTTCCGACCATGCTGGTCGAGCGCTCGGGCCTGTCGATCGCCGCAGCCGGAACGGTGAGCGCGATCGCGGTGGCGGGAAACGCTATCGGCAACATGTCGGCCGGCGTGTTGCTGCGCCTTGGCGTACCCACCTGGAAAATCGTCGCGGGCGCCTTTGCCTTCGTCGGATTTGCCGGCTTCGGCATCTTCTCCGACGCGACGCCGGTGGCGCTGGTCGCCGTGCTGGCGGCGATGAGCCTTGGGCTCACCGGCCTCATTCCGGGTTCGATCTACGCCGCCGCGCCCAGGCTCGCGCCGACCTCAGCGCTGCTCGCCATCGCGCTCGGCCTGATCAGCCAGGTGACCAATATCGGCAACCTCGCCGGCCCCGCCGCGATGGCGCTGACGGTCGAGAAGCTCGGCTGGAGCGGCGCGGCGCTGCTGTTTGCGGGCGTGGCGGTCATCGGTGTGACGGTGGCGCTGTTTTTGCGCGGCGTGATGCAACGGGCCGTTACATCGCCTTGACGATGCTTTCGCTCATCTTCTTGGCGTCGCCGAGCAGCATCATGGTGTTGTCGCGATAGAACAGCGGGTTGTCGATGCCGGCGTAGCCGGACGCCAGTGAGCGCTTGATGAACATCACCGTGCCCGCCTTCCACACCTGCAACACCGGCATGCCGTAGATCGGCGAGGTCTTGTCGTCCTCCGCGGCCGGATTGGTCACGTCGTTGGCGCCGATCACGAAGGCGATGTCGGCCTGCGCGAACTCGGAATTGATGTCTTCCAGCTCGAACACCTCGTCATACGGCACGTTCGCTTCGGCCAGCAGCACGTTCATGTGCCCGGGCATGCGGCCGGCGACCGGGTGGATGGCGTATTTGACCTCGACGCCTTCTTTCTTGAGGCGGTCGGCCATCTCGCGCAGCGCATGTTGCGCCTGCGCCACCGCCATACCGTAGCCCGGCACGACGATCACCTTGGACGCGTTCTTCATGATGTAGGCGGCATCCTCGGCAGAGCCGATCTTCACCGGGCGTTGTTCGGCCGCGCCGGCAGCCGCCGCCACTTCACCGCCGAAGCCGCCAAGAATGACCGAGATGAAACTCCGGTTCATCCCCTTGCACATAATGTAGGACAGAATCGCGCCCGACGAGCCGACCAGCGCGCCGGTGACGATGAGCGCGATGTTGCCGAGCGTGAAGCCGATGC
>JBOHIG010000158.1:0-4307 GCA_050725815.1 Xanthobacteraceae bacterium
GGTCAAGGACCCGCTCACGCGCATCAACGGCGTCGGCTCGATCACCGTGTTCGGCAGCCGCGACTATTCCATGCGGATCTGGCTCGATCCAGCCCGCCTGCAATCGCTCGGGCTGACCGCGAGCGACGTAACGGCCGCGCTGCAGGGGCAGAACGTGCAGGTCGCGTCCGGTGTGCTCAATCAGCCGCCGATGGACCAGCCGGGCGCGTTCCAGATCGCGGTCAAGACGCTTGGGCGGCTCGACGATGTCGAGGAGTTCGGCCGCATCGTGGTCAAGCAGACGCCGGCGGCGGTGGTGCGGCTGCGCGACGTCGCCAAGATTCAATTGGCCGCCGTCGACTACTCGTCGAACTCCTATCTCAATCTCGACCCGGCGGTCGCCATCGCGATCTTCCAACGGCCGGGCTCGAACGCGCTCTCGACCGCGCGGGAGATCCGCGCCGCGATGGCGCAATTGGCGTCGCGGCTGCCGCCCGGGGTCGAATACACGATCGTCTACGATCCCACGCAGTTCATCCAGCAGTCGGTCGATGCCGTGCAGACGACGATCCTGGAGGCGATCCTGCTGGTGGTGCTGGTGATCGTGATCTTCCTGCAAACCTGGCGGGCGGCGGTCATTCCGCTGGTCGCCATCCCGGTGTCGCTGATCGGGACGTTCTTCTTCATGGCGATGTTCGGCTTCACGCTGAACAATCTTACCTTGTTCGGGCTGGTGCTCGCGGTCGGCATCGTGGTCGACGACGCCATCGTCGTGGTGGAGAATGTCGAACGCAACATTGCCGCCGGCCTCGCTCCGCGCGAGGCCGCGATCAAGAGCATGGACGAAGTCGGCGGGGCGCTGATCGCGATTGCGCTTGTGCTGTGCGCCGTGTTCGTTCCGGCCGGATTCATCACGGGCATTTCTGGGCAGTTCTACCGGCAGTTCGCACTCACCATCGCGGGCGCCACCGTCATCTCGCTGATCGTGTCGCTGACATTATCGCCGGCGCTGGCGGCGTTGCTGCTGAAGCCGCATACCGAGCATCGTCCGCGCGCCTGGGAGCGCCCGATCCGCGGCTTCTTCAGGACGTTCAACCGCGGCTTCGACGCGCTGGCGAACGGCTACGGCTGGCTCGCAGCGCGGGTGGTGCGCTTCGCGGTCGTGATGCTCGTCATCTACGTCGGCATCGTTGCGTTCGGATTGAATGAGTTCCGCCGGACGCCGGTCGGGTTCATCCCGTCGCTCGATCGCGGCTTCCTCATCATCGTGACGCAACTGCCGCCGGGGGCTGCGCTCGCGCGCACCGACGACGTGAACCGTCGCGCGGTCGAGATCGCGATGAAGACTCCCGGCGTCGCCCATGCCGTGAACATCGTCGGCTTCTCCGGCGCCACTTTCACGGTCGCGCCGAATGCGGGCGCGATCTTCGTGGTGCTCGATTCCTTCGAGGAGCGGGGCAGGGACCCGAAGCTGTCCGCTGCCGGCATCACGAGAGAGCTTTACGGCAGGCTGTCGTCGATCCAGGAGGCGCTGATCTTCGTCGTGGCGCCGCCGCCTGTTCAGGGCATCGGCAATGCCGGCGGCTTCCGCATGATGATCGAGGATCGCGCGGGCCGCGGGCCGCAGGCCTTGCAAGCCGCCGCTGGCGCGATGATGGGGGCGGCGGCGAAGACGCCGGGTCTGACCCAGGTGTTCTCTTTCTTCGAAACCTCCACACCACAACTCTATCTCGATATCGACCGCACCAAGGCGCAGATGCTCGGCGTGCGCGTGCAGGACGTGTTCGCCGCGCTCCAAATCTATATCGGTTCGTCCTACGTGAACGATTTCAACCTGTTCGGCCGCACCTATCGCGTGACCGTGCAGGCCGCCGACGACTATCGCCTTGACGCGAAGGACGTGCTCAATATCCGGGTGCGAAACGACAGCGGAGAGACCGTCCCGCTCGCCTCGTTCACCACCGTGCGCGACATTTCCGGGCCATACCGGGTCCCGCGCTACAACCTCTATCCGGCGGCTGAGCTCGATGGCGGCGCCGCTCCCGGCTATTCGCTCGGGCAGGCGATCGAGGCAATGGAAAAGATCGCCCGCACCACGCTGCCGGACGGCTTCACCTATGAGTGGACGACACTCGCCTACCAACAGATCAAGGCCGGCAACACCGCGATTTTCGCGTTCGCTCTGGCCGTAATTTTCGTTTTCCTGGTGCTGGCGGCTCAATACGAGAGTCTCACCTTGCCACTCGCGGTGATCCTGATCGTGCCGATGTGCCTTGTCGCCTCGATCACGGGCGTCGTGCTGCGCGGGCAGGACAACAACATCCTCACCCAGATCGGATTCGTGGTCCTGATCGGTCTGGCGGCGAAGAACGCCATTCTGATCGTCGAATTCGCCAAGCAGCTCGAGGACCGCGGCCGCGACCGCCGCGCCGCGGCCGTCGAAGCGGCGCGGTTGCGGCTGCGGCCGATCCTGATGACGTCGCTCGCCTTCGTCTTCGGCGTGCTGCCGCTGGTATGGGCGGTCGGCGCCGGTGCGGAGCTGCGTCAGACGCTCGGCACCGCGGTGTTCGCCGGCATGATCGGCGTGACGTTGTTCGGCCTGATCTTCACGCCGGCGTTCTATGTGGTCTGCCGCTGGATCGCGCTGCGCACCAGCCGGCGGCGTCCGGCGGCCTCCGCGCCGGAGCCGGCGGAATAGCGATCAGCCGGCCTTTTCCTTCGACGGCACGCGGTCCTTACGGATTTCCTCGTAGCCGTTGGCGGAGATGTCGAAATTGTTGCCGTCCGGATCGATCGCCCGATATTCGGCATAGAGGCGATCGCCCGGCCGCTTGAGCGGCTCGCGATAGCCGAGCTTGTTGAAGCGGTCGATCACCTCTTGATTGTCCTCGACCACGAAGCCGAAGTGGTTGAAGCCCGACGGCTTGCCGTCGATCTTGTTGGTATGGATCGACAAGTTGATGTAGCCGTCGGTCAGCGAGATGCCTCCGTTCGCCTGGCGATGCACGATCTCCAGCCCCATCACGTCGACATAGAATCGCGCCAGCCGCTCGACATCGGTGGTGTGGAAGACGATGTGACGAATCTTGGCCATGGTTCCTCCGGGTGCGGCAATGAGCTTCATTAAAGGCGCTGCAACGCATGAAGTCGAGTCGGTATGATCGCGCGACGCGCTTCATCGCGATGGTAGCGCGACACTTGGCGCGGAGGAGTGGAACGTGAAGATATTCCGAACGGCGATCCTGATTGGGCTGTGCGGTTGTGCGCTTGCGCGGCCGGCAGCGGCCGAGACAGCCGCGGAATTCTACCGGGGCAAGCAGATCAAGCTCATCGTCGGCACGTCCGCCGGGCAGGAATACGACCGCTGGGCGCGCCTGATCGGCCGTCACATCGTGCGGCATATTCCGGGCGAGCCCACGCTGATCGTCGAGAACATGCCCGGCGCCGGCCACATCGTTGCGACCAATCACCTGTTCAACGTGGCGCCGCGCGACGGCACCGTGATCGGTATGGTCTCACGCAACATGACCGACGCCGCCATCATGAAGATCCGCAACATCCGGTTCGATCCGGGCCGCTTCAATTGGCTTGGCAGCCCGGAGATCAATCACCGCGTGATGTTCGTCGGGACGTCTTCGGGTTTCCAGAAGGTCTCGGACGCATTCGAGCGCGAGCTGGTGGTCGGCGCGCCGGGCGGCGCACAGGGCGTCACGGCGGCCCCGATCCTGTTGAAGAACTTGCTCGGAATGAAGCTCAAGATCGTGACCGGCTACCGCTCTCCCGGTGACATCGTGCTGGCGGTGACGCGCGGCGAAGTGGGCGGGTTCGTCAACAGCGTCGGCGGCCCGGAGGGCGTGCGCCGGCAATGGATCGCGAGCGGCAAGATGCGCGTGCTGTTCAACATGGAGCCCGAACGCGTGCCGTGGCTCGATGCGCCGACGATCTTTGAATTCGTCAAGACCGACGAGCAACGCCAGGTGCTGACATTCTTTGCCGGCAACACGCGCCTGGGACGTCCGTTGATGGCGCCGCCCGATGTGCCGGCCGGACGAGTTGCGGCTCTGCGGCGCGCTTTCGACGCAACGATGCAGGACCCCGCCTTCCGCAAGGAGGCGGAGATCATGGGCTTCGAGATCACGCCGCAGACCGGAGAGCAGGTCGCCGCCCGGGTCGCGGAAGCGCTCGCCACGCCTGACGACATCGTCAAGAAGGCGGTGCGAGCGGCTGCGAACAACTAGTGTCCCGAATCCGAAGTCCGCTTCATTCTGCGGCGTGCTCGTGAGTGGACTTCGGATTCGAAGGACACTAGCAAGCCTATGATTCTAGTG
>JBOHIG010000159.1:0-20031 GCA_050725815.1 Xanthobacteraceae bacterium
CGTGAGCAACGAGCCGCTCGGCGACGTGCAGCCCATCCTCGCCGGCGGCAAGCACGTCATCGTCATCGGCGGCGGCGACACGGGCTCCGACTGCATCGGCACGGCGATCCGCCAGGGCGCCCTGTCGGTCACCAACCTGGAGATCCTGGCGCGGCCGCCCGACAAGGAGGACAAGCTCCTCACCTGGCCGAACTGGCCCTACAAGCTGCGCACTTCGTCGAGCCACGAGGAGGGCGCGGAGCGCGACTTCGCGGTGCTGACGCAGGAATTCGTCGGCCAGCACGGCCGCGTCAAGAGACTCAAGTGCGTGCGCTGCGACGACCAGTTCAAGCCGATTGCCGGCACCGAGTTCGAGCTCAAGGCCGAACTCATCCTGCTCGCCATGGGCTTCGTCCACCCGGTGCACGAAGGCATGATCGAGGCGCTACGCGTCGCGCTCGATCCGCGCGGCAACGTCAAGGCGGACACGCAAAGCTACCAGACCTCGATCGAGAAGGTGTTCGCCTGCGGCGA
Organism: Xanthobacteraceae bacterium; assembly: GCA_050725815.1. Taxonomy (GTDB): domain Bacteria; phylum Pseudomonadota; class Alphaproteobacteria; order Rhizobiales; family Xanthobacteraceae; genus VAZQ01. The sequence continues at coordinate 514 of JBOHIG010000159.1, forward strand.
CATGCGGCGCGGCCAGTCGCTGGTGGTGTGGGCGATCCGCGAAGGCCGCCAAGCCGCGCATGCAGTCGACAAATTCCTGATGGGATCGACCACGCTGCCACGGTGAGGCTTCGCCGGCATTGAAAGAGTCACGCCTGGACTAATCCTCCTCGGCAAAAATCTTGTCGCGGCGACTGCCGATGTTGGGCATCACGATGATCACCAGCAGAGCCACGGTGCTGAGAAGAAGCACCGCGCTGATCGGACGTGTCACGAAAATGGAGAACTCCCCGTCGGAAATGATCATCGACTGACGGAGTGCTTCTTCCATCCTCGAGCCGAGAACCATGCCGAGAACCAAGGGAGCGGGCTCGAAGCCCAACTTGCTCATCGCATATCCGAGCAGGCCGAATGCAGCCAGGATCATGACGTCGACGGTCGAACCGCTGAGCGAGAAAACGCCGATGCAGCAGAACAGGATGATCGCCGGGAACAGCAGCCGGTAGGGAACGGTGAGCAGCCTGACCCAGATGCCGATCAACGGCAGGTTGATCACTAGCAGCATCAGGTTGCCGATCCACATCGATGCGATCAGGCCCCAGAACAGGTCGGGATTCGATTTGATCACCTGAGGACCGGGAACGATGCCGTGAATGGTCATCGCGCCGACCATGATCGCCATTACGGCATTCGGTGGGATGCCCAGCGTCAGGAGCGGGATGAAGGACGTTTGCGCCCCGGCATTGTTGGCCGATTCCGGGCCGGCGACGCCTTCGATCGCGCCGGCGCCGAAACGCGTCGGGTCATGCGCGAGCTTCTTTTCGATGGCATAGGAGGCGAACGCGCCCAGCACGGCGCCGTTGCCCGGCAGAATGCCGAGCCCGCCGCCGACAAGCGTGCCGCGCATGATCGGCCAGGCTGACTGGCGCAATTCCTTCAGTCCGGGCAGCAGCCGCCCGATCGTGCTCTTGAGCACCTCGCGGGACATCGACTGCTCGAGATTGCGGAGAATCTCGCCGATCCCGAACAGGCCCATGCCGAGGATCGCGAAATTGATCCCCTCGGCGAGTTCATTGACTCCGAAGGTCATGCGCAACTGGGCGGTGACGAGGTCCGGCCCGACGGTCGACAGCAGCACGCCGAATACGATCGCGATGATCGCGTTGAACATCGAGCCGCGCGCAAGGGCGGCGGCAAACACCAGCCCCATCAGCATGAGCGAGAAAAATTCGACCGGGCCGAACTGGAGCGCGATGGCGGTCAGAGGAATGGCAAGCCCGGCGACGAAGACGGTGGCGACGCTGCCGGCAAAGAAAGAACCAATGGCGGAGATGCCGAGCGCGATGCCGGCCCGGCCGCGCTTCGCCATTTCATGACCGTCGAGGCACGTGACCGTCGAGCTCGCTTCACCCGGAATGGACATCAGGATAGCGGTCGTCGAGCTGCCGTACTGGGCGCCGTAATAGATGCCGGCCACCATGATCAGGGCGCTCGCCGGTTCGAGGCCGAATGTGATGGGCAGGAGCACCGCGATGGTGGCGATCGGCCCGATGCCTGGCAGCACGCCGACCAGCGTGCCGAGCAGGGCGCCGATGAAGCAAAGCGCAACGTTCTGCACGGATAAGGCAACCGCAAAGCCGTGCCCGAGATGCGCGATCAGGTCCTGCATCGGCTCAGAGCTGAATTCCCGTGCCCGGAATCGTGAGCACCGACATCGACATCCCAAGGAGGTAGCGGAACACGACGATACAAGCGAGCGTGACCAGCGCCGAGAACACCGCGACCTCGCGCAGCCGCGCGTCCGGGGTGGCGAACCCGCTCACCATGAGCGCCAGCATGCTGGCGACCGCCAGGCCGAACGGGCGGATGGTCAGCGCAAAGAGCAGGATCGCGAGCGTGACCAGGACCGGGCCGCGGAACGACCATCGCTCGAGCGGCTCGCCGTCGACCCAGAAGGAGAGGCCGACCAGGATCACGCCGCTGATGCCGAGCATGACGGCGAGCGCGCGCGGGAACATCCCCGGACCCATGGCCGTCAGCGTGCCCTGTCTAAGGCCTTCGACGGCCCACAACACGAAGAAGCAGATGGCGATCAGAACCAGCCCGGCAAGAAATCGCTGCGGCGAGCGGATGCGAACCCGACCGGTATCGCTCAAATCGCTCGCCACTGTCTGGTCCCTTGAGCGCTCTAGTGTGGCGGTTCAGAAGTTCGCATTATTCGACCTGAGCTCCGGCAGCCTTGACGCGCTCGCCCCAGGTCTTGACCTCGCTTTCGACGAAATCGGCCGTCTGCTTAACCGAGAAGCCGGTCAGCTCGCCATTGCGTGTCAGGCTGGCGGCGGCCTTCTTGTCGTCGGCGATCGAGTTGATCGCCTTGTTGAGCTTTGCGACGACGCTGGCCGGTGTCTTTGCCGGCACCCAGAACCCGACCCATGACGAAGCTTCGGGAACGTTGAAACCGCTTTCGGTCAAGGTTGGGCAATCGGGAAGGTTTTTGTAACGCTTGGCGGCAGCAACGGCCAGGCAGGCCAGCTTGCCTTCCTTGACTTGGGCGACCACGCTGCCCGACGCTGTGGCCGCAAGTCCATCGACCTGGCCGCCGATCGCAGCTCGCATGGCCGGGGCTCCTCCTTTGAACGGTACATGGTTGACCTTGGCCTTGGCTGCGTTCTTGAAAAACGAAAACCAGGTCAGATAGGAGCCCGACCCGACGCCGGCGCTGCCATAGGTCAGCTTCTTGGTCTTGGCGAGCGCGAGGAATTCCTTGAGCGTGCGGGGCCTGCTTGGGTTGACCGAGAACTGCTCAGGCGCCCGCACCGCAACCCCGACCGGGATGAAGTCCTTGAGGATCGAATAGTCGATTTTCTTGTAAAGCGTCGCATTGATGGTGAGCGCCGTGGTGCTTGCAAGGATCGTATAGCCGTCGGCGGGTGCGCTGGCGACGGCCCGGGCGGCGATGTTCGAGGCGGCGCCGCCACGGTTTTCCACGATGACGGCCTGACCGAGCGACTTGCCGATATGCTCGGACACGATGCGCGCAACCGAGTCGGTAAATCCGCCGGCCGCGAAGCCGACCACGACTGTGATGCGCTTGCTGGGATACTCCTGCGCCACGGCTCTCCCGGCGAAGGACGTCACCGCGAGGGCCAGCCCCATTGAGACCGGAAGGATTATCTGTTTGTAGAGTCGCATGGCTCTCTCCCTCTGCACGTCAAATTTCCTCTACGGCAAATTTACTTGTTGCCTGTCGTTGACCAAGTTCGTAGCGGCAAGCGCGGCTGAATAATCTGACACGCACGACGGAACTCCGCAAACCGGTCGCCAACAGCCGAAACGGCGCAGGTCCGTGTCCCATTGTCGCAACGCTGGCGCAGCCAGAGAACGCCAGCAAGCGAAGCGACGCCGTTCCTGAACGGCTATGCCCGGTCATGACAGATGACGGTGACTTGATCAGCGCGCGTAGGGCGTGATCGGCAGCGGCGGGCGCGGCGGGCCTTCGCCGAAGGTCGACCGCGGGCGCTGCTGCTGCACGGCGCGCTTGGGCGCCGCGCCGTTCTTGGCGGGCTGCCGTTTCGGCGGCGGTGCGGCCTTTGGCGATGCGGCCTTTGGCGGTGCCGCCTTCGGGGCCGCGGCCTTTGGCTGCGCCGCAGGCTCCGTTGCGCGCGTCTGTGCCGGCGTCGATGCCACGGCGGGCGCCGCCGGCTTTTGCTCGGGCTGTGCCGCGACCGCCGGCCCCGGAAGACCGACGGCACGCGGCCAGGCAAAGTTGTCCGCGCGGCCGACCGGTGCAGCGATCGGCTCGCCGCGCACCAGCACCCGGCTGGCAATCGGATCGTTGCCGACGGGCCGCGCAACGCCGCCGCCAAGCAGCTCGTTGGTGACGCCGAACGGCGCCGTCAGCGGAACGACGGGACCCGCGAGCGGGCGCGGACCGGGACGCCCAGGCGTCTGCGGCAGCAGTTCCGGCGTCGGCAGCGCCATCGGCAGCGCGCGGTTGATGACGCTGCGCTGGATCTCGCGCTCGACATAGTGGGCGAGCTTGCGCGCGCCGTAACGGGTGAAGTAGACGCCGTCGCCGGAACGCAAACGCCGGATCTGCCCTTCGAAATCGGGGCCCTGGCTGGAGTAGCGGCCGGCTTCGTCGACAAAGCCGTCCCACACGTCGACATAGACGATGCCGGCGCGCTCGGCGCGCGCGCGGAACAGCTCGTTGAGGTACGCCCAGTCGGGATTGATGCGGGTGTTGCGCTGCGGCGGCAGGCCGACCCAGAACACGGGCACGCCGGCGCTCTTCAGCGCCGCGATGGTCGCGTCGATGCGCTGGATATAGGCGGCCTGCCAGCGTTCGCTGTGGAACTCCATCGGACCCGCCGGCGGCTCCTTCTTCTGCTCGGCCTGCTTCGCCGCCGTCTTGGCGTTGCGGCGCAGCTCGGCGTTCTGTTGCTCGGCGCTCTTGCGCGCGCGGCTCTCCGGCGAATCCGGGTCGGCCTCGGCCGCCTGCGACGGCTGCTGCGGATCGCGCTTGGGCGCCGGCTTGACCGGCGGCTGTTCACGGATGGTCTGCCGGTCGTGGGTGCCGATCATCATGACGATGAATTTCGGCTTCTCCGCCGCGATCAGCGCGCGCGCTTCCTGCGCCCAGGTGGTGTCGCGGCGGCTGTCGAAACGGATCAGGCCGGAATAGGTGCGGTGCTTGCGGATGACGCCGAGCTCCGGCTTTTCCGAGAAGGCATCCTCGAGCCCGTAGGCGAGCCAATCGGCCATGCCGTCGCCCAGCACCAGGATTGGCGTCGTGACCGCATCCGGATCGGCCGACCGGCGCGGCGATGGCGCGCGCGAGGAATCGGCGGGGGCCTGACGTTGCTGCTGCTGTTGTTGCGGCGAGTTGCCGAACCAGCCGCCGAATGGATTGTACTGGCGTTGCGGCCGCTGCTGCTGTTGCGGCTGCTGCCGCCGCTGGCCGCCCCAACCCCAGTCAAAGAACTGCGCGTCGGCAGGAACCAGCAGCGCGACGCTCACGCCGATCGCCACGGCGGCCTTCGCCGCGAGGCGGTACGCGACACGCCGGAATTCACCGTGGGAGCGCATGACAGATCGCAGACCCAAAGGACGCCAAGCAGCAGGCATCGGCCAATACTACGACAAAAATGTCAACTTGAAGACTGCCCGACGGTTAAGTTTCCGTCCCGCCACGGGAAATTGCGAAATACACGGGCGGCGAAACGGATTTTCAGCGCCGCCGCAACCGGTCAAGGATCGACGCCGAGGCAAAGCCATCCGGCACGGCGCCGACCGACCGCTGGAACGCCCGCAATGCCGTGCGGGTCCGCGGACCGAGCCGGCCGTCGGGCTCGCCGACATTGTAGCCGCTGCGCGCCAGATGCTTTTGCAACTCCAGGCGCTCCTCACGCGTGAGCACCCGTTCGTGGCGCGGCCACGACTGCGCGAATGGTCCGCCGCCGCGCAGCCGGTCGGCCAGATGTCCGATGGCGAGCGCATAAGCTTCCGACGGATTGTATTTCATGATGACGCGGAAATTGCGCAGCATCGCGAAGGCAGGTCCCTGTGCGCCTCCCGGCACCAGCAGATAGGCGCGGTCGCCAGGACGCGGAAACGCCTTGCCGCCGGCGCGGCGTATGCCGGCGCGTTCCCAGTCGCGCAGCGGCAGCACACGCGAACGATCAGCGTGCATGAAGTTGAACCCGCGCGGAACCTCGACCTCGTAGCCCCAGGTCTGCCCGCTCACCCAGCCGTCCTTCTTCAGATTGTTGGCGGTGGAAGCGATCAGGTCAGCGGCCGAATCGACTACGTCGCGCCGTCCGTCGCGATCGAAATCGACGGCGTAACGCTTGAACGACGTCGGCATGAACTGCGTCCCGCCGAACGCTCCCGCCCATGAGCCTTTGAGGTGATGTGGCCGCACGTCGCCGCGTGCGAGGATTTCAAGCGCGGCGAGGAATTCATCGCGGAAATAATTCTGCCGGCGGCCGACGCAGGCGAGTGTCGCGGTCGAGCGCAGCACCGAACGCTCGCCCACTTGGGTGCCGTAGTTCGACTCCACGCCCCAGATCGCAGCGACGATGTAGCGGTCGACGCCGTAGGCGCGCTCAACCTTGTCGAAGGTCGCGCGGTGCTTCGCCAGCATCGCGCGACCTTTCTCGATACGCCCGTCATGCACCAGGATGTCGAGGTAGTCCCAGATCGACTTCGTGAACTCGGGCTGCGAGTCCATCAGGTCCATGATCCGCAGGTCCGGCGTGAGGCCCTTGGTGTGCGCGTCGAACGCCGCGCGCGGCACGCCGCGGCGCGCCGCCAGCGGCCAGTAGCCTTCGAGGCAGCGGTGGAAATTGGCGGCCGCAGCGCGGATCGCGTCAGCCCGCATCAGAGGATGCCCCGACGCACCCGATTCTCCGCTCCATTGGCGCGGCAACGGCGATTGCGGCGGCGGTGTCGCGCCGGTGGTTCCGCCCGGCATCGCCAACAAGGAGCGGATGTCGAATTGCCCGAACGCCGGCGTCGCCGCCATGGCACCGGCAAATAACACCACGCCCAACATCCGCGCGGATCGGAACATTCTCGTCATGCGCCCGGCCCTGGCATCTGACCTCGATTTACCCTCGCCTTCCTATGGGGAATATATATGGTTGCGGTCCCGTTAACGCAGGTGTCGCAGAACCTCTCACCAAAGACACACAACGCCGCAGTCATGAGACCAATTCGCAAAGCTGTCTTTCCCGTCGCCGGACTTGGAACACGCTTCCTGCCGGCGACCAAGGCGATGCCGAAGGAAATGCTGCCGGTCGTCGACCGGCCGCTCATTCAGCACGTCGTCGACGAGGCGCGGCAAGCCGGCATCGAACATTTCATCTTCGTGACCGGGCGAAACAAAGGCGTCATCGAGGATCATTTCGACCGCCAGTTCGAGCTCGAGATGACGCTGCGCGATCGCCAGAAGCAGGCTGATCTCGACCTGTTGTCGCAGGACCTGCCGGGGCCCGGCACGACCAGCTTCACCCGCCAGCAGGAGCCGCTCGGCCTCGGCCACGCCGTGTGGTGCGCCCGCGAGCTGATCGGCAACGAGCCGTTCGCCCTACTGTTGCCGGACGTTCTGGTTCAGCATGAGCGCGGCTGCCTCGCCCAGATGATCGACGCCTCGCGCAATCTCGACGGCGCCAACGTGGTCGCGGTCGAGGAAGTGCCGGCGGATCGCATCCACATGTATGGCGTCGTCGGCGTCGGCGAGACCAAGGGCAAGATGTTCGCGATCACCCAGATGGTCGAGAAGCCCGCGCGCGAAACGGCGCCGTCCAACCTCATCATCACCGGCCGCTACATCCTCCAGCCCGAGATCTTCGACGTCCTCGCGGCGCAGAACCGCGGCGCCGGCGGCGAGATCCAGATCACCGACGCGATGATCGCGCTGGCGGCGAAGCAGCCGTTCTACGGATTGAAGTTTGAGGGCCAGAGCTTCGATTGCGGCTCCAAGATCGGCTTTCTCTCTGCCAATGTCGCCTATGCGCTGGAGCGCCCCGACATCGCGCCGGCGTTGCGCGCCGAGATCAAGCGGATGTTGGGGAACAAGTAAATCCGGCGCTCGATTTCATCATCCGCTTTCGCCGGGCACGACGCCGCAGCGGCAACGCGTCAATTATCGCTGCAGGCGCAGTCCGATCAAGCCGATGGTGGCGTTGTAGCCGGCTTCGGGAATATTCGAGCGCAGCCACACCCGCTGCACCTCGGATTTGAGGTGGAGCTCGCGGGTAAGCTTGTAGACGATCCCCGCCGATATCGCGTAGCGGTCGTCCTCGCGCGGCGAGCCGACATAGTCGTCCAAGCCGCGCGTGAACTTCAACGTCGCCACCAGCCAGCGGCGGAAGGCGTGATCGACCTGGATCGCGACCTCGCGGGTGAACACGCCGGAGACGCCAGGAACAGTGCTCTCATCGACCTGAGTCCGGGCGGTGAGCTTGGCCGTGGTGAGCGCGCTCGCGACCCACACCAGCGAGCCGTCGAACGTGAGCCCGCCGATGTTCGGTAATGTCGGGTCCTTGTATCTGCGCGCGAGCCAACCGACCGCCGCCTCACCGGTCAGGATGCGCGTCAACTCGAAGGTCGTGCCGCCCTTGATGTATGCGCCGTCGGAATCGCGACGGAAGCCGTTGACGTCGATCGGGATATCGTGGACGCGCTGGTCGGCGCCGATCTCCACGAAAGGCTTGAGGCCAGGAGTCAACTCGTAGGTCCCGCGCAACGTCGAGAGATAGCGATTGTAGTCGCGGGTATCGTTGCTGGCGGTGGTGCCATCGGTGAACTTGGAGTCCTGATAGACGGTGCGTTCGGCGCCGGCCTTCACCGCAATGTCGAAGCGGTTGAAGCGGTGGCCGAGCCCGGCGGTGCCGCCCCAAGTCGTGAAGATCGGCAGGCGGACGAGGCCGGCCTGGATGTTGGGGCTGCCGGGATTGTCGGTACCGACCAAAAAGCGGCTTTCGAGATCGATGCGCGTGTCGCGGGTGATGTCGACGCGGCCGGTGAGCTTGCCGTCGAAGGACGGCCGGTTTTCCGTCGGCAGCTCCTTGTAGGCCGAATAGGTACCGCGCAGCTCGCCCTTGAACTCGTGGCGCGCCCAGTTCGAATTGAACAGCAGCTCCGGCGCGATGACCGAATACCACGACGGCGTCGCGTTCTGGGTGCGCGCCGGATTGGTATCGTAGCCGCCGGTCAGTTCGATCGCCGGCTTGAACAGGAAGGCGCCGACCTGGATGCCCACGGGATCGAACGGCGCCGGGTCTGGCGGCGGCAACCGTCGGCGCGGCGGAGCGTCGGGCGTGACCGTGCCCACCACCTCGGCGGCGGGATAGGGCGACGCTCCGCGGCGCGTCTGGTTTTGCGGCAGCCGCGCGGCGGCGGCCGGCAGGTTGGCGGTCGAACGCGCCGGCGCAACGCCGAAGGTGCTGACGGCGCCCTTGGCTTTCGCACCGTTCTTGGCGCCGCCTTTCCCCTTCTTCTTTCGGGCGTTGGTGGAATCGAAGCCCGTCGTACCAGCGCCGAAGCCCGGTGCGTTGCCGAATGTCTTCGCCTGCGCCGTGGTTGGATCGCGCGCGCTCCCGGAGCGGCGGAAGCGCGGCGGGTTCTGCGGATTGCCGGAGAACGCCGGATTGAGGAGAGAAGAGTCGTTCGCGTCCTGGGCGGCGGCCGGCGGCGCACCTGCCAGCATCGCGACCAGCGCGCCGGCGCCGAGGGCGAGAGCCAGCGGTGGATGGCGACGGCGCAGCACCCTCAAAACCCCCGGTCCCGGCCAGTGCGCAGCGCCGCCTGACGGCGGCTCCACGTTCTCCGAGAATTGTGTTTCAAATCAACGCGTTCCGTAGACACGCATACGGCTCCCGGCGGGCCCCTAAGATGTGGGTTCCCTGGTCCGAAAGCTTTGGTTAACGGAGTTAAAACGGATATGGTTAATGAGACGTTGATCGCGTCCGGCGCGCTGGCAGCCAGACGCTGGAGTCCGTACTATCCGCCGCCGCCGCCCCTCCTCCGTGCGAAAGTCGCGTAAGCCGCTCATGGCCAAGTCGAAGCCCGTCAGTTCGCCTGCGAAGGCCAATCCGCACACGCGCAACCTGATCGCGTCCGCGGTGCGGACCCTTCAGGCCGAGGCGGGCGGCATCACCGCGCTGGCGGCGGCGATCCATGACGGGCTTGGGCAGTCGTTCGTGGCGGCGGTCGACCTGATCCACGGCGCACACGGCCGCCTGATCGTCACCGGCATGGGCAAGTCCGGGCATGTCGGCCGCAAGATCGCGGCGACCTTCGCCTCCACCGGCACGCCCGCCTTTTTCGTGCATCCCAGCGAGGCGAGCCACGGCGACCTCGGCATGATCACCGATCACGATGTCATCATGGCCCTGTCGTGGTCGGGCGAGACCGTCGAGCTAACCGACCTGATCAATTATTCGAAGCGCTTCGGCATCGGGCTGATCGCGATCACCTCGCACGCCGAGAGCACGCTCGCGCTTGCCGCCGACGTCGTCCTCAAGCTGCCGAAGGCGCGCGAGGCCTGCCCGCATAACCTGGCGCCGACCACCTCGACTTTGATGCAGCAGGCGCTTGGCGACGCGCTGGCGATTGCGTTGCTCGAAAGCCGCGGTTTCACGGCGGTGCGCTTCGCCGAGCTGCATCCGGGCGGCAAGCTCGGTGCGATGCTGAAATTCGTGCGCGACATCATGCGCTCGGGCGAGGCGGTACCGCTGGTCGCGCTCGGTACCCGCATGTCGGACGCGCTGGTGGAGATGACGGCCAAGAGCGTCGGCTGCGTCGTCATCGTCGGCAAGGACGGCCGGCTGATGGGCATCATCACCGACGGCGATCTGCGGCGGCACATGAGCCCCAACCTGCCGGACATGACCGTGGACCAGATCATGACCCGGGAGCCGAAGACCGTGCGCCCCGACCAGCTCGCCAGCGAGGCGCTGGAATGCCTCAACTCATCCAAGAAGACGCAGCTCATCGTAGCGGAAGCCGGCAAGCCGGTCGGCGTCGTGCACGTCCACGACCTCTTGCGCGCGGGCGTGGCGTAGCGGCTTCTCTCCCTCTGACGTCATACCCGCGCAAGCGGGCATCCAGTAGCCCACTGGTGCATCGACCTTGCCCTTACGCCGTCCCTTCCACCACAAGATCCGCGCCGTCGGCCTCCGCGACCTTCACGCGACTGCCTGCCGGTAGGTCGGGGCCGCTCACGCGCCAGACCGTGTCCTCGATGCGGATGGTACCGACGCCGTCGACGATCGGCTTGTCGAGCGTGAACACGCGCCCGACATAGCCTTCCGCGCGGCGATTGAGGAACGGCCGGTCAGCCGGCGTTTCCACCCGGCGGGCGAAATAGCGCCACGCCGGAATGCAGGCGACCGACAACAGGGCAAAGGCGATGAATTGCGCCTGCCACGACAACTGCACGCCGATCGAGATCACGCCGACCATGATTGCGGCAAGCCCGAGCCACAGCATGAAGACGCCGGGCGCAGCCAGCTCGATGAGCAGGAAGACCGCTGCCAGGATGAACCAGTTCCAGGCGCCGAGCGAGAGAAACCAAGTCATAGTGCTGCTGTTCACGATGCGCCTCCCGTTCAGACCGGCAAACCGGGGCCGGTCGGCCGCCGCGCCGGCGGGGGTGTGCGGCCGTCGCCGCCGCGCGAATCGCTGCCAAAGGCGGCCTTGGCGATCTCGGCGATGCCGGACAGCGAGCCGAGCACGCTGGTCGCCTCCATCGGCAGGATCAGCGTCTTCTGGTTCGGCGACTCGGCGAGCAGCGAGAACGCCTTGAGATATTTCTCGGCGACGAAGTAATTGAGCGCCGCGATGTCGCCGGAGGCGACGGCCGCACTGACTACCTCGGTGGCCTTGGCCTCGGCTTCGGCGGTGCGCTCGCGCGCCTCGGCGTCGCGGAACGCGGCTTCGCGCCGGCCCTCGGCCTCGAGGATTTGCGACTGCTTGTCGCCCTCGGCGCGCAGGATCGCCGACTGACGCTGGCCCTCGGCCTCCAGAATGACGGCGCGCTTCTCGCGCTCCGCCTTCATCTGCCGGCCCATCGCGGCGACGAGGTCGGCCGGCGGGACGATGTCCCTGATCTCAATGCGATTGACCTTGACGCCCCAGGGCGACACCGCCGCGTCGACGACGCGCAGCAGCTTCTCGTTGATCTCGTCGCGGTGCGAGAGCACCTGGTCGAGATCCATCGAGCCCATGACCGAGCGGATGTTGGTCATGTTGAGCGTAATGATCGCGGTATTGAGGTTGGAAACCTCGTAGCTCGCCTTGGCTGCGTCGAAGATCTGAAAGAAGGCGACGCCGTCGACCGTGACGGTGGCGTTGTCCTTGGTGATGACCTCCTGCTGCGGGATGTCGATCACCTGCTCCATCATGTTCATCTTGCGGCCGATGCGGTCGAAGAACGGCACGATCAGATTCAAACCGGGCGGAAGCGTTCGCGTATAGCGGCCGAACCGCTCGACGGTCCAGTTGTAGCCCTGCGTCACGGTCTTGACGCCGGCGAACAGCGTCAGGATCGCAAGCGCGACGAAGACCAGTGCAAAGACATCGAAGCCGAACATGGGCGTTCCCTCACTAGCGTGCCTGCAGTGCACCTGCAGCGTGCTGCCGAAGATGTGGAGGACGCACCTGCGCGCCGCAAGGCCGGTGTCTTGGCCCGCGTGACGCGAGTGCGCACCCCATTCGATATTAGTCGCGCTGCGCGCACCGCCGGTTCAAGCCGGCGCACGCTTTTGCTGCGGTACGCGGCCGTGTTTACGGCAAGGTAAACACGATCATCTCGTTGGTGACCTGTCGCGAGCCTGGCATCAGCGAGCCAGCGGCGATGTAGAGGCTGCCGCCGCTGACCGCAGCGCTGGTGCCGTGCCGCCCATGCGGCATCGGCGCAAGCGTACGCCAGGCCTTAGTCTTGGGATCGTAGGCTTCGTTCTGCGCGAATGTGTTGGGCGGCAGTTCGCCGCCGAGCACCAGGATCAGGTCCTTGTAGAGCGCGCCGGCGAGCCCGCTGCGCGCGGTCGGCAGCGGCGGACCGGACGTCCAGGAATTGGATGCCGGATCGTAGATGTCGTGCATGTCGGTCCTTTGGGTCGAGCCGCCGAAGCGCCCGCCGATCGCATGGATCTTTCCGTTCGCCGCCACTACCGCCATGTGATCGTGCGCCTTGGGCAGCGGCGCGAGCACCTTCCAGCTATTGGTCGCGGGATCGTAGACCTCGTGCGTCGCCACCGTGCTGCCGTCCGCGTTGCGTCCGCCGATGGCATGGATCTTTCCGCCCATCGCCGCCACGCCGACCGAGCCGCGCCCCGCCTTCATCAGCGCGAGGATGCGCCAGCTATCCGTCGCCGGATCGTATTCGTAAGCGGCGTTCTGGCCGTCGCGATGCACCGAGCCGACGAAACCCCCGACGGTATAGATTTTTCCGTTGAGCACCGTGGCGCCGATGTGGTCGAGCCCGCGTGGCAGCGTCCTGCGGCCGCGCCAGCGGTCGGTCTTGACGTCGTATTCCTGGTGATATGGTCCGGCTACGCCGAGCACGCCGCCGCCGATCACGTGGACCTTCCCGCCGACAGCGGCGAGCGCCACTTCGTTGACCGCGGCCGGCATCGGCGTCTTCTTGGCCCACGATCCCTGCGCGTAGCCGGGTGTGGAGAGCGCGAACAATGCAGCGCAGATAATTATCGGATTGAGAAATCTTACCGGCATCGTTTCCTCCATTTTTGTCTGTTTTCTGATTCTGGTATCAGCGTACAATATCGCTCGATCGATGAGTACTGGATCGTCCGCTTGCGCAGACGATGACGCCGAACGAAAGCTGCCTCACACCCAGCCCTTCAGCTCGCGCAGTGCGATCTGCCGGAGCAAGAGCATGCCGGGACCGCTGTCGTTAAGGCATGGAACGGTCGCAAAATTCTCTCCGCCGTAGCGGCGGAAGATGTGCGCGTTCTCGACCGCGATCTCCTCCAGCGTCTCCAGGCAATCCGCCGCGAACCCAGGTGTGATGACTGCGATGCCTTTGACGCCGCGCTTGGCAAGGCTCTTCACGGTTTCGTCGGTGTAGGGCTCGAGCCATTTGGCGCGGCCGAAACGCGATTGGAACGTCATCATCAACCGCGACTCGTCGCGCTTAAGTTCGCGGCGCAGCAGCCGCGTAGTCTCGGCGCAATGCGCGAAATAGGGGTCGCCGCGGCGAACGTAGTCCTCCGGCATGCCGTGGTACGAGGCGAGGATGATCTCCGGCTCGAAAGCGAGCTTTCCAAGCGCGGCCTCGGTCGAGGCGGCCAGCGCCTCGATATAGATCTTGTCGTCGTAATAGGGCGGCGCGATGCGCACGGTCGGCTGCCGGCGCATTCCCGACAGCACGCGGAACACCTCGTCGCAGACGGTCGCGGTCGTGGCCGCGGAATATTGCGGATAGAGCGGCATCACGAGAATGCGCTCGCAGCCGCGCGCGACCAGCACCCCGAGCTTCGCTTCGATCGACGGGTTGCCGTATCGCATGGCCCACTCGATGATGAGGGCCCCGCCGAGCGGATCGAGCGTCGCACCGAGTTTCTCGGCCTGCGCCCTTGTGAAGGTCTTGAGTGGGGATTCGTTCTTCTCGACGTTCCAGATCTTCCGGTAGTCGCGCGCCTTTCGTCGCGGCCGCAGCGGCAGGATGATGCCGTTGAGTACAAGCTGCCAGACCAACCCCTGGTCCTCGATCACCCGCGGGTCGGACAGGAACTCCTTCAGATAGCGGCGCACCGCCGACGCATCGGCCGCATCTGGGGTGCCGAGATTGACCAGCAGGACGCCGATCTTGCCGACGGCGGGACGGGGCTCTCCCGCCGTCTCGGCCATCGGTTCGGCCACGGGCGCGGGAACGATCGGCGGGGCTTCACTCATGGCCACGAGCATACGCGATAGCGGCGGCCATTGCATGCATGCTATGGCAGCCGCTCCAACTCGGAATTTCCCATGTTACTGCGCCGCTCCGCCATCTTACTGGTCTTGCTCGCCGCGATGCTGGCCATTTCGCCGGCCACCGCGCAGACCACCAAGGTCACCTTTCTGCTGGTCAACGACATCTACATCATGGGCGACCAGGCGATGCCGGACGGGCAGCGCCGCGGCGGCTTCGCGCGGCTTGCGGCGGTGGTTAAGGCCGAGCGCGCCAAAGCACGCGAGACCGGCGGCCATGTGATCTTCGCGCATGCGGGCGACACCCTCTCCCCCTCGCTGATGTCGGGGCTCGACCGCGGTGCTCACATTATCGCGCTCACCAACATGATGCCGCCCGACATCTTCGTGCCCGGCAATCACGAGTTCGATTTCGGCAAGGCGACCTTCTTCCAGCGCATGGCGGAAGCGAAATTCGCGCTCTATGCCGCCAATCTGCGCGGGCCCGACGGCAAACCGCTGCCGAATATCAAGGACCGCGCCATCGTGACCATCGACGGCGTGCACATCGGACTCACCGGCGCCACCTACGACGATACGCCGCGCGCATCGAGCTCGGAGGATCTCCGCTTCGCCCCGACGGTCGCGACCATGCGGGAGCAGGCGGCGGCGCTGCGCCGCGAGGGCGCCGATTTCGTCGTGGCGGTGGTGCACGCCGACCGCAAGCAAGACTACGAGCTGGTCGCGACCCGCGCCATCGACCTGGTGCTCACCGGCCACGACCACGATCTGTTCATCAATTACGACGAGCGCAACGCCGTCGTGGAGTCGAGCTACGACGCGCACTACATCGTCGCCATCGATGTCACCATCGCGGTGAAGGATGAGGGCGGCAAGCGGGTGATGAGCTGGTGGCCGCAGTTCCGCGTGATCGACACCGCGACCGTTACCCCCGATCCGGAAGTGGCGGCGGCCGTGGCGAAGTTCGAGCAGGAGTTCACCCGCGAGATGGATGTGCCGCTCGGCACGACGGCCGTCGAGCTCGACAGCCGCAATGCGACGGTGCGCACGCGCGAGGCCGCAATCGGCAATCTCATCGCCGACGCGATGCGCGCCTCCACCCATGCCGACGTCGCGAGCATGAACGGCGGCGGCATCCGCGCCGGCAAGGTCTATCCGCCCGGCTCAAAGGTCACCCGTCGCGACGTGCTGGCGGAATTGCCGTTCGGCAACCGCATCGTGACAATCGAGATTGCCGGGTCTGCGCTCAGGCGCGCGATCGAGAACGGGCTGGCGCAGATGCCCAATGCCGCCGGACGATTTCCGCAGGTGTCGGGCATGACGATTGAGGCCGATATCCGCCATCCGCCTGGCAGCCGCGTTGTCGCGATGCGCGTCGGCGATGCGCCGCTCGACGAGAAACGCATCTATCGCGTGGCCACCAACGATTTCCTTGCGCGCGGTAGCGACGGCTACACCATGTTTGCCGAAGCCTCGCGCCTCCTGCCCGATCCCGACGCGCCGCTGCTCGCGAACGACGTGATGGTCTACATCCGCAAGCTCGGCACGGTGAGGACCGGCGTCGAGGGACGGATTGCGTTGAAGTGAAATCGCATCAGTGCGTGACTTGGCGGATGTTGCCTCGCCCCACGGTCCCCTTCCCCGCTTGCGGGGGAGGGACAGGGAGAGGGGATGAACGACGGGCGGTGCAAGAACACCCTCTCCCCACCCCTCTCCCGCAAGCGGGAGAGGGAGCCCGCAGCACGCGCGGCGCTTTCTTATTTTTCAGTGATCACTCCGCTGCCTTCAGCAAATGCGGCGCGCCAGAGCGGAACTGATCGAGAAGCGCCGCCTCGTCGGCCTTGGCGGCGGCGAGATGGCGCGCCTTCACGTGGCCGAAGCCGCGAATCTTCTCCGGGATGGCGGCGATGCCAACCGCGAGGTGGTGGCTTTCGAGGGTGAGCCCCGAGAGGATTTCCTCGAGCACGGTTTCGTAGTCGGCGATCAGCTTGCGCTCGGTGCGGCGTTCTTCGCTACGCCCGAAGATATCGAAGGCCGTGCCACGCAAGCCTTTCAGCTTCGCGAGCAGACCAAAAGCCTTCATCATCCACGGTCCGAAAGTCATCTTGCGCGGCTCGCCGGTCGCCTTGTCTCGACGTGCGAGTAGCGGCGGGGCGAGGTGGAAGGTGAAGCGAAGCTTGCCGTCGAACTCGGCCGCAGCCTGGCGCAAAAATTCGCCGTTCGAGTACAGCCGCGCGACCTCGTACTCATCCTTGTAGGCCATTAGCTTGAACAGGTTGCGCGCGACTGCTTCCGCGAGTCCGCACTTGTCGGGGGCCTTCGCGGCCTCGGCCGCCCGCGCCTTCTCCACCCAGGCGCGATAGCGCGCAGCGTAGGCTTCGTCCTGATAGTCGGCGAGAAACGCCACGCGGCGCGCGACCATCTCGTCGAAATTCTGCGACAGCCGGCGAGCGTCGGTCGCCTCGCCAGGCGCGGGTAGCGCAAGCGCATCGAGCGCCTTTGGATCGGCGGCGATACGGCGGCCCCAACGGAAGGCGTTCGTGTTCATCGCCACCGCCTCGCCGTTCAGCGCGATCGCGCGCTCGATCGACTCCGCCGATAGCGGCAGCGCGGCGACCTGATAGGCGTAGCCGAGCATCACCATGTTAGCGGCGATCGACTGGCCGGCGACCGCGTTGGCGATGCGGGACGCATCGAAAAAATAGTGCCTCTGATCCCCGACGGCGTCCGCGATGGCGCGCTTGAGCCGCTCGGTCGGCAGCGAGTAATCGGCGTTGCGGGTGAATTCGCCGGGCAACACCTCGGCAACATTGATCACCACGGTGCTCTTGCCCGGCTGGAGCGCCGCCAGCACTTTCTTGTTGCCCGCCACAACGATGTCGCCGCCGAGCACGAGGTCGGCGCCGCGGGCCGCGACGCGGATGGCATGGATGTGCTCGGGTTTCTCGGCGATGCGTAGATGACTCTGCACTGCGCCGCCCTTCTGCGCGAGGCCGGCCATGTCGAGCACGCCGACGCCCTTGCCTTCGAGGTGCGCCGCCATTCCGAGCAGCGCGCCGACGGTGACCACGCCGGTGCCGCCGACCCCCGTGATGATGATGTCGTAGGTCAGCCCGATTGCCGGAAGCGTCGGCTCGGGCAACGGTACGCTGGCCGGCAGCTCCGCGCGCGCCGCCTTCTTCGGCACCGCGCCGCTGACCGTGACGAATGACGGACAGAAGCCGCGCAGGCAGGAGAAATCCTTGTTGCAGCTCGACTGGTCGATGGTGCGCTTACGGCCCCACTCGGTCTCCAATGGCTGCACCGAGACGCAGTTCGACTTCACCCCGCAATCGCCGCAGCCTTCGCATACAAGCTCGTTGATAAGCACGCGCTTGTCGGGGTCGGGGAACATACCGCGCTTGCGGCGGCGGCGCTTCTCGGCGGCGCAGGTCTGGTCGTAGATCAGGATGGTGCAGCCCGGAATCCCGGCCAGCTCCCGCTGCACCGCGTCGAGTTCGTCGCGATGATGGATGCTGATGCCGTCGGGCCACTTCGTGTCGGGGGGATATTTGCCAGGCTCGTCGGTGACCACGACGACGCGGCTCGCGCCTTCGGCGGCGACCTCGCGCGCCACCTGCGGCACCGTGAGCCCGCCGTCGTTCATCTGCCCGCCGGTCATGGCGACCGCGTCGTTGAACAGAACCTTGTAGGTGATGTTGGTGCCGGCGGCGATGGCGGCGCGGATCGCCATCGACCCGGAGTGGTTGTAGGTGCCGTCGCCGATGTTCTGGAACACGTGCAGGCGCTTGGAGAACGGCGCCTCGCCGATCCAGTTAGCGCCCTCACCGCCCATCTGGGTGAAGCCCGAGGTGTCGCGGTCCATCCACTGCACCATGTAGTGGCAGCCGATGCCGGCATAGGCGCGTGCGCCCTTCGGGATCACGGTGGAGGAATTGTGCGGGCAACCGGAGCAGAAATAGGGAATGCGCACCGCGATATCGGCGGTCTCGGCGAGGACACGCTGTGCCTCCTTGAGACGGGCGACGCGCCCGGCGAGATCGTCGTTGGGCGCGCGCGCGAGTAAGCGTTCGCCTATGCAGATCGCAATGTCGTTGGGATCGAGCGAGCCCTTCTGCGGGAACAGCCAGTTGCCGCGCTCGTCCTTCTTGCCGATGCAGGCGGGCTGGTTGACGGTGCCGTAAAGCTCCTCGCGCACCTGCACCTCGATCAGCGAGCGCTTCTCCTCGACCACGATGATCAGCTCGAGCCCCTGCGCGAATTCGGCAAGCTCGCGCTGGCTCAGGGGATAAGGACAAGCGACTTTGTAGAGCCGCAGCCCGAGATTGTTGGCACGCACTTCGTCGATGCCCAATTCGTCGAGCGCCTGGCGTACGTCGAGATAGGATTTACCGAGCGTAATGACGCCGATTTTCGGGTTACGACCGCCGCTCGTGATGATGCGGTTGAGCTTGTTGGCACGCACAAACGCGATCATGGCGTCGCGCTTGTAGTCGGTGAGGCGCGCCTCCATGCCGAGGATGGTGTCGCCGAGGCGGATGTTGAGCCCGCCTTCCGGCATGACGAAGTCGTCCGGCATCACGATCTTGACGCGGTCGAGGGCACCGTCCACCACCGCCGTCGTCTCCACCGTGTCGTGCATGCATTTGAGAGCGCACCATGCACCGGTGAAGCGCGACATCGCCCAGCCGTAAAGGCCATAGTCGATGATCTCCTGGATGCCCGCCGGGTTGAGGATCGGGATCATCAGGTCGACGAAATGGAACTCGGACTGGTGCGCCGTGGTGGAGGATTCGGCGGTGTGGTCGTCGCCCATCAGCGCCAGCACCCCGCCGTGCTTCGAGGAGCCGGCGAAATTGGCGTGGCGGAAGACGTCGCCGCAGCGATCGACGCCGGGGCCCTTGCCGTACCACATGCCGAACACGCCGTCGTATTTGCCTTCGCCGCGTAGCTCGGCCTGCTGCGTGCCCCACACCGCGGTGGCGGCGAGTTCCTCGTTGATACCGGCCTGGAACACGACGTCGGACGGCTGCAGCCACTTCTTGGCGCGCTGGAACTGCTGGTCGAGCCCGCCGAGCGGCGAGCCGCGATAGCCTGAAA
>JBOHIG010000160.1:0-11286 GCA_050725815.1 Xanthobacteraceae bacterium
GCCAGCGGGCGTGTTCGTCGACCCAAGCCTCCTTCAGGCGGCGCACCGCTGCGACCTTGGCGTCGGTGCGCACCTGTCGCCGCCCGTGCCACGCGACCACGGCGCCCGGGTCGGTTTGGCCCGGGTCGTTATGGCCCAGGTCGTCGTGATCGGGCGGTACGCTGAGCCGTACGATCGGAGAAGAAGGATGAAAGGGGAAAAGGCGCGGCATGCCAAGGAATATAACCCTAATCGCGCCGCATTGCAAGGGGAAACCTGCACGGGACAGGCCCTCTCCCGTTCGTTCCCGCACAAGCGGGAACCCAGTTCTTTTCTCGCACCGACAAAGTGCTGGGTCCCCGCTTTCGCGGGGACGAACGGAGTGCTGGGCCGATGCCGTGCGAATGGGATACGCGTAAAAAAGCCGGGCTTGCGGCCCGGCGTTCAGCAGCCTGATGTCTACCGCCAGGCCTACGGCAGCTTGTCGAAGCCTTCGCCGAAGCCCTTCAGGCTCATCGGGAAGCCGATGCCCTCTTCCGGCGTCTGGAAGATGATGAAGGTCGCGGTCTTTCCGGTGCGCATCTGCTTGACCAGCGACTCGTCCATCACCACCTCGGCGACACAGCCATTGGGCAGGCAGCGCACGAAGCCGGCACGGCCGACATCGGCCTGGTCGATCTTGAGGCCGAGGCCCGACGGCAGCAGCACGCCCATCGGGGCGACGACGCGCATCAGGCGAGACTTGTTGTCGGCGGTCTTGAGGACGATGACGGTCAGGCCGACATTGGCGCGGTCTTCGGCCGTCACGCTCTGGATCAGGGCGCATTGCTCGCTTTGCGCGCCAGGCGGCGTGTCGCAGCGAATCTGCCAGTCGCTGTGGACCGAACGGACAACGCCCTGCGCGGCTGCCGGGCCAACGGCAATGACCGAGATGGCGAGCAGGGCGCCTGCGATCGCCGAAGCGGCCGCAAGCGGGAACGTTCCGGGCCGAAATGAACCCATGGTTGCCTCGAAGTGTCGGAATCCGCCCCCACGACGAATAAGCACACCGAATCACGCCGACGAAACCGTGGAGCCCAGGCATGGTCGGACGGACGTGTCAATGATTGGTAAAGCAGGCCATTGTGGCCGAGATTAGGTGGTTGATTCACAGCCCAATTCGACGCCATCGACCGCGCGCGGCGTGCCGTCGAGGTGTCGCATGGGACCCATGACGAGGTGCATTGCGACGCGGCCGGAATTGTGGTTTTGAGTGCCTGGGAATCCCCTAATGGTTCCCGCCCGCGTAAGCCGAGGAGCCGCCCGTGGCGGGTGTGCGCCCGGCCGCATGCGGCCTCCCTGATCTGCGACATGAGGCAAAAGCGGGCACCATGGCTTCATCGAAGGAGCGATGACGACGATGCTGGTGTTGAAGCGGCTGATCGCCTTGGCGGTGACAATCGGCGCCATCCTGGGGCTTGCGGGGACGGCCTGGGCGGGACTGGGAATGCCGTCGAATTGGCAGATCACGTTCCAGGAGTCGGCGACGCCGGTGATGGACAGCATCGTGTCTTTCCACACCCTGCTGCTCTACATCATCGCCGCCGTGTCGGCCTTTGTGCTGGTCCTGCTGCTGATCATCGTGGTGCGCTTCAACGCCCGCGCCAATCCGACGCCGTCGCGCACGACCCACAATACGCTGCTCGAGGTGGCCTGGACGCTGATCCCGGTCGCGATCCTCGTGTTCATCGCCGTGCCGTCATTCCGGCTGCTGTTCTTCCAGCTCAACCTGCCGGCAATGAGCGCCGAGAAGGGCGACGTCACCGTGAAGGCGACCGGCAAGCAATGGTTCTGGTCGTACAGCTATCCCGACCACGGCAATTTCGAGTTCGACTCCCTGCTTGTGCGCGACACCAAGGCGCTGCGGTCCGACCAGCCACGCCTGCTCGGCGTCGACAACGAGATGGTGGTCCCGGTGAACAAGCACATCCGCGTCATCACCACCGGCGCGGATGTCATTCATGCCTTTGCGGTGCCGTCGTTCGGGATCAAGATCGACTCCATCCCCGGCCGCATCAACGAGACCTGGTTCATGGCGACCCGACAGGGCATCTATTACGGGCAATGTTCCGAACTGTGCGGCAAGGACCACGCATTCATGCCGATCGCGGTCCGTGTCGTGAGCGAGGACGCGTTCAAGAACTGGGTCGAGCAGGCCAAGCAGAAGTTTGCGCGCGACGACGGAGCTTCGACCGCATTCGCGGCCGCGCAGCGATCCCGAGCGAAGTAAAGTCGTAGGTCAGGACGCGAGCATCGCCCGGGCAGAGAGAACTGAAGGAATCGACGATGGCTACGACCGCAAGCACCCACGAAGCACACGACCATAACGGCCATGGTCATCCGACCGGCTGGCGGCGCTTCGTCTATTCGACCAACCACAAGGACATCGGCACGATGTACCTGGTGTTCGCGCTGGTCGGCGGTCTGATCGGCGGCATCCTGTCGATCGGCATGCGGCTCGAGCTCCAGGAGCCGGGCATGCAGATCTTCCACGACCCGCACATGTTCAACGTTTTCACGACCGCGCACGGGCTGATCATGATCTTCTTCATGGTCATGCCGGCGATGATCGGCGGCTTCGGGAACTGGTTCGTGCCGCTGATGATCGGGGCGCCCGACATGGCGTTCCCGCGGATGAACAACATCTCCTTCTGGCTGCTGCCGGCCTCCTTTACGCTGCTGCTGATCTCGCTGTTCGTGGAAGGCGAGCCCGGCGAACCCGGCGTTGGCGCCGGATGGACGATCTATGCGCCACTATCGACCACCGGGCATCCGGGTCCGGCGGTCGATTTCGCGATCCTGTCGCTGCATCTTGCCGGCGCTTCGTCGATCCTCGGCGCCATCAACTTCATCACCACGATCTTCAACATGCGCGCGCCCGGCATGACGCTGCACAAGATGCCGCTGTTTGTGTGGTCGCAGCTTGTCACCGTGTTTCTGCTGCTGCTGTCGCTGCCGGTGCTCGCCGGCGCGATCACGATGCTGCTCACCGATCGTAATTTCGGCACGACGTTCTTTGCCGCCGACGGCGGCGGCGACCCGGTGCTGTTCCAGCATCTGTTCTGGTTCTTCGGCCATCCCGAGGTCTACATCCTGATCGTGCCGGGCTTCGGCATGGTCAGCCAGATCGTTGCCACCTTCTCCAAGAAGCCGGTGTTCGGCTATCTCGGCATGGCCTACGCGATGGTGGCGATCGGCGGCATCGGCTTCGTTGTGTGGGCGCACCACATGTACACCGTCGGCATGTCGACCGCGGCGCAGGCGTATTTCGTCGTCGCGACCATGGTGATCGCGGTGCCGACCGGCGTGAAGATCTTCTCCTGGATCGCGACGATGTGGGGCGGCTCGATCGAGTTCAGGGTGCCGATGCTGTGGGCGATCGGTTTCATCTTCCTGTTCACCATCGGCGGCGTGACCGGCGTGGTGCTGGCCAATGCCGGCGTCGATCGCTCACTGCAGGACACCTATTACGTGGTGGCGCACTTCCACTACGTGCTGTCGTTGGGCGCCGTCTTCACGATCTTCGCGGGCTGGTACTACTGGTTTCCGAAGATCTCGGGCTACATGTATTCCGAGTTCATCGGCAAGCTGCACTTCTGGCTGACCTTCGTCGGCGTCAACATCGTATTCTTCCCGCAGCACTTTCTGGGCTTGGCGGGCATGCCGCGCCGCATCGCCGACTATCCGGATGCATTCGCCGGCTGGAATTTCGTCTCGTCGATGGGCTCCTATATCTCGGCGCTGGGTGCGCTGGTCTTCTTCTTCGGCGTGGCGCACGCCTTCGTCCGCAAGCAGCCGGCGGCCGACAATCCCTGGGGCGCGGGCGCGACCACGCTCGAATGGACGCTGTCGTCGCCGCCGCCGTTCCACCAGTTTGAAAAGCTGCCGCTCATCAAATGAGCGCAAGACCGATGGTTGCTGTCACCGAAAGCGCCCGACTGCCCAATCCGCTCGATGCGGAGGCGGCCTTTGCGCGCCCGCGGGTCAGCGAGGCCGGTGCCGGCGATTATTTTGCGCTGATGAAGCCGCGGGTGATGTCGCTGGTGGTATTCACGGCGCTGGTCGGGCTCGCGATCGCGCCCGGACATTTGCACCCGGTGCTCGCGTTCACCGCGCTGCTCTGCATCGCGGTCGGCGCCGGCGCCGCAGGCGCGCTCAACATGTGGTACGACGCCGACATCGACGCGCTGATGACGCGCACCTCGGCGCGGCCGATCCCGCGCCGGCGTATCGCTCCGGGCGAAGCGCTCGGCTTCGGCGTCACGCTGTCCGGCTTCTCCATCGTCGTGCTTGGCCTGCTGGTGAGCTGGCTGGCGGCGGCGCTGCTTGCCTTCACGATCTTCTTCTACGTCGTGATCTATACGATGTGGCTCAAGCGCACGACGCCGCAGAACATCGTGATCGGCGGCGCGGCCGGCGCGTTCCCGCCGGTGATCGGTTGGGCGGCGGTGACCGGCAGCATTTCGATCGAGCCGGTGCTGCTGTTCCTGATCGTGTTCTTCTGGACGCCGCCGCATTTCTGGGCGCTCTCGCTGATCCGCGCGGACGACTATGCGCGCGCCAAGGTGCCGATGCTGCCTGTCGTCGCCGGAGCTGCGGAGACGCGGCGACAGATCCTGATCTATTCGCTGCTGCTGGTGCCGGTCGGCGCCGCGCCATGGCTGCTGGGCTATGCCGGCGCGGTCTACGGCGCGACGGCGCTGCTCGCAGGCGGCTTGATGGTGGCCTTTGCCTGGCGATTGCGTCGCCCCGCGGACGGCGACAAGGCGGCTGGCGCGGCGCGGCAGATGTTTGCCTATTCGATCCTCTATCTCTTCGTCCTGTTTGCGGTGCTCCTGATCGAGGCCGTATGGGACAAAATGGCCGCATGGGCAGCGTAAGGACCATGGCGACATGGACGACAAGCCGGAACCGGTGGAGCTCACCGAGGAGCAGAAGCGCAGCCGCCGCTCGCGCTCGATCGCGATTGCGCTCATCCTCGGCGCGCTCGTGGTCCTGTTCTATATCGTCACGCTGGTGAAGGGGCCGGCCGTGTTGAATCGTCCCTTGTGATCGACGACAGCGAACCTGAACCGATGAACGCTCCGCAACCCCCGATGCCCGATCCCCGGCGACGCCGCCGCGATTTCGTGGTAGCGGCGGCCTGCGGCCTGTTCGCCGCCGCGATGGTGGGTATGGCGTTCGCTGCAGTGCCGCTCTACGACTGGTTCTGCCGGACGACGGGTTTTGCCGGAACGCCACGCGTCGCCGCAGCGGCGCCGGGGCCGGTGCTTGACCGCAAGATCATCGTCCGCCTCGACGCCAATGTGAGCGGCGGCCTGCCCTGGCGGTTCGTTCCCGAGCGCAACTTCGTCGAGGTGAGGATCGGCGACGTCCTCACGGTGAACTATCTGGCGATCAACGAGTCGGCGCGAGAAACGATCGGGCAGGCGTCCTACAACGTCTCGCCGCCGACGGTCGGCGCCTACTTCACAAAAATCAATTGTTTCTGCTTCACCGAGCAGCGGCTCGGCCCCGGCGAGAAGCGCGAGATGCCCGTCGTGTTCTTCATCGAGCCCGCACTCGCCAAGGACGCTGAGCACGACAATCTCAACACCATCACCTTGTCCTACACGATGTACCAGGTGCGCCGGCGCGAGCCGCAGCGGGTCGGAAACGTAGGCTCAAACCCGCGCAGGACGAACTAAGAGGGACGGAGAAAAAGCCAGATGGCTGACACACACGCCAAACCGCACCACGATTACCATCTGGTCGATCCGAGCCCGTGGCCGATCATCGGCTCGATCTCCAGCTTCCTGATGGCGATCGGCGCGATCCTGTGGATGCATCACATGACGCCCGCCGCGCCCTATATCTTCGGCGTCGGTGTGGTCGGCGTTGCCTACACGATGATCGGCTGGTGGACCGACGTCGCGCGCGAGGCCACGCATAAGGGCCACCACAGCCGCATCGTGCAGATTTCCCACCGCTACGGGATGATGCTGTTCATCGCTTCGGAGGTGATGTTCTTCGTCGCCTGGTTCTGGGCCTACTTCAACGTCGCGCTGTTCCCCAACGATATCCACCAGATCGCGCGCACCGAGCTGCTCGGCGGGGTGTGGCCGCCGCAAGGGATCGAAACTTTCGATCCGTGGCACCTGCCGTTGCTCAACACGCTGATCCTGCTCACCTCGGGCACGACGGTGACCTGGGCGCACCACGCGCTGCTGGAGAACGACCGGCAGGGCCTCAAGTGGGGCCTGATCCTCACCATCGCGCTCGGCGTGTTGTTCACCTGCGTGCAGGCCTACGAGTACAGTCACGCCGCGTTCGCCTTCAAGGGGCACATCTATGGCGCGACCTTCTTCATGGCGACGGGATTCCACGGCGCCCATGTGCTGATCGGGACAACCTTTCTGATCGTCTGCTTGATCCGCGTCTATCTCGGCCACTTCACCCCCACGCAGCACCTCGGCTTCGAGTTCTGCGCCTGGTACTGGCACTTCGTCGACGTGGTGTGGATTTTCCTGTTCGCCTGCATCTATGTCTGGGGCGCTGCGCCGCACGCAGCGGCGCATTGAGGCCCCGCAGGGCTCGAAGTTGCAGAAGGGGCGGCTGCAGAACCGCCCCTTACGCTTTCGGCCAGGATGCATAGATTGATGGACATGGCGGAGCATGACCATTCGTTGCGCGTGCCGATCGGGCGCGGCCTTGCCTGCCGCTGCCCGCGCTGCGGCAAGGGCAAGCTGTTCCAGGGGTTCCTGACGTTGGCGCCGCGCTGCGAGTCGTGCGGGCTCGATTATTCCTTCGCCGATACCGCCGACGGGCCCGCATTCTTCATCATGTTCTTCTCGGGCTTCGTCGTGGCTGGCTCCGCGCTGGTGGTGGAGGCTCTCTATCAGCCGCCGTTCTGGCTGCATGCCGTGCTCTGGACGCCGCTGATCCTGCTCACCACCATCCTGCCGCTGCGGCCGATGAAGGGCCTGATGGTCGCATTGCAGTACCATCACCAAGCCGAGGAAGGCCGGCTGATCGGCGGCGACCGGCCGTGAGCGGGCAGCAGGCCGCGGTCCCGTCACGCGGAAGCGTCCTAAGGCTCGGCCTGTTTGCGCTCGCGGGCGTCGTGGTGCTGCTTGCGCTCGGGGCCTGGCAGATCGAGCGTCTGGCCTGGAAGGAAAACCTCATTGCCACGCTAGACCGGCGTTTGGCGGCGCCGCACGCCTCGCTGCCGCCGTCGCAGGAGTGGCCGCGCCTGACCCAGGCCGAGGCTGAGTTTCGCCGCGTCGCGGTGCGGCTCGAGTTTCTCGATGTGCCGCCGGCCTACGTCTACACCAGCGGCTCCGCATTGCGTCCCGACGTCAAAGCGCCCGGCTATTTCGTGTTCGCGCCGGCGCGGACCGCGAGCGGTGAAACGGTCGTCGTCAATATCGGCTATGTTGCCGAACGCCATAAGACTTCGACGCCGCGCAGCGGCGAAATCGTCGGCTACCTGCGCTGGCCCGAGCCGCCGAACTGGTTCGTCACGGAGCACGACGCGTCGGCGGCGGTCTGGTTCGTGCGCGATCATCGCGCGATGGCGAATGTGAAGGGTTGGGGCGACGGGGTCGCGCCCTTTTACATCGATCAGGAAGGTCCGGTGCCAACCGGCGGGGCGCCACGGCCGGGGCCGCTCAACGTCAAGCTTCGCAATCAGCATTTCGGCTATGCGATGACGTGGTTCGGACTTGCTGCCGCCCTCATGATCGTCTTCACGATATGGGCCGCCGGCCGGCGTGGTGCGTGATACCGAGAGTCATTTCTTCGTGCCGGTCAGCTTGCCAAACGCCGCAAGCACATCCTTCGGCGTCGAACGCATCTGCTCGATGACCTTGCGCACGGCCTCGCCGTCGATTGGACTGAGGTCGAGATTGAGCTTGCGTGCATCCGCCACGAATTCAGGATCCTTCATCGTGGCCATGAAGCCCGCCAGCAGCGCCTTGGCGCGGTCGGGCGGTAGATCGGGCGGGGCGATCAGCGGCAACGCCATGAAGAAAGGCGCCTCGGCGAAGTCGAGTAGCTGAAGCGATTTGGGATCCTTGATCAGCTCGCGTCCGGTTGGGACATCGGGCAGTTCGGGGAAGCGCTTCGTCCGGGCGAATGCGATCAGCGGGCGAAATGCGCCGGATTTCCAGAGCGTGGACTGCTGCGCCTTGATCGACGTCAGGCCGATGACCTGACCATCAGCCTCGCCGCGCTGCATGGCGAGGAAGACGGCCGACGCGCCGCGATAGCCGCGCACGTGCTGGACGTTGAGACCCATCACGTTCTTCGCGAACTCGGTGAAGATCGCATTGGTAGCGCCGGCCCCGGTGGTTCCGATCCGCGCCGGCGGGCGGCCGGACTGCCTGAGGTCGTCCACCGTCTTGGCATGGAATGTCGAATTGACCGTGAGCGTGTAGGCGTCGTCGGCATAGGACGAGACGCTGCCGAGCCAGGTCAGCTTAAGCGGGTCAAAGCGGGCATTGGCGTCGCCCAGGATCGCGAATTGTGGCACACCGCGCTCGATGACCGCGATGACGCTGCCGTCCCGTTCGGCCCCGGAATATATGCGGTTGGCAAGCGCCAACCCCGAGGAATGCAAGTTCTGCACGACGATCGTCGGATTGCCGGGAATGTGCTTCCCGAGATGGCGGGAGGTGAGGCGGGCGATCAGATCGTTGATTCCGCCGGGCCGGCTGGCGACCAATATGGTCATCGAGCGGCCCTTGTAGAATTGCTCGACCGATTGCGCCGCGGCGTCGCATAACGATGCCGCAGTCAACAGCCACACGCTGAACGCGAGCAGCAAAGCCCGTCCAATGAAAATCTTGGATATCATGGTCGTTTCTCCCACTTCGACTCTGCAATTGGGGTCGTAGCAGGTCAAGTCCGGTCACCGGCGACGCCTCATGGCGCATTGCCGCGATGCGTGGCAGCAAATGGCTCCTACACATTGCGCCGGTGACGCGCGAAGGCTAAGAGGCCATGAATGCCCGTGGAGAAATAACAAGATGCTGATCATCGACAATCAACTCGTTTCACAACTGCTCACCATGGACGACTGCATCAGGGTGCAGGAGGAAGCATTCAAGAAGCTTCCCACCGGGGGCGCGATGCATCGTCCCCGCATCGACATGTACTTCCCCTGCGAGCGCCCGGACGGCTACTTCCGCTGGGGCACTATGGAGGGCGCCAACGACGGCTATTTCGCCATTCGCATGAAATCGGACATCATGCATTGGCCGCGGGACGAAAACGGCAATTGGACCGAGGAGAAATACTGCCGGGAGCCCGGCACCTTCTGCGGCGTGATCTTCCTGGTCTCGACCCGTAATGCCGAGCCCCTCGCTTTCATCAACGACGGCGTGCTCCAGCACATGCGCGTCGGCGGTGGCGCCGGAATTGGCGTGAAGTATCTCTCGCGCGAGGACACGCACGTGGTCGGCATGCTCGGCTCCGGCGGCATGGCGCGCACTTTCCTCGATGCGTTCAAATGCGTGCGCGACATCCGGCTGTGCAAGGTCTACAGCCCGACGCCGGAGCATCGCGAGGCCTTCGCCGAGGAAATGACCAAGCGCCTCAATATCGAGGTGCGCGCAGTCGACGATCCGCGCGAAGCGGTGCGCGGGGCCGATCTGCTGTCGTCGTGCACCGACTCGATGCAGCCGGTTTATGACGCCGAATGGATCGAGCCGGGCATGCACGTGACAAATCTCGGCCGTCGCGAAATGCCTGACGCCAGCGCCGACAAGTTCGACGTGGTCATCCGCCAGGGTACCGCCGGGTTGCAGATGAAGCAGACCGAGCGCTTCCAGGCCGAGCGCGGGCTCTCGCCCGCGGCCTTCATCGGCGGCACCGTCGAGGAGATGAAGCGGATCCCCGAAAAGAACGCGCAGCCGGGTTTTGGCGGCGACTCGCCGGAATTCATGGATCACGGCAAGGGCGGCGACAAGCCGGACTTTGCCGATCTGGTCAGCGGAAAGACCAAAGGCCGCACCAGCCGCGACCAGGTGACGTTCTACCGCAATGTCGGCAATCAGGGCTTGCAGTTCTCATCGGTGGGTGGGTGGGTCTACGAGCAGGCCGTCCAGCAAAAGAAGGGCCGCGTTATTCCGACGGAGTGGTTCCTGCAGGACATCCGAGATTGATGCGCTTTGGCGTCGTTCCGGAAGGCGCATAGCGGCTATCCGGAATCTATAACCCCAGTCTTTCGATTTCTTGGTACACAGGGATACGGATTCCGGGTTCGCGGCCATCGCCCGCGCCTGGAACGAAAGAATCGGACTGGAAATCAGAATGACTCAAATTCAAGCTTGCGCTCGCGCCATCGCTGTTGCGCTTCCGGCATTCCTTGCTGCGACCGCTGCCCACGCGCAATCGCCCGCCGAATTTTTCAAGGGCAAGACGATCTCGCTCCAGGTCGGGTTCGGACCGGGTGGGGAGAACGACGCGTGGGCGCGTCTGATCTCGCGGCACTACGGCAATCATATTCCCGGCAATCCGACGATTGTCGTGCAGCACCTGCCGGGCTCGGGCGGTCTGCTGGTTGCCAACCGGCTCTACAATACGTCGCCCAAGGACGGCACCGCCGTCGGCATGATTAATCGCGCCATTCCGTTCGAGCCGCTGTTGGGTGGACAGGGTACGCAGTTCGACGCGCTGAAGTTTATCTATATCGGTAGTCCCGGCCTCGATACCACGGTCTGCGCCGCGCGCAAGGATGCGCCGGTTCAAAACCTGCAGGACCTCTACACCAAGGAG
The DNA here is from genome assembly GCA_050725815.1 of Xanthobacteraceae bacterium. Lineage (GTDB taxonomy): Bacteria > Pseudomonadota > Alphaproteobacteria > Rhizobiales > Xanthobacteraceae > VAZQ01. The sequence goes on from JBOHIG010000160.1 coordinate 10,777, forward strand.
CTCACCGTCGGCGGCACCGGTTCGGGCGCCGATACGGCGATCTATCCGCAGTTCCTGTCCGCGCTGCTCGGCATGAAGTTCAAGCTGGTGCAAGGCTACAAGGGATCCGGCCAGATCCAACTGGCCATGGAGCGCAAGGAGGTCGACGGGATCTGCGTCGCCTATGACTCGCTCTTGCGCGGAAACTTGGCGCGCAAGGGCCAAATCAACATACTGCTGCAAGCGGGACTCGAGCCTGACCTGCGGATCAAGAACGTCCCGCAGGCATTGCAGGCCGTGCGTTCGCAGGAAGACCGGCGGGCGCTGGAATTGTTCTTCGCGCGCGTCGCGATGGGCCGGCCCCTGGTGTTGCCGCCGGACGTACCGGCGGATCGTGTCAAGGCCATACGCGACGCGTTCCAGGCGATGCTGAAGGATAAGACTTTCCTCGAGGAGGCGAAGAAGCTGCGGCTCAGGGTCATCGCGACGACCGGCGAGCGGATGGCTGCGGTCGTCGCCGATGCGTACAAG
>JBOHIG010000161.1:0-7008 GCA_050725815.1 Xanthobacteraceae bacterium
CGGCACGGTGAAGCTCCTGAAATGGGCGGCCGAGCGCGGCGAGACATTCGACCATTGCATCCTGGGCGAGCCAAGCAACGCGACTCAAGTCGGCGACACCATCAAGGTCGGCCGCCGCGGCTCGCTCAACGGCACGTTGGTGATCACCGGCAAGCAGGGCCATGTCGCCTATCCGGAGCGCGCCGAGAATCCGGTGCGCGGGCTGGTGACGCTGATGGGCGGACTGATGGCCGAGCCGCTCGATCCCGGCTCCGACAGTTTCGGGCCGTCGAACCTCGAGTTCACCTCCATCGACATCGGCAATACGACCGTCAATCTCATCCCGGGCGAGGCGCGGGCGCGCTTCAACGTCCGCTTCAACGACCGCCACAGCCAGACCTCGCTGAAGGTGCTGATCGAGCAGCGCGCGCAGGCTGCGGCCGGCGAGCGCATGCGCTGGCGGATCGACTGGGAGCCGTCGAACGCCGACTCGTTCGTGACCAAGCCGGGGTCGTTCGTCGACCTGGTCAGCGACGCCATCGAGGAGGTAACGGGACGCAAGCCGGCGCTGTCCACCACCGGCGGCACCTCGGACGCGCGCTTCATCAAGAATTATTGCCCGGTGATCGAGTTCGGGCTGGTCGGGCAGACCATGCATCAGGTCGACGAGCGCACGCCCGTCGCCGACCTTACGGCATTGACGAAGGTGCATCGGCGGATATTGGACCGGTATTTCGGATAGCCTTCTACGGCGCGAGGCGGATGTTCGCCTTCTTGGCGAGGTCGAGCCACTTCGCGATGTCCTTGTTCACGAACGCCGTGAACGCCTCCGGCGAATTCGGCGCGGGCTCGGCGCCGGCCGCAGCCAGCCGCTTCTTGGCGTCGGGCAGCAGCAGCAGCTTGCCGATGTCGGCCGAGACCTTGTTCACGATCGCCGGCGGCGTCTTGGCGGGCGCGAACAGCCCGAACCAGCCGAGCGACTGGAAATTCGGCAGCCCGGTCGCGGCAATGGTCGGGAAATCCGGGAACAGCGCCGAGCGCTCGGTGCCCGTGGTGCCGATCATGCGCAGCTTGCCGACCGCGACATGCTGCACAACCACCTGCGGCGGCGCGAACAGCATATTGATCGTCCCGCCGAGAAGGTCGTTCACAGCCGGCCCTGTGCCTTTGTACGGCACATGCAGGATGTCGACATTGGCCATATGCGCGAACAGCGAGCCCGACAGATGCGTCGCCGTCCCTGCCCCTGACGAGCCGAAGCGGAGCTTGCCGGGGTTCTTCTTCGCATAGGCGATCAGCTCGGCGGCAGTCTTCACCGGCACCGACGGGTGCACCACCAGGATATAGGCCGGCGCCGCGACCAGTGAAATCGGCGCGAGATCGCCCATGATCCGGTAGCTCGCAGCATCCGCGTTTGCGCGCGCAGCCACTGAAAGGATCGCGCCGGTCGACGCCAGTAGCAGCGTGTAGCCGTCGGGCGGCGAGGCGATGACCTGCCGCGTGCCGATCAGGCCCGACGCGCCCGGCTTGTATTCGGGCACGACGTTCTGCTTCCTCAGCCCTTGCAGATCGTGCGCAACCACGCGGCCGAGCACGTCGGTCGCGCCGCCGGGCGGAAACGGCACGACCAGGCGCACATTGCCGGTCGGATAGGCCTGCGCACACGCGGCGGATATGGGCGCCGCACACGCGAACGCCGTGGAGGCCAGGAAAGCGCGCCGTGAGATCATGTCATCCTCCCGAGATTGGTTTGTTGTCGTTGTTGACCAATGGGCCATGATGACATCAATCTTCGCCCGCTGCACCAGCCATGGCGCCTTCTCTTGTGGTCCCGCCGCGCGAAATTTCTGTCACGCACAGGCGCTCCTACCCCTAAAATGATACGGGGGCAGACGGCATGGACATCGCGCACGAAGGCGCCATCGTTCTCAATTTGCTGGTCGCGGGCGTGCTGACGCTGGCAATCGGCACGACTGCCGTCGTGCTGCTCCAGCGCTCGATCAGACACAACATGATGCTGATCGGCGCCACACCGGCATCGCCAGCACCCGCGCCGCAGCGCCCGCGCCAGCCGGCGCAGGCTCCGCTCTCGTTCGACGTCGCGGTTCCGGCCACGGTCGACGCCAGCCTGTCCGGCCGCCTGCTGCGGCGTCATGTGCTGGCGCATGCACTCGCCGGGCTGGCCTTTGCAGTAACGGCAACGTTGCTGCTGCTGCCGCTCAGCGGCATCGCGCTATTGCCGCTGCGCACCATGGTCGTGGTCTGGGCTTACGCCTGGCCGACCGTGCTGGTGCTCGGGCTGTTGATCGGACCGGACCGGCGCGTGCAGCTCCTGATCCTCTCCGGCTATTTTGGCGTTCTTGCGATGCTGGGCGCATGGGCGCGGCTTGCGAACACACCGAGTCTCGCAGTGGCCGGGATCAAGACTCCCGGATTCGTGCAACCCGTCATCATCTGGCTGCTCTACGCAGCGCCGTCGCTGTTCCTGCTCTTGTTCCTCAACCGCACCATCCGCACCATCGGCCCGTTGGTGCTGGTCTTCGCGTTCGTGGTCATGCTGGGCGCACATGCAGCGATATCGCTGCTGACCATCACTCCGATCCAGGAAGCCGTGATCCTATTCGCGATCTCGATCGGCATGGGCGGCGCCGGTATTCTATGGACGGTCGGCGGTCTCGGAATGCTGGCCGCGATCTGGCCAGCCTGGGGATGCGTGACATGGTTGCGCGACCGCTATGCCGCCAAGCGGTCTACTGAATTGATCTTCACCGCCGGTGCGATCTGGATGCTGCAAGCGCTGGTGCTTGCGTACGGGCTGTCCCGCGAGCAGGGCGCCATCGCCGCCCTGGCCGCGCTGGCGCCGCTCGTCGCCTGGCGCCTGGCCCTCTCCCTCGCACTACGGCCGCTTGTGGCATCGGTGCGCGCGCGGCCACCGCAGCGGCTGTTGCTGCTCCGGGTGTTCGGATTCGGCCGGCGCTCGCGGCGGCTGCTCGATCTGCTCGGCACGCGCTGGCGGCTGATCGGCAGCATCGACCTGATTGCCGCCCCCGATCTCGCCTCGCGCACGATCGAGCCCTCGACCTTTCTCGAATTCGTTCGCGGGCGGCTCTCGCGGCTGTTCATCCGCACGCACGACGATCTGCGCGCGCGCCTCGCTGCGCTCGACCATCGGCCCGACCCCGATGCGCGCTTCCGGATCAATCAACTGTTCTGCTCCGACGAGATCTGGAAAGCGGGCGTCACCCGGCTGATGGAGGAAGCCTCGCTCGTGGTGATGGACCTACGCGGCTTCACGCCCGACCGGCGCGGCTGCGTCTACGAATTGCAGACGCTGCTCGACACTGTGCCGCTCGTGCGCCTCGCCTTCGTGTTCGACAAGTCGACCGATCTCGATGCGCTCGAAACGATCCTCACGCAGCAGTGGCAGGAGCTCGACGACGCCTCGCCCAACCTTGCATCCGAGCGACCGACGTTGCGGCTGCTCAATGCGAGCGACGGCGATCCAATCATCGTGCGGCATCTGCTGGCAATCGCGGCAGCCCGTCAATAATCCACCTGCACCAGATAGAGCCCGTCCGGCGGCGCGACCGGCGCGCAGGCGGCGCGGTCGCGGGCTGCGAGCGCAGCGGACAGGTCGCTGCCCGACCAGCGGCCGTCGCCGACCGCCACCAGCGATCCTACCATCGAGCGCACCTGCGAATGCAGGAACGAGCGCGCCGACGCTTCGATCGACACGTTGTCGCCTTCGCGCATCACGTCGAGCCGGTCGAGCGTCTTGACCGGGGACCTGGCCTGGCACTCTGCGTCGCGGAAGGTGGTGAAATCGTGCTTGCCGACCAGCCGCAGCGCGGCAACGTGCATGGCCTTGGCATCGAGCGGCTTCGCGACTCGCCAGGCGCGGCCGCGCTCCAGCGTCAGATCGGCGCGACGGTTGACGATGAGATAGAGATAATGCCGCTGCAGCGCCGAGAAGCGCGCGTCGAAATCGTCGGCGACGCGCTCGGCCGCGATCACCGCCACCGGATATGGCCGCAGATGCGCGGTGAGCGCATCGCGCACGGTGTCGGTGTCCCACTCCTTCGCGAGATCGACATGGGCGACCTGCCCGAGCGCATGCACGCCGGCGTCGGTGCGGCCGGCGCCGTGGACGCCCGCGCGCTCGCCCGCGAACGCCACGATCGCATTGGTGAGCACCCCTTGCACGGACAGGCCGTTGGCCTGGATCTGCCAGCCCACGAACGGCGCGCCGTCATATTCGATGGTGAGCTTGTAGCGGGGCATGGTCTCGGATGCCTCTTGCAACACCCGTGATCCGCTCGATCCATCACCCTGAGGTGCGAGCGAAGCGGGCCTCGAAGGGTGCGGCCCGGGCCGGGCCATTCATCCTTCGAGGCCCGCGCGAGAGCGCGGGCACCTCAGGATGACGGAGTAATGGTGGCTGGTATTAGACAAGGCGCGTCCCGGCCGCAATCGGCGTCCCGCGCAGGAATTCCTCGGCCGTCATCGCCTGCCGGCCGGCGCGCTGCAATTGCAGGATACGCACCGCCCCCTCGCCGCAGGCGATCGTGAGCCTGCTGTCGAGTACCGTGCCGGGCGTGCCCGAACCTTCGCCGCGCGTGCTCCGCAGCACTTTGACCCGCACCGGCTCCGCCCCGCCGGCGATCTCGAACCAGGCGCCGGGGTAAGGCGAGAGGCCGCGCATGTGGTCGTGCACCCGCTGCCACGGCCGCGCCCAGTCGATGCGCGTCTCCGCGTTGCCGAGCTTGGCGGCGCAGGTGACGCCGGCCTGCGGCTGCGGCGTGACCATGAGCGAGCCGCGCTCCAGCGCGCCGAGCGCGCGCGCCATCAGGTCGGCGCCGAGTGCCGCAAGCCGATCGTGCAATTCGCCCGCCGTCATGTCCTCTCCGATGACCACGCGTTCGGCCATCGCGATAGGCCCGGTGTCGAGCCCCTCCTCCATCTTCATCACCATGACGCCGGTCTCGGCATCGCCGGCCATGATCGCGCGGTTGATCGGCGCGGCGCCGCGCCAGCGCGGCAATAGCGAGGCATGCAGGTTGAACGCGCCAAGCGGAACGGCCTCGAGCACTGGCTTCGGCAGGATGAGGCCATAAGCGACCACTACCGCGGCGTCGGCGCGGACGGCCGCGAACGCCGCCTGCGCGTCCGCGCCTTTCAGGCTCGGCACGGTGACCACCGGCAGGCCGGCGCTTTCGGCGAACATGTGCACCGGCGAGCGCCGCTCCTTCTGTCCGCGCCCGGCCGCGCGCGGCGGCTGCGTGTAGACGCAGGCCACGTCGTGGCCCGCGCCGACGATGGCGGCCAATGTCGGCACCGCGAAATCGGGCGTGCCCATGAAGACGAGGCGGAGCGGCAATCAAGCCTCCGCGGCGCGCTTGGCTGCCTTGGTGAATTTCTTGGTGATGAGGTTTCGCTTCAGCCGGGAGATATGGTCGATGAACAGCACGCCGTTGATGTGATCGATCTCGTGTTGCAGGCAGGTGGCGAGGATTCCGCTCGCCTCGAGCTCGTGCTCCTTGCCGTCGAGGCCGCGGTATTTCACGCGCACCTGCGCCGGCCGCTCGACCTCCTCGTAAATCTCGGGAATCGAGAGGCAGCCCTCCTCCCGCTTGAGCGTCTCCTCCGACGTCCACAGCAGCTCGGGATTGATGAAGACTTGCGGCTTCTTGGCCTCGTCCTTTTTGGCCAGGTCCACGGTGATGACGCGCTTGGGCACGCCGACCTGGACCGCGGCGAGGCCGATCCCGGGCGCGTCGTACATGGTTTCGAACATGTCGGCGACCAGCGTCTTGATCTCCGCGCCGATCGTCTTGACCGGCTCGGAGACCAGCCGCAACCGCTTGTCGGGCAGGACCAGAATCTCGCGCAGCGCCATGCGCGCGATGTAAGCGGTCGCTTGAATCCGGTCAATGCAGCGGTTCGTCGGCACCGCCTCAAGCGTGTTCGCGCAGCTCGCCGACTGCCTTGACCAACCGTTCGCTTTTTGTTCTTATGCTCCGAATCGCTGTAGAGTGAGTCCATGATCGACGATCCCCTCATGCTGGCCGGCGCGGCCCTGATGCTGCTCGCCGGCCTCGCCGTTCTTGCAACGCTGGTCTTCGTGGGCCTGCGCGCCATACGCCGCGACGAGCACGAGACGACCGGCGAGCAGCTCGCTGCGCTCGCCCGCGTTCAGTCGGAAACCGCGGTGCGGCTGAGCGAGATGCGCGACATGCTCGCGGGCCGGCAGGCGGAGCTGCACCGCGCGGTCAACGAGCGGCTCGACTCGGTGACCCATCATCTCAGCCAATCGATGACGGCGACCCGCCAGCACACCGCCGACAACCTGCAAAAGCTCAACGAGCGGCTGGCGGTGATCGACGGCGCGCAGAAAACGATCACCGACCTCGCCTCGCAGGTGACCTCGCTGCAGAACGTGCTCGGCAACAAGCAGAGCCGCGGCGCCTTCGGGCAGGCGCGCATGGAGATCATCGTCCAAGACGGGCTGCCGAAGAACTGTTACGCGTTCCAGCACACGTTGACCAACCGCAGCCGGCCGGACTGCGCCGTGTTCCTGCCCGACCAGCGCCCGCTGGTGATCGACGCCAAATTCCCGCTCGAGGCGGTGACCGCTTTCCGCGAGGCCGGCGGCGAAGACGAGCGCAAGCAGGCGGCCGCGCGGGTGCGCCAGGACATCTCCCGGCATGTCGCCGACATTGCGGACAAATACCTGATCCCGGGCGAGACCCAGGAACTAGCGCTGATGTTCGTGCCGTCGGAGTCGGTCTATGCCGACCTGCACGACAGCTTCGACGACCTGGTGCAGAAGGCCTACCGCGCCCGGGTGGTGATCGTGTCGCCGTCGCTCTTGATGCTGGCGATCCAGGTGATCCAGCAGATCCAGAAGGACGCGCGCATGCGCGAGGCGGCCGACCAGATCCGCAACGAGGTCGGCCACCTGATGGGCGACATTGGCCGGCTCGGCGACCGCGTCCGCAAGCTGCAGCAGCACTTCAACCAGTCGAACGA
>JBOHIG010000162.1:0-11059 GCA_050725815.1 Xanthobacteraceae bacterium
ATGCCGGCGAGCGCATCGAGCCCGTCGGTGAGCGCGGCCGGGCCGGGTTGGAGGATGATCGGCGACTTGATCTCGCGCAGCCAGCCGGTACGCACCGCCGGCACCGCCGCGAAACCCTCGCGGGCGGCGACCTTGGCCGGCATGAATTTCTTGCCGCACCAGGAGCCGACGATGATGTCGGGCGCGGCGGCGATTACTTCGGACTGCGAGACGATGCGGTCCCTGGCGTTCTTGCGCTCGGCCAGCGCCGGGAAGGCCTCGATGCCGCCGGCGACCTCGATCAGCTCCGACACCCACTTGATGCCGGAGATCATCGGGTCGTCCCATTCCTCGAAATAAAGCCGCGGCCGGCGCGCCAGCCGCGCCGCGCGTTCGCGCGCCCTGCGCATCCGCTCCGCAAGCGATGTCACCAACGCCTCGGCCTGGAGCGGCACGCCGGTCAATGCGCCGAGCGTGCGGATCATGTCGAGGATGCCGGCGACGTCGCGCTGGTTGAAGGCATGCACCGCGACGTTGCGGCGGATCAGCTCCGCCACGATGTCGGCCTGCAAGTCGGAGAAGGTCAGGACAAGATCGGGCTCGAGCGCGAGAATCTTCTCGAAGTCGGCGGAGATGAAGGCCGAGACCCGCGGCTTCTCCTTGCGCACCCGCGCCGGCCGCACGGCATAGCCGGAGACCCCGACGATCCGACGTTCTTCGCCGAGGAGATAGAGCGTCTCCACGGTTTCCTCGGTCAGGCAGACGATGCGCTCGGGCGGGAACATGCCCGGCATCATATCAGAGCGCGTCGGGACGATCGTAGCTTCCCGGACGGCTGCTATAAGACAAAGTCCCCCGCCGCCAGGACTTTCAAACCTGTGAGTTGAATCTGGAAATCGGCTTTCTTGTCGCCGTTGATGTCGCCCTCGATGATGGTCTTGTCGTTGGCGGTGCCCGACCGGTCATCCTGGAACCAGCGTAATTCGCCTTTCACACCGCTGAATGCGGCGCCTTTGGCGGCTAAGAACTTGAACGCGGCATTGCCGGCCGTAGAACCATTGGCGTCGAGCGAGGACAAGTCGATGTCATCGATGCGCGGTGCAAAATCCGTGATCACATCCCGCGTGGCGCCTTTGCCGATTTCCGTCGTGATGTTGAAATCAAAGCGATCGTGACCCGATCCGCCGGTCATGAAATCCCGGCCCAGGCCGCCCGTCAGCACATCGTCACCGGTGCCTCCGTTGAGGGTGTCGTTCCCGGCGTCTCCGAACAGCCGATCGTTGCCCGCGTCTCCATTCAGTTTATCGTTTCCAGTCCCGCCATTTAGACGATCGTGGCCGCCAAGCCCGTTGAGCGTGTCATTCCCAGCGAGGCCATTAAGCGTATCATTGCGGCTCGATCCGTTCAGGACGTCGTTTCCGCTGGTGCCGACTTTCCGATCACCGGTGAAGTCGAGAATATTGGTGGTCACCTGCTTGCTGTCGGCACGTATCCGGGCGTCGAGCGCAGACACCAATTCGAAGCGGAAGGTTTCGGTATTTTCGAGCCTTGAGTCGGCCACTGTATTGACGGTGACGGTAACGCTTCGCTGACCTGCCCTGAATACGATCGCGCCCGAGATGCCGGTATGATCCAGGCCCACGTCCGCAGAGCCATCCACCGTCCGGATGAATACAGTCGCGCCGGTGTCGTCGGCGGGGACGAAACTGCGGGTAATGGTGTATCTCGCGGAGGCGCCTTCCTGGAGGCTGCCTGTGAAGCTGCTGATCGAAAATTCAGGCAACAGTGCGGAGAGGTTGAATGTGAGGCGCGCGGTGCCGGTGAACCCATCGAGCAGATTTCTTGCGGTGGCGCGTCCCGTTAGACGAACATTCCCTTGTGAAAAGTCGCCGGTGACGGTCGCCTGTCCCTGACCGTCTCGCGGGGTGAAAACCGGATTTGCGATTGTCCCGGTTATGTCGCCAAAAATCGGGGTCGCCTCGCCAGTAAAGCTGTCGATGATGGTGCCGGTATAGCGCCCTCTCGTAATGCTTTGCTCCAAGTGATTGACCAGAATCGTCGCCTTCAACGTTCCATTGAACGTGACGTTCTCCTGCATCGGGCTCCCATTGGGCGAGAACAAGCCCGAACCAGTGATGCGACCTGTGTAGACGTGCGCCATGGACATTCCCCTCAGGAACGGGAACGGTGTGCCGAAGCTTGCGCGGAGCGTGCAGCCGAAGTCTCACCCGGTGCCTAAAATATTACCACAGCATCTGTTGCTTGGCCATGGCAGCGGTATCCTGCAACCGGGAGGCGTGCTTCCCCTTTGCTGGCCAGTCAGTCTTTGCAGTCGGCCTTGCTAGAGTGCGTCGGCGTCGGCCTCGTCGAGCAATTCCGGGCCGCCCACGGCCTGTACGCGCCCGCCGTCCATGCGCACCACCGTGGTCGCAACACGGCGCAGCTCGCCGGCCTGGTGGCTGACATAGACCATGGGCACCCGCGCCTCGTCGCGCAGGCGCACCAGGTAGGGCAGGATCTCGCGCTTGCGCGCGGTATCGAGCGACGCGAGCGGCTCGTCGAGCAGCAGCAGGCGCGGGCGCATCAACAGGGCGCGCCCGACCGCCACGCGCTGGCGTTCGCCGCCGGAGAGCTTGCCCGGCCGGCGATCGAGCAGGTGGCCGATGTCGAGCAGCCCGACAATGCGGTCGCGCTCATGATTGTCGAGGCCGAGGCCGAGCATGCGGCGTCCATAGTCGAGATTGGTGGCGACCGACATATGCGGAAACAGCCGGCCCTCCTGGAACACATAGCCGATGCGACGGCGATGGGCCGGCACATCGACGCAAGCCGCGGAATCGAACAGCACCGCGTCGTCGAGCACGATCCTGCCGCGGTCCGGCGTCACCAGCCCCGCGATCATGTTGATGAGCGTGGTCTTGCCCGCGCCCGACGGGCCGAACAGTGCGGTGACGCCTGCTGCGCCTTCGAACCTCGCGGCAATCGAAAAATCGCCCAGCTTTTTTTCGACGTCCACGCTCAGCATGTCATTGTCCATGGAAGCGCATGCCGGCGCGGCGGGCGAGCCATTCGGAGACGACCAGTGCCGCGAGCGAAAGGACGATCGCCACTGCGACAAGCCGCAACGCGGGTCCGTCCCCGCCGGGGACTTGGGTATAGGTGTAGATCGCCGCCGAGATCGTTTGGGTCTCGCCCGGAATATTGGAAACGAAGGTGATGGTGGCGCCGAATTCGCCGAGCGCCTTGGCGAAGCAGAGCACGAAGCCGGCGATCAATCCGGGCAGCGCGAGCGGCAGCGTCACGGTGACAAACACCCAGAAGCGATTGGCGCCGAGCGTCGCGGCGGCATCTTCCAGCCGCCGGTCGATCGCCTCGATGGCGAGCCGTATCGGGCGCACCAGCAGCGGAAAGCCCATGATCCCGCAGGCAAGCGCCGCGCCGGTCCAGCGGAACGAGAACACGATGCCGAAATTGTCGGCGAGGAACGCGCCGATGGGCCCGCGCCGTCCGAACGAGAGCAGAAGCAGATAGCCGGTAACGACCGGCGGCAGCACCAGCGGCAGATGCACGATGCCGTCGAGCAAGGTCTTGCCCCAGAAATCCTTGCGCGCCAGCAGCCAAGCGACGGCAATTCCGAATGGCAGCGCGACGACTGTCGCCACGATCGCGATCCGCAGCGACAGGCGGATCGCGATCCATTCATCGGGGGTAAGATCGAACATGCGCGGCGTTCAGCTCGTCGGCTTCACCAGGAACGAGAAGCCGTACTTCTCGAACACGGTCTTTGCCGCCTGCGTTTGCAGGAAGCTCATGTAGCGGGCGGCTTCCGGCTTCGCGACCGCTGTCGCCGCCACCGGATAGACGATCGCCGGATGCGAACCGGCCGGAAAATACCCGACGATTCTGACCCCCGGTTCGACCTTGGCGTCGGTCTCGTAGACGATGCCGAGCATCGCTTCGCCGCGCGCCACCAGCGCCAGCGCCACGCGCACGTTCTCGACCATTGCCATCCGCTTCTCGACCGATGCCCAGATACCGAGCTTTTCCAGCGCGGCCTTGGCGTAGCGCCCGACCGGTACGGCCTTCACGTCGCCGGTGACGATGCGGCCATCGCCAACGAGCTTCGCGAGGTCAAAACCGGGTGCGAGCTTGACGGAGGTGATCTTGGAATTCTTCGGTGCGATCAACACCAGACGATTGCCAAGCAGATCGACGCGCGTGACCGGATTGATCAGCTTCTTCTTCAGACCGTAATCCATCCATCGCAGATCGGCCGACGCAAAGATATCGGCGGGCGCGCCTTGCTCGATCTGCTTTACAAGCGCGGAGGTCGCGGCATAGCTCGCGACCGTTTTGATGTTGCTCTGCTTGGTGAATGCAGCATTGACGCCGTCGAGGGCGTTCTTCAGGGACGCCGCGGCAAAGACCGTCAAAGTTTTCTGCTGCGCAAACGCTGGTTGGGCCACCACGGCTGCGACCAACAGAGCCGAAATGAAACCGGTCATGCGTCGACGCTTGAACATGCTGTCGCTTCTTTCGACGGTGTTGCGGCCGCGCGCACATGCACGCCGCGATCCCGCAGGTTTTTCAGGAAGCGACCGGGCCGGAAGCGCCGTTCCGGCGGGCGAAGGCGTGCTTACGGCGCGCCATGGGTCACGCCGCGGACGTTAGCAGGTTTCGGTGCAAGCGCAAGCAGAGCATGTTTTGTCCGATTGAGGCACAAGCACGCCGCGAATTCGGTGCGCTCTCTCTCCCCAAAAGGGCAGGCTATCGCATATGTGCGAAGGCCGTTGCAGCGTCCACGGCGCTTGTGAATGCGCCCTCTCCCTCGGGGAGAGAGGGCGCAGTAACAAGCTCCGCGCATATGCGCGAATTCAAATCCACTTCACCATCGGACGCCATCGGTGCTGCGGGCGTTGATCGGCTGGCGACGATGCGCAACAGTGGCGGCGGGGGTAGCATGCAGGGTCTCGTCGCACGCGCCAGGGGCATCGTGGTCGCGCCGCATACCGAGTGGCCGGCGATCGGGCATGAATCCGCCGGCGTGGCGTTCCTGCTCACCCGCTATGTCGCGCTGCTCGCGGCGATTCCGGCGCTGGCGCGGTTCATCGGTGGGAGCCTGATCGGGGGCTATACCCCGGTCCTGTCAGGCTTGATCGGCGCCATCGTCGCCTATCTGTGGACCTTCATCGTCGTCTATGTGGTCGCACTGCTGGTGGATGCGCTCGCGCCGACATTCGGTGCACGCAAGAGTTTCCCCCACGCGCTCAAGCTCACGGCCTATGCGTTCACGCCGGCGTGGCTGGCCGGAGTCTTCCTGGCGGTCCCGGGCTTGAGCTTTCTCGGCGTGCTCGGCCTCTACGGTTTCTATCTGATGTGGATCGGCCTGCCCGTACTCATGCAGGCGCCGCGGGAACGATCGTTGAGCTATGTTGCCGTCGTCGTCGCATGGGCGGTCGTGCTGGACGTCCTCGGCCGGACGCTGCTTGCGGTGCTGACGACGATGCTGCGCTAAACTTACGGCGCCAGCAGCACCTGCCGGCAAGCCGCCGGCAGATCCTTCATCGTGATCTGCGGCCTGGGCTTCGGCTTGACCTTCGGGTCTTTCGGCGGCTTCGGTTTCGGCCGCGGGCGAATGATGGCGTCGCGGAACCACCAGTCGAGCGCCTTGCCGCAACCGTCGCCGGCGGGCGTCGCGTCCTGCGGCCGGCAATTGGGGCTGTCGGGCGGACAGCTCAGCCGCACATGGAAATGATAGTCGTGTCCCCACATCGGCCGTACCTTGCGCAGCCAGGTGCGATCGGGACCGTCGTAGCGGCAGAGCGCTTTCTTGATCGCAGCATTGACGAAGATGCGCTCGACCTGCGGGTCCTCCGCCGCGGCCTTGATGATGGCGGCGTGCGCGGGCGTCCAGACTTTCGGATCGACGTCCTTGCGGCTGCGCGCCACCACCATGGTGGCGGAAATTTCTTCACGCTCGCGGCGGGTCAGCTCGCGGCTGGGCATCGGCGTGAACCAGATGTCGGCGTCGAGCCCAACCTGATGGCTGGCGTGGCCGGTATACATGGGACCGCCGCGCGGCTGCGAGATGTCGCCGACCAGCAGGCCGTTCCAGCCGACCTTGCGGCCTTTCTCGGACAGCTCTTCGAGATATTTGATGAGGTTCGGGTGACCCCAATTGCGGTTGCGCGACAGCCGCATCACCTGCCAGGTCTCGCCGTTGATCGGCATCGCCATCGCGCCGGCAAGGCAGCCCTTGGCGTAGAATCCGATCGAGCGCGACGCCAGCGGAGCGGGAAGCGGCCGCCGCACGAACAGTTCCTTGGCCGGCGTCTTCGGATCGTCCGGCTTGGCGAGCGGCGGCAGCGGCTTCGAATTGACCGTGCCCTTGTCCTGCGCCAATGCGGCCGAGCTTGCAAATGCCGCGAGGACCATTACCGGCAACGCTGCGCGCCAGCCGGAAAACCGTGAACCGCCTGCTGCCATGACCCAACCGCTGCCGTGGAATTCCGCGCGCCCCGCTTAGACTCTGATCCGTTTCGATTGAATCGGATCAGGTCTGGCCTTCTTGAGTTTGAGCATGATCTTGTCCGAAAACCGGTTTCCACTTTTCGGGATCATGCTCTAGGCCCGCAGTCTACGCCGCCGGCGGGCTGTCCCGGAACCGAAAATTTCAGGGCCGCCGCCGGTAGACGACGAGGTCGGTGCCCTCCAGCGGAATGCGCTCAAGGAAGGCCGGCGCCTCGCCGCGGCCCAGTACCGCCGCCAATCCATCCGGGGCAGCGGCGGCGTAATTGTAGCGTTCGGGGGCACCGGGGCAGAACGCGACATAGTCGACGCCGACCTTGACGAGACGCGTCTCATCCGGGCGGCCGAGGAACACGTCGAGCATCGCCGCATTGCCGGCGACGTTGCGGTGATAGGGCGCGGCGAACGCGGAATGCGGCGTTTCCATCAGCAGGAGCGGGCCGGCGTCAATGAAGGCGAGCACGCGTCCGCGCGGCAGTTGCGCCAGCGGCGCGTAGTCGATCGCGCGACCGCAGGTGCCGGGACCGTCGCTCACGACGGTCGGGCGGCGCAAGCCGGTGGCGCGCTCCGCGCTCCAGACCGCGGCATTGCCGATGGCGATCAGGGCGAGCGGGTTGAGGACCGCGGCTGCGATCAGCACCTTGCGTCCAAGGCCGAGGAAGACGGCGCGTCCCTCGGTTGCCGGGAAGCTCGCGACCAGTGCGGCCGGCACCAGCGCAAGCGCGATGGCGTTGGCGGTCGCGCTGCCGCGCACCTGCCAGAATGCGATCAGCGTCGCGATCGCAAGCACCGCGGTCGCGGCGACAAACTCCCAGCGGCGGTGGCCGCTCTCGCGAAAGCATCGCATCAGTCCCAGCACGATGCCGGCGACCGGCAGCCCGTAATAAGGCAGCACCTCCTGCGGCAGGTCGCGCATCAGGCTGGCGATGCTGCGCGCCTCGTTCACATTGGACAGCCACAGCGCCGTCAGCCGCGCGTCGAGATGCGCGTAGGGATCGCCGAGGCAGGCGGGAAAGCCTACGCCGATCGTTAGAGCAAGCGCGCCGCCGAGACCTGCCAGCGCGGCCATGCGGCGGCCGGCGATTGCGGCCGTCGGCGCGGCGGTCAGCATCGCCAGTCCGCCGCCGCCAATGACCGCTGCAAGGACCTGCACGATCGAGAGCGCATCGCAGGCCGGTACCGCGTAACGCGACGGCGGCACGGTTGCGGCGAACAGCGCGAGCGTGGTTGCCGCAAAGGCGAGAGCGAAGGCCGCGGTGGCGGGCCGGCTTGTCTCACCCTGTGCCGCCCAGCGCAGCGCGATCACCGCTGCGATGACCGCGATCACCGGCGCCATCTCCTGGCCGATCGCAAGCGACAAGGCGCATAGCGCGCCGGCAAGCGCTGTCTCGCGCGGCTGCCATCGGATCGCCAGCGCGAGGGACCACGCCAAGAGCACGAGCTGGACGTTGTGATGGTCGAGCGCGCCCGGACGGAAATGCTGCAACACCGGCGCCGTCAGCGCGGTGAAGATCAGCGTCAGGCGGGCGGCTGCATCGCCGGCGAGTTCGCGCACGAGCCACGCGATGCCGGCGAAGAACGCGAGTAGTAGCGCGGCCGGCCAGATCACCGCTGCCAGGCGTTCCGCCTGCGCCGCCGGTAGCGCGAGCTCGCCCAGGCGGATCAGCAGCGCGATCGGAACGTCCACCAGCCGCGACCAGTGCAGGGCGACGCCCTCGGGCGGATTGAGCCGGTGCTGGGTGAGATCGAACCAGCCCTGGCCGTTCCGGAGATCGCGCACCTCGACCAGCCGCATGGCGTCGTCGGTCGAAAACTGCGGGCCGGCGCCGCTGGCAAAGAGGTAGATTGCTACCGTGATGCCCCAGAGGATGAGCAGCAGCTTCCGCGTTTCCGCGGGCTCATTCATGACCGTGGGGCAGGTTGCGGAGAGGGACATCCCCCGAAGCTAAGATGGCCGGCTTAAGAGGGCATGAAAGCCTTCGGCCTCCGCCCCGGCCGGACCCGGTCGGCGAGGCGGGCGGCGACGGCGCGGGCGCGCCGGCGATAAGCGTCGGCAAGACGTGCCCCACGGTCATGAAACAGGTCGTCGCCGTTGCCCACGCGGGCCAGCAGCCGATCCTCGGTAGCGGCATGCGGCTCGACCGTGCCGTCGCCCAGGATGTGGCCGATGGCGCAGCCCCGCCGCGCCAGGACGCGGCCGGCCAGCAGGCAGCGATGGCAGTCCAACGGCTCGCGCTCGGAGCACATCAGGCAGACGCGGTGCTTGCGCATCTCGTCACCCAACCGAGCGAGCCCGTCCCGGAATACGACGGCTTCCGCCATGGCCTCGTAGTCGGCTATGCCGTCGCAATAGAACGCCGGATCGGCCGGCCGGCCGCCGAGCGCGTCGCCGAATGCGAGATAGGCGATGCCGCGGCCCGCGAGCCGCTCGGACAGCGGCCGGGCGGAGAACCAGGGAAATCGCCGCGAGAACGGCACCGAGCGCACGTCGGCAATGGCCGTGACGCCGGCGTTCCTGACCAGCGACAGGAAGTCCTCGGCGGTCCGGTTGGAATGGCCCACCGTCAGCAGCTCGAAATCGCGCGACGCCGTCATTGGCTCGTTAAGCGCATCGTAACCGCGCCTTGTTCACATTGAGGCCTGCGATAGCGCCCCGCCTTTACAAGAGCGCCTCCGGAAGGCGATCTTAGGGCGCACGTGAATCGGTGAGCATGGCCGGGGGGCCAATCATGCTGCGTATCGTCAGGGCGACCGCCGCGGCGGCCGCGATGTTTGCGGTGTGCCTGTGCGCGTCCGGCGCCGGCCGGGCCGACATTGTCGTCACGGTGGACAAGGCGATCCAGCGCATGACGGTCGTGATCGACGGCGAGCACCGCTATACGTGGCCGGTGTCCACCGGACTCCATGGCACGCCGAGCGGCAGCTTCCGCCCGCAGATCCTGTCGCGCAATCACCGTTCGCGGCTTTTCAACAATGCCCCGATGCCCTACGCGATCTTCTACAGCGGTCATTACGCCATCCATGGCACCACCGCGATCTCGCAACTGGGGGCGCGCGCCTCGAAGGGCTGCGTGCGGCTGCATCCGTCGAATGCGGCTGTGCTGTTCGCGCTGGTGCAGCAGCGGGGTCTTGCGAGCACGCGTATCGTCATCCAGGACTCGCAGGTACAGGCCGCGCGGCGCTGATCGCCGGACTTTGGGGTTTTTCGGACGAGAACGGAAATTAGCGGGAGGCACGGCGCTTGCGCGTCGCGGCAGCTTTCTTGGCGGAGCGTGAGCGCGCGGCTGCCGGCCGCCGGGCAGCGGCCCGTCCGCCTTTGCGGCCGCCCTTGCGCGAGGCGGAGCGGTTTTCTTGTCTGCCGCGGCCGGCGCCGCTCTTCTTGCCGCCGCCCGACTCCTTGTTGACGGTGGCCCAGGCCCGCCGCTCGGCCTCCTCGTGGGAGATGCCGCGATCCTCGTAGCCTTCCTCGATGTGTTCGGCCTTGCGCTTCTGCTTGTTGGTGTAGCTGGATTTGTCGCCGCGGGGCATAGTCCACCTCCACTGTTCAATCGTCCCAAGGCAGTGAACGCGCAAGCCGGGTAACCGGTTCCGGCTCCCGCGTTGCGCCCGGCGCAGGAGCACAGCGATGGCCGTCTATATGGAAAAGAGCGACCAGCAGCGATCGCGGGCCTATTCGCCTGCGGTCATTACCGAGGGCGGGCGAACCGTCTGGCTCGCCGGCCAGACCGCCACCCGCGACGCCGGCGGGGCCGATATTTCGGGTAATTTCGACGCCCAGGTCGCGACCATCTTCAGCTTGATCGACGCCACCCTGAAGCGGGCCGGCGGCAAGCTCGCCGACATGACGACCATGACGGTCTTCATCGACGATCCGCGCAACGGCGACCGTTTCGTCGAATTGCGCAAGGGTTTCTTCCCGGACGGCAATTACCCGGCGAGCGCGCTCATCACGGTGTCGAATTTCGCCCGCCCGGGCATGCTGATCGAGATCCAGGGCGTGGCGGTGATCGGCGGCTGATGCTCGGGAACCCGTGAACGTCCTTCCCAGCCCGGGCGACAAAACCATAAGACCAGGGACTGGCGAAGGAGACGGCTATGACCTATCCCGCTATGCAAATTCTTGCGCCGCGCCCGACCTTGGCCCGGCGGACCAAACGGGCGCGACGGTTCTGGGCGTCGATGGGCGTTGTGTTGCGCCAATCCTCAGGCCGGTTCCCATTTCCTCCGGAAACATCGGGCCACGCGGTCCCGGTGCGCGTTGCGATCCGTGTATGGCCGGGGCGCTGATCCGGACCGTCTTGATCCCGCGAACTATTCAATGACGATCTCGCCGGTCATGCCGTGCTGGGCGTGGGTCTTGCCGTCCTTGTCGACGATCCCGCATTGCAGGTCGGTGACGCGCCCGGTCGCGATCGGCACGAACCACCATTCGGCGGTCTGCCCCGGATAGACCTCGATCTCGCGGATCGCCCCCTTGAACTCGGCGAGCGTGACGGGCTTGCCGTCGCGCATCTGCACGACCTGGACCTTGCGCGTCCAGATGAGCTGCGTG
>JBOHIG010000163.1:0-6539 GCA_050725815.1 Xanthobacteraceae bacterium
CTGCAGCGGGCATGCTCGCTGTCGCCGGGGCGCAGGCTGCCGATCTTCCCGTCAAGGCCAAGCCGGTCCAGTACGTGAAGATCTGCACGCTCTACGGAGACGGGTTCTATTACATCCCCGGGTCCGACACGTGCCTGAAGATCGCGGGCTATATCCGCGCGGACTACGGTTACAACGTGCACACCAATGTGCCGCACTATTCCGGCGACGCCGGTGCGCGCGACCGTAACGCCAACCGGCACCCGTTCACGACGCGGCATCGCGCCAACATCCAGAACGACACCCGCACGCAGACTGCGTACGGCACGTTGCGCACCTTCGCGAGCCTGCACTTCGATAACAGGCACACGACCGACGCCAACGACATCAACGACGTTGAGGTCACGGTGCATCGCGCCTTCATCCAATGGGCGGGGTTCACTATCGGTCACACGCAGTCGTTCACGGACGTGCCCGGTCAGCTCGGCGATACGACCATGCGGTCGCTGCATCAGGCCCAGACCGAAAGCACGACCGGCGCGACCGGCATCAACCAGATCGCCTACACTTGGCAACTCGGCAACGGCATGACGTTGAACGTCGGCGCCGACGAGCGTCGCGTGCGCAATCTGGCGAACCGGGGCGACGGCACCGGTGGCGTGCGGATCGGCGGAGCTCCCGGCGTTTCATCGCGGACCGGCCAGCATGCGCCGACTCCGTGGATTTCGTTCCGGGTCAACCAAGCTTGGGGCGAGTTCGCAGCCGCCTTCATCGCCCAGCAGAACCGCGCCAGCTACTACACGGATGGCGCCACCTGCATCCAGCCGGGCACGACGCTGTGCGGCCATCCCGACAACGATTGGGCGTGGGGCGCTCGCGCCGGCGCCAAGTTCAACGTTCCGATGTTTGGCCCGGGCGACTATATCGGCATTTCGGGCTACTACTCGGAAGGTGCGGTGCGCCTGACGGCCGCCAACCTGTCGAACCCGAGCCTGTTCGGCAAGGACCCCACAGTCGCGATCGGCTGGGTGGCTGACGCCGTCTACCTCGACAACGGCCAGTTCGAGCAGACCACGGCCTGGAGCGTGAACGGCGGCTACGCGCACTACTGGACGCCGAACTTCTCGACCACCTGGTACGGCGGCTATGTCGAAGTCAGCTACAACGACACCGTCATCAACGGCAACTGGTTCTGCGGCGGCAATCACGTGACGCCGCTCAGCGGCCAGCGCTGCGACCCTGGCTTCGCGCTGTTCCATGTCGGTTCGCACACCGACTGGTATCCGGTGCGCGGCTTCCGGCTCGCGGTTGACGTGCTCTACACCGGCGTCGACACGGCGATGGCCGGCTTTGCCAATATCGGCACGGCTCGCGGTAACCGTCCGACCGGCATCTACGAGGTCAAGGATCGCGGCATCACCTCGGTCATGTTCCGCGCCCAGCGCAACTGGGGCGGCCGCTGATCGCAAGGACTCGATAAACAAATCCGCGGGTTGATAGAACCTCCACCGCGGGATGATCTGCACCAGGGATGCCCCCCGTTGTAGACAACTGAGCCCCGGCTTCACGCCGGGGCTTTTGTTTTGCAGCTTTCTGAACGCGGCGCAGCGATAACGAACCGCCGGAATTCCAAGAGTTCCCGGCCTCCCTTGGGACAAATTGACGACAGCAGCCCCACAGGGGAGCGGCCCAGCGCGGGAATATGACCTCGAATTAACGTTAGCGGATGGGGTTTCGGCCTACCCTGCCGCATTCCCGACAAATTTCAGTTTTTTGGCTGGTATCGCGGTGCCATAGTGGTGCGCGGTCAATACCCTAGGGAGGGGTTTCCATGTCCACGTTCGTCGGCTTGACGTCGAATACCACCATCAATGCGCTGCTGTGGGGTTGGAAGTGGGATACCACCTCCCTCACCTATTCGATGCCGAATGATGCGAATGGATACGGTCAATACGAAGGGCTGCAGACGGACGGTAATTTCCAGCATCCCGGCACCGGCCAATTCAATCCGTTCGCCATCAAGTCGATGAATACCGCGGCGTTCCGCCCGGACATCATCAAGGTGATGAAGAACTTCAGCGACGTCTGCGGGCTCACGCTCACGGAGGATGCCAGCGGCAACATCACCAGCCTGCGCTTCGCTCAGGTCGATCTGTTTGATGCGAGCATCGGCGACGGCGACAATCCGCATGCGCCGGGACGCCAGGACACCGATACAACGCGCAGCAGCGCGGAAGCATTCCCGCCCGATCCCAACTTCCCGAACCAATTCTCGAACCATGCGCATGGCGACAACTGGTTCAACGACCGCTTCAACGACGCCAATCCGGGCAGTTTCGAATACTCCGCCTGGATGCTGCACGAGCCCGGCCACGCGCTCGGCCTCAAGCATGGGCACATTAGCCAGACCATCAATGGCACCACCTACCCGCAGCTTCCCACAAGCGTCGACTCGCAAGAATTCTCGATCATGACCTACCGGCGCTTCGTCGGGCAGTCGGCCAACGACCTGGGGGGTGACAACGCCTCCGACTATGCGACTACGCTGATGATGCTCGACATCCGGGCGCTGCAGTTCCTCTATGGCGCCGATTACTCCACCAATTCCGGCAACACCATCCACCGATGGAGCCCCACCAACGGGCACTACCTGGTCAACGGCGTGGATCAGGGCGGCCATACCAATCCCAAGGCCGGCAGCGTCATCTTCATGACGGTTTGGGACGGTGGTGGCAGAGACACCTACGATCTGTCGCTTTACAAGACCGCCACCAAGATCGACCTGCAGCCCGGCAACTGGACCACCACGGCTAAGTCACAGCGGGCGGATCTCGATTTCTCGGACGGTGCCGGCAAGCATCTCGCCCGCGGCAACATCGCCAACGCGCTGCTGTTCAATAACGATCTGCGCTCGCTGATCGAGGACGCCAAGGGCGGGTCGGGCAACGACTCGATCTACGGCAACCAGGGCAAAAACCAGCTCTCCGGCAACGGCGGCAACGACTTCATCCGCGGCCTGACGGCGAACGACACGCTGTATGGCGGCTCCGGCAACGACTCGCTCGACGGCGGGGTGGGCGTCGACACGATGACCGGCAATGCCGGCCGGGATCTCTTCGTCTTCCGCACCATCCAGGAATCCCGGCTCACCACCAACACCTCGGACCTGATCCGCGACTTCAGCCATTCCAGCGGCGACCGCCTGCACCTGTCCAACATCGATGCGGTCTCGGGTTCGGGAAACCAGTCATTCGATTTCATCGGCAAGAGCGGATTCAACCATTCCGGCCAGGTGCGCTACACCTGGGCGAACAATGACACCTATGTCTGGCTCAACACCGACTCCGACAGGACGGCCGAGATGATGTTCCGGCTGGATGGCAAGAAGACGCTCGTGGCCGGCGACTTCATTCTCTAGAAGGCAAAGTTCCGGCGGATCTCGCCACCGCCATTAGAAGCCAAGGGAAGACCGACACCCGGCATTAACCGGGTGTCGTTTCATTTGAGCGACCGGCCCGGCCGGAGCAACCCGTGCGGTCCGCGGCCAACGGCGTGCATCACCATGGTTTCGCCCAGAAATACTGCGATGGCGCCCACCTAAAGCCGCGGTCCTAGAGGGCCGGTAGCCGGGCGTCTTTCGAAGAGGAACGCAATATGCCGAACGCCATCGTCCCGAAGACAGGCAACCAGGACATCGACGGAATATTGTGGGGCAACGAGTGGACCGACGCGACGCTGACTTATTACTTCCCGACGTCGGCCACCGATTACACGAACTTCGGCTATAACAGCGTTAACGGCTTTCAGACGTTCAATACCGCCCAGCAGAACGCCGTGCACGCCATCATGGCGATGTATGCCGGCGCCATCAATCTCAACTTCGTCTTCAACAACACGATGTTCAACAGCATCCGCTTCGCGGAAGCCGACAGCGTCAATTTCGGGCAAGGCAATTTCAATATCGGCACGGCTCTCGGCATCGCTCCCGATCCCGGCGACTGGAACACCGTCGCGCACGGCGACACGTTCTACAACGCGACCGATTTCGACAATCCGGTTAAGGGCACCTACGCCTATTTCAACACCATGCACGAAGTGGGTCACGCGCTCGGGCTCAAGCACGGCCATGCGACCCAGTTCGACAATCAGACCGGGCAGACCTATCCGAAGCTGCCGTCCAGCCACAACTCGAGCGAATTCTCGATCATGACCTACGCCACCTATATCGGCGCGGACACGACCGACGGCACGTTGTGGGCCGGCGACGGGAGCTTCGCCCAGACCTTGATGCAGAACGACATCCGCGCGCTGCAGCACATGTACGGTGCGGATTTCACCACCAACAACGGCAACACCGTCTACAAGTGGAGCCCGAGCACCGGCGAGACGTTCGTCAACGGCGCCAGCCAAGGCCGGCCGTTCGAGAACAAGATCCTGATGACGGTCTGGGACGGCGGCGGCACCGACACCTACGATCTGTCGAACTACTCCAACGCGGTGACGATCGACCTGCGTCCCGGGAGCTTCAGCAAGACCGGCACCGGACAGCTCGCCAATCTGGGCTTCTACGCCAATGATGGAACGCACCTCGCGCGCGGCAACATCGCCAACGCGCTGCTGTTCAACGGCGATCTTCGCTCCCTCATCGAGTACGCCAAGGGCGGTTCGGGCAGCGACACGATCTACGGCAACCAGGCCAAGAACACGGTCTACGCAAACGGCGGCAACGACTTCGTCCGCGGCTTCGACAACAACGACATCCTCTATGGCGGCGCCGGCAACGACTCGATCGACGGCGGGCTGGGCGTCGACACGCTGACCGGCAATGTCGGCAGGGACGTCTTCGTTTACCGCGCCCTCCAGGATTCACGCTTGACGACGCCAACGTCCGACCTGATCCGGGACTTCGCCCACTCCAACGGCGACCGCCTGCATCTATCCAACATCGACGCCGTCGCCGGGTCCGGCAATCAAGCCTTTGAATTCATCGGCAGAAGCGGCTTCAACCACGCCGGCCAGGTGCGCTACACCTGGGCCAACAACGACACCTATGTCTGGATCAATACCGATTCCGATCGCACGGCCGAGATGATGATCCGGTTGGATGGCACCAAGACTCTGGTCGTCAGCGACTTCGTCCTCTAAGTGTGGCGGTTCAGAAGTTCGCCATACTTGGCCGCTTGGTCAGAGCGAACTTCTGAACCAAAGCCACACTAGCAACATATTGATTCTAGTGGTCCAATTCTAACATTCGCATGCCGTTTCAGCGAGCGATTTTGCGAATGTTAGAATCGAAGGACCACTAGCAAGTATTTCGTGCTAGATATTGCTCCGATTCAGATCGCAGCGAGCCGACGCGGCCAAGGACTCTGTGGTCCGACGCGACAGGTCGTAGTCTCCAGCGATCTCGTTTGCGGGAACATCATTATCGTCGGAACATCGTTCACCGACCGGCCCCTGGTTCCCTGAGACGGCCTTCGGCAGTAGAACGGCGCGCGCAAGTCCGAAGCATCGGCTCCGCGAAGGCTATTGGAATCGTCGCAAGTGTTGCGGCCAGTAAAATCGGGTCGATACTGGCGAGCGGCCGCTAATTCGAACCGGGAATCACGTTTCCTTTCGAGCGATACGGCGGGCCGTAACAGTTCCGCACGCCGCGCTCTTGCGCACATCTGCAAATGTCGCATTCGATTCAAAAATGCGGCGACGGACACCAAAATGCGGCGTCCGGTTCCATCGGCCCGGCGCAACCAAATGCAGGCGGCGGGAAACGATTGCGGAGACATCGCGTTACGCACCGAGCGATCGCACGGGCGCTCGCCGATGCAGCCGCACAGCATGCGGCCGCCTCTCACGACAAGACCAACAAGGAGACTTTCATGCTCGGACTTCTCAATGGCCTGCTCGGAACCGTTGGCGACATTCTTCCGAACCTCGACACGTCAGCCGACGTGAACGCCACGGTCGGAGTCGGCGCCGACATTTCCGTCCTCGGCATCGACGTCGGCACCGATCTTGTCGCGGGCCTCGGCGTGCACGCCGACGTCAACCCGGATCTCGACCTCCTGTCCGGGCTCGCCTGACACAGCACACCATATTGCGAAGTGTAAGCCGCTTGGGGACGGGACCGCGGCCGCGGCCCCGTCCCCGGGCGCATTGCATGGGGAACCCGATCGCCGATGACGCAAGGCGTAGCTGACGAATTCAGGCAGGCGCTCCGCCAGGCGGCGCCGGCGCTGATTGCGGCCGCGGCCTTCAGCGGCGCCATCAACGTGCTCTACCTCGCCTCGCCGCTCTATCTGATGCAGATTTTCAACCGCGTCATTGCCAGCGGCAGCATGTCCACGCTGGTGATGCTCACGCTTGCGCTGGCGGTGGCGCTCGGGACCATGGCTATCCTCGACGCGATCCGCGCGCGCGTCCTCATCCGTGGCGCGATGCGCTTCGATCAGCTCCTTGCCTCCCGCCTGCTCGACGCGATGATCGGCCGCGGCGCCCGGCAGGGATCGGAGACGCACAACCAGTTGCTCCGGGACTTCGACCAGTTCCGGGCCGTCATGGCC
>JBOHIG010000164.1:0-5416 GCA_050725815.1 Xanthobacteraceae bacterium
GTGTGAACGCTTCGAGGCCGGAAAGACGCAGCCGCCGCTCGATCTCGGGAATTTTCCGCGGCGCCTTCCCCTCGATCGCGCGCGCGATGGCCGCGATATGGTCGGGCGTGGTGCCGCAGCAGCCGCCGACGATGTTGACCAGCCCGGCAGCAGCGAATTCGCCCAGCAGGCCCGCCATGTAGTCCGGACTCTCGTCGTAGCGGCCGAATTCGTTCGGTAGGCCCGCATTCGGATAAGCGCAGACCAGCGTGTCGGCAATGCGTGAAATCTCGTCGATATGCGCGCGCATCTCCTTGGCGCCGAGCGCGCAGTTCAGTCCGACCGACACTGGCGAGGCATGGCGAACGGCATTCCAGAATGCCTCCGGCGTCTGGCCGGACAACAGCCGGCCGGAACGGTCGGTGATGGTGCCGGAGATCATCACTGGCAGCGTGCGGCCGACCGCTTCGAAGGTTTCGACGATGGCGTAGATCGCCGCCTTGGCATTGAGCGTGTCGAAGATCGTCTCGATCAGCAGCAGATCGGCGCCGCCGTCGATCAGTCCCCGCGCCTGCTCGCCATAGGCCGCCCGCAGCGCCTCGAAGGTGACGGCGCGGAAGCCGGGATTGCTCACGTCCGGCGAGATCGAGGCCGTGCGGTTGGTCGGCCCCAGAGCGCCGGCGACGAAGCGCGGGCGGCCGTCCTCCGTCTGCGCGATGTCGGCGGCTGCGCGGGCGAGCCTGGCGCCTTCGAGGTTCAGCTCGTGCGCGATCTCCGACATGCCGTAGTCGGCCTGCGCGATCGAGGTGGACGAGAACGTGTTGGTCGAGACGATGTCGGCCCCGGCGCGGAAATAGGCGAGATGGATGTCGTGGATCGCGTCAGGCTGGGTGAGGATCAAAAGGTCGTTGTTGCCGCGCACCTCCCGGTTCCAGGCGTCGAAGCGCGCGCCGCGATAGCCGCCCTCGTCGAGCTTGAGCTCCTGAATCATGGTGCCCATGGCGCCGTCGAGCACCAGAATGCGTTCGGCCGCGAGGCGGCGCAGGGATTGGGCGGCGCTACTCTTGTTGTGAAATTCTGAATTCACGGCTTGCTCATGCGGGCTCCCTCTCCCCAACGGGGAGAGGGGTGGGGTGAGGGGGTTCGAGCGCTTGCTGCTGATTGATGGTGTCCAGAATTTCCTCAAGCACACCATCGGTGTTCTGCAGAACGTCGTGATTCCAAAAGCGCAGGACGAGATAGCCGCTCGCTTCCAAATTTCTTGTCCTGCGCTCATCCTGCGGCTGGCGCTCCGAATGCTGCCCGCCGTCAAGTTCGACAACCAGCTTTGCGTCTGGGCAGCAGAAATCAACGACGAACCCGTTCAATGATTTCTGCCGGCGGAATTTCCATCCGCCGAGTCGCCGATCGCGGAGGCGGAACCAAAGGACCCGCTCAGCATCGGTCTGATGCTTTCGCAGGCGACGCGCGTTGTGAACTGTTGACGCCATACTCATTCCAATCGAAAGACCGTAACCCCCTCACCCCAACCCTCTCCCCGTTGGGGAGAGGGAGTTCGCAGCATTCGTGGCTCGGTGTACGTATCCTCTCATCGCACACATCACGCCGCTTCCTTCGTCTCGGGACGCAGGCCCAGCAGGTGGCACACCGCGTAGACGAGGTCGGCGCGGTTCATGGTATAGAAATGGAAATCGGTGACGCCGCGATCGACCAAGTCGAGCACCTGCTCGGCTGCGACCGCCGCCGCGATCAGCTTGCGCGTTGCGGCATCGTCTTCGAGGCCGTCAAAGCGCTCGGCCAGCCAGTCCGGCACCGAGGCGCCGCACCGCGCGGCGAAACTCTTCGTCTGTTTGAAGTTCTGCACTGGCAGGATGCCCGGCACGATCGGGATCGAAATTCCCCGCGTGCGCACCCGGTCGAGATAGCGGAAGTAGTGGTCGTTATCGAAGAAAAACTGAGTCATGGCGCGCGTCGCACCAGCGTCGACCTTGGCCTTCAGCATGTCGATGTCGGCGTCGACGTCGGGGGAGT
Organism: Xanthobacteraceae bacterium; assembly: GCA_050725815.1. Classification (GTDB taxonomy): domain Bacteria; phylum Pseudomonadota; class Alphaproteobacteria; order Rhizobiales; family Xanthobacteraceae; genus VAZQ01. Next base: position 2,011 of record JBOHIG010000164.1, read on the forward strand.
CCGGGTGCTTCTCCGGATAGGCCGACACCGACACTTCGACATCGGGGGCGTTGCGCTTGATGCCGCCGACGAGGTCAGCGCCGTTCTCATAGCCGCCCGGATGCGGCGCATACCTGTCGCCAATACCGCCGACCGGATCGCCGCGCAGCGCCACGATGTGACGCACGCCGGCGTCGAAGTAGCCGCCGATCACATCATTGATCTCGTTCCTGGTTGCGGCCACGCAAGTCAGGTGCGCCGCCGGCGTCAGCGCGGTCTCGCCGAGGATACGCTTGACGGTCGCGTGGGTGCGCTCGCGGGTCGATCCGCCGGCGCCGTAGGTGACCGAAACGAAATTCGGCCGCAGCGGTGCGAGCCGGGTGATCGATTCCCACAGCGTCTTCTCCATCTCCTCGGTCTTTGGTGGAAAGAACTCGAAGGAGACGCCGATGCGGCGCTTGGTGCCGGGATGCGCAAAGCGGCTGGGTCTTGGAGCGTCCATCACGCGACCTCCCGCTCCTGCCCCGCGATCGCGATGCGCGGATCGCGGCCGAGCCAGAGCGATACGGCGATCTTCCCCTCGGAACCCCGGTCGGCCGCGAGCGTATCCTGGCGCACGAGGTCGAGCCCGGCCGTCGTCATCCAGCCGGCCACGATATCGGGGGCAAAGCCGAGACGGCGATGCGCGTGCTCGTCGCGCAGGAATTCGAGATCGTGTGGTGCGAAGTCGACAACCAGCAACCGCCCCGACGGACGCAGCACCCGCGCCGCTTCCGCGATCGCGCGCGCGCCATCGTCCAGGAAGTGCAGCACTTGATGGACGATGACGACGTCGAAGCTGTCCTTTGGCAATGACAGGTCGTAGATGTCGCCTTGCCGCACGCTGCAATGGCGAAGTCCCGCGCGGTCGAGCCGCGCGCGCGCGAGCGCCAGCATGTCGAGCGACATGTCGAGACCGAGCCCGCGCTCGATGTCGGGTCCGAACAGCTCGAGCATGCGTCCGGTGCCGGTGCCGAGATCGAGCAGCGAGCGAAACGGCCGGTCGGCAAGCGCGGCGTGGATCGCCGCCTCCACCGACTCGTCGGCGACGTGGAGCTTGCGGATGCGGTCCCACTCCACGGCATGGCGCGCGAAATATTTCTGTGCCGTGGCGGCGCGCGCCGCGCGCACAGCCGCGAGCCGTTCGCGGTCGCGCGCGATGGTGGCGTCGGCGGGATCGAGATGGGCGATCACCTCGCGCACGAATGGGGCGCTGCTGCCGCGCTCGCCGAGCCGGAAAAACGCCCAGGAGCCTTCGCGGAAACGCTCGACCAGCCCGCCTTCAGCCAGTAGCCGCAGGTGGCGCGAGATACGCGGCTGCGACTGGCGCAAGATATCGGTCAGATCGGAGACGGTCAGCTCGGCCTCGGCCAAGAGCGCGAGGATGCGCAGCCGTGTCTCTTCGCCGGCGGCCTTGAGGGCGCCGTTGAGGGTCGCGAAAGGCAGTCGATCATGCGTAGCCATGGGCGGCTCCGGGTCGCCAAGAGCATATAAAGATATCTTTATACCTTTAATAGTCTGCTGACAAGGTGGTTCCCGGCCTTATTCCGCCACCCTGGGGCGGCCGCAGGGGGATGCTCAGCGTCATCATCCGCGAATGATCCAGTAGCCACCGGCCGAGCCGTACCCCAATCTAAAGGTCTGCGATTACTGGATGACCGCCTTCGCGGGCATGACGCCGAGAGGACAACCGTGGCCGAGAGCAACACAAAAGACCCCAACGCCTTCGGCATCTGGGAAGGCGAAGTCGCCGCCGACTTGCCCGACAAGTTCGACGCCTCGCTCTATTACATCGGCCGCATTCGCACGCCTTGGAAACAGCGCAAGGACTGCCCGAAAAACGCCCGTGAATCGGAGGCGATTTGCACCATCGAGGTGAACCCCCGCTGGGTGGCCGCGCTCAAGGACGTCGAAAGCTGCAGCCATCTGGTCGTTCTGTACTGGATGGACCGATCGCGTCGCGACATCGTCCTGCAAGTCCCGCGGCACTATGGCGTTCAGCGCGGCACCTTCTCGCTGCGCTCGCCGGCCCGGCCGAACCCGATCGCCATGAGCGTGGTGCGGCTCCTCAAGGTGGAGGGGACGAAGCTCTCGGTCGTAGGTTTGGACTGCCTCGACGGCACCCCCCTCCTCGACCTCAAGCCTTATTTCGCCTCGACCGATGCCGTGCCCGAGGCGGTGGTCGGCTGGCACAAGACCCGCGGCTGACTGCGCCTGCGCGCTTGACCCGCCATCATGACGCACACGCCCAAGCGGGCCTCGGGTAACGGATCGAACCACCTTGAAAATCAATACCTTTCGGGCGGCGATACGAACGTTCCGAGGGGTCCCAAAAATAAGCTCCGGAACATTTGAACCATCCGGTCGGTTGCGCCGACGAATGATCAAATCCTCTGGATGGGGTGCATCATGAATACGATCCGTTTGCTCAAGTGCGCCGCCGCGGTCGCCACGCTGCTCGCCGCGACGACGGCTGCCGCTTCCGCCAATCCGTTTTTCCTGTTCGGTCAGCCGTTGCAGACCGCGCCCGTCATACAGGCGCCGGCCGAGACCGCACCGCAAGCGGACGCCGCCGAACTTCCCGCGCATCTGCGCCGCCAAGTCGTCGTCTATCAGACCAACGAGCGCCCGGGAACGATCATCATCGACACGCCGAACACCTATCTCTACCTCGTGCTCGGCAATGGCCGCGCCATCCGCTACGGCATCGGCGTCGGCCGCGCAGGTTTCACCTGGTCGGGCACGCAGACCGTCACCCGCATGGCCGAGTGGCCGTCGTGGACCCCGCCCGCCGAGATGCTTGCGCGCCAGCCGTATCTACCGCGCTTCATGGCCGGCGGCCCCGGCAATCCGATGGGCGCGCGCGCCATGTATCTCGGCAGCACGATCTATCGCATCCACGGCACCAATGCTCCGCAGACCATCGGCCAGCGCGTTTCGTCCGGCTGTATCCGGATGACCAACGAGGACGTGACCGATCTCTACAGCCGCGTCCGGGTCGGCACCCGTGTGGTCGTGCTGCCGATGACCGACCGCCGCGCTTCGGCCGGCATCCGCTCGGTCCACTAACGCGAGTTTCCACTCACGGCGACGCGTGAGTTGTTGGTAGCGTACCCCCGGCCCCGCCCGACACAGCGGGGCCGGTTTCGTTTTGGCTAGAGCGTGATTGCTTCAGGTTGAATCGCAATCGCGCTCTATCTTGTTCTTTGAGCATGATCTTTTCCGAAAAGTGGTTTCCACTTTTCGGGATCATGCTCTAGTCTAGGGCCTGTCCTCAATTGAGCCAAATGATAGCGGCGGCAAGGTGGATTGCGGCGAGAAAATTTCTCGCGGTTTTGTCGTAGCGTGTGGCGATGGCGCGATATTGTTTGAGCTTGCAGAAGAAATT
>JBOHIG010000165.1:0-18555 GCA_050725815.1 Xanthobacteraceae bacterium
CCACCCGCCCAGTCGTAGAGCACGTCGCAGGGCGCACTGCCCGCGATCATGCGCGCCAGCTCCGCGCCCCGTCCCGGCGCCGTCGAGACGCGCCAGAGCGATTGCTCGGCTCCGCTCCGGCTCGCCGCGAATGGCATCACGTCGCGGATGTCACGCCACAGCGTATGGGAGGCAATACCGTCAATGTCCGCGACGGCGCCCAACGGACGGACGATATCCAACAACATCGCCTTGCGGTGCGCGACCGATGGCGGCACACCTTCGAGCCGCAGCAGCGTCAATGCACGACCGGACGCCACGGCACCGCCGAGCGGGATGCGCTCCCCCGCCGACACCGGCAGATGCGCGGCGCCCGAAACCTCGCAGGGCGACCCCATGGCCGCGCTCATTGCCGCCACGGCTGCGGCATCATCGAGCCCGAGCAGAGCGACGGTCGCTTCGGTCTGCGGCCGTGGTAGTGTCTTGATCGTGATTTCGGTCAGTACCGCCAGAGTACCCCAAGAGCCCGCCATCAGCTTGCACAGATCATAGCCGGTGACGTTCTTCACCACCCGCCCGCCCGACTTGAAACTCTCGGCGCGGCCCGAGACCGCGGTAAAGCCGAGGAAATGATCGCGTGCAGCGCCAGACTTGATCCGGCGAGGGCCTGACAGGTTGGCGGCGATCGCCCCACCGAGCGTACCGCTGCCGGCAATGCCGCCGAGCACCGAGGCATAATCCATCGGCTCGAACGCGAGCTGTTGATCCCTCGACGCCACCAGCGCCTCGATTTCGGCCAGCGGCGTACCCGCGCGCGCGGTGAGCACAAGCTCCTCCGGCTCGTATAGCGTTACGCCGGCGAGCGCGGACAAGTCGAGCGTGCAATCGGACTGCGCCGGGCGGCCGATGGCGCGCTTGCTGCCCTGACCCATGATCTCGAGCGACTTGGCTTCCGCGACCGCCCAGCGCACGGCATCTTCGACATCGTTGTCGTCGCGCGGTTTGATCGTGTCGGTCATCGACGGGTTAGAATCTCGGAATGTCCGGGAACGCCACCTTCCCGGCATGTACATGGAGGCGTCCGAGCTCGGCGCAGCGGTGAAGCACCGGGAACACCTTGCCCGGATTGAGCAGGCCCTGGTCGTCGAAGGCGCATTTGAGCCGTTGCTGATGAGCCAGGTCGCTTTCGGAGAACATGACCGGCATGAGATCGCGTTTCTCAACGCCGACTCCGTGCTCGCCAGTGAGCACGCCGCCGACTTCGACGCATAGCCGCAGGATGTCGGCTCCGAAGGCCTCGGCCCGTGCGAGCTCGCCCGGGTTGTTGGCGTCGTAAAGAATGAGCGGATGCAGGTTGCCGTCGCCGGCGTGGAAGACATTGGCCACCCGCAACGCATACTTGTCCGAGAGTTCGCGCATGCGCGCGAGCACCTTCGGCAGCGCGGCGCGCGGGATGGTGCCGTCCATGCAGTAATAGTCCGGCGAGATGCGCCCGACCGCCGGGAACGCGGCCTTGCGGCCGGCCCAGAACAGGAGCCGCTCCTCCTCTGACGACGAGGCCTTGCAAGCGACAGCCCGGCACTCTCGCGCGATTGCTTCGACGCGGGCGATCAGGTGATCGACCTCCGCCTGCGGCCCGTCTAGCTCGACGATCAGCAACGCCTCGACGTCGCGCGGATAGCCGGCATGGACGAAATCCTCGGCCGCGTGGATCGCGGGGCGGTCCATCATCTCCATACCGCCCGGAATGATGCCGGCGCCGATGATCCGGCTCACGCATTCGCCCGCGTCTTCGGACGAGGCGAAGCCGACGAGTACGGCGCGCGCACATTCGGGCTTGCGCAGGATGCGCACGGTGACTTCGGTGACTACCCCGAGCAGCCCTTCCGAGCCCGCAATGATGCCAAGGAGGTCGTAGCCGCCGGCATCGAGATGCTTACCGCCGACGCGCACGATTTCGCCGGTCATCAACACCAGTTCGCAGCCGAGCACGTTGTTGGTGGTCATGCCGTATTTCAGGCAATGCACCCCGCCGGAATTCTCCGCCACATTGCCGCCGATGGTGCAGGCGATCTGCGAGGATGGGTCGGGCGCGTAGTAGAAGCCGGCATGCTCAACCGCCTGGGTGACGGCGAGGTTGGTTACGCCCGGTTCCGCCACCACCACGCGGTTGTCGAGATCGATCTCGATGATGCGGTTGAACTTGGCCATCCCGAGCAGCACGCCATCGGCCAGCGGCAACGCGCCGCCCGAGAGTGAGGTGCCGGCGCCGCGCGGCACCACCTTGATCCCCTGGCTATGGCAATAGGCGAGGACGCGGCTGACCTGATCGGTGGTTTCCGGCAGCACCACCACCATCGGCAGCGCCCGATAGGCCGTCAGCCCGTCGGTCTCATAGGCGCGCATTTCCCGCTCGGCCGCGATCACGCCCTCGCCCGGCACGATCTGCCGCAGCGCCGCCACGACATCGTTACGGCGCGCAAGCAGGGCTGCATCCGGCGTCGGCATCGCAAGGGACATGCTGCGACCTTTCTGACTCGCCAGATCGCAGTTATAGCGGGATTGGCCTGCAAAATCGCGTCGGAGGCCATGCGGTCCGGCCGAAATGCGTTTCGAACCGATTCCGGTCCGGGCCCGTTGACAGTCAGATCGCTTGCGGCCATTCGAAAAGGCGGAGTGCCGCCATGGACGGAGCGGGCAAGTGCTGGGCTATTATGTGACTTCGGAAGAAACGGGAGACTGCAATGAGGATGTTGGTTTTGACGGCAGCAATTGTGATGGCATCGACCGGCGCCGTCCAAGCACAGGATGCGCAGGCTGGCGAGGCCGTCTTTAAGAGATATTGCTTCCCCTGCCACGACGCTGGTCCGGGCGCCAAGGTCAAGCTGGGACCGCCGCTCAACGGTCTCAACGGCCGCAAGGCGGGCACCATCCCGGGCTTCAATTATTCGGACGCAAACAAGAATTCCGGCATCGTGTGGAGCACCGCGACCTTTGCGGACTACATCAAGAGTCCGATGCAGCGCATGCCCGGTACGCGCATGGCCTTTGCCGGCGTCAAGAACGAGAAAGATATCGCCAACCTGTGGGCCTATCTCAGCCACCTCGACGAAAAGGGCGCTAAGAAATAGCGCTCGTGGCTGCACTGCGGCGGTCGCCGTTCGCTGAGCGGGATGACGAAACAGGTCGGTTGGGTGCGCATTGTCCGGCCAGATGAGGAGTCCGAGCCATGATCAAGGATATCGTCGTCAATCTCGCAGGTGGACAGGACCGGGATGTCGCTGCCGACTACGCGATTTCGCTCGCCAAGACATACGAGGCGCATATCGTCGGGGTCGCTTTCATCTATGAGCCGGTGATCCCGGGCAGCCTGCTTGGCGGCATCCCGACCGACCTGATCGAGGTCCAGCGCGACGAGAATGCAAAGGCCGCCAAGACTGCCGTCAGCCTGTTCGAAGTGGCCGCCCAGCGTGCCGGCGTGGCGGCCGAGACGCGCCTCCTCGATGCGAGCATCGCGGGCGCGGCCGACCTGTTCGGGCGCATTGCCCGGCGGTTCGATATTGCCGTTGTCGGTCAAGCGCACCGCGAACAGGGCGCCTCCGAGGAGCTGCTGATCGAGGGCGCCCTGTTCGGCTCGGGTCGTCCAGTGGTCATTGTGCCCCATGTCCAGCAGCAGCCGGTCACACTCGACCGCGTGATGGTGTGCTGGGACGGCAGCCGCCCCGCCGCACGTGCGATCGCCGACGCCATGCCGTTGCTGGCACGCGCGAAGTCGATCGAATTCCTCGTCGTCACCGGCGAGAGGGACAAAAGCGGCGAGATCACCGGCACCAACATGAAGCGCCATCTCGCGCGCCACGGCATCGAGATCGAGATCAAGCGCATCTCGGCCGGCAATTTCGACGTCCAGAGCGCGATCCTTGCCCATGCCGCAGAAAGCCGTGCCGACTTTATTGTGATGGGAGCGTATGGACATTCTCGCCTGCGCGAGTTCATTCTCGGCGGCGTGACGCGCAGCATCCTGCGTTCGATGCCGGTTCCCGTGCTGATGTCGCACTGACCGACGTAAAAATTTCGGAATTGCTACTGTTTGTCGTTGGAACCCGAAGACGCCGCGGACGTTGACCGTGCGGCATTATGCCCATCCCTTCCCACGACTTACATGCGCAATGTGCACGCTCGTCAAGATCGGCGCGGTGGGATGATCAACCGGGGCAATGCATGGCGTCGTCGGATTTCACCTTCGGGATCGAGGAAGAATACTTCCTGGTGGACGCCAAAACCAAGCGCGTCACCGATGATATCCCGCAAGCCTTTTTCGACGAAGCCAAGATAGCGACCGCGGACCGCATTGCACGGGAATTCTTGCAGCCGCAGGTCGAAGTCATCACCACGCCGAACCACAGCATGGCTGATGCTCGCGCCGAGCTGCGCACGTTGCGCCGGACAGTCGCCGACGTCGCTGCCCGGCATGGTCTCGCCATTCTCGCCGTCGGCACCCACCCGACCGCGATCTGGGGTGACGCGCAGCAGACGCCCAAGGCGCGCTACGATGTGGTGATGGACGATCTGCAGATGATCGGACAGCGCGACTTGCTTTGCGGCATGCACGTGCATGTCGAGTTGCCCGACGAAGTCGATCGCATCGACGTGATGTGCCGGATGCTGCCGTATCTGCCACTGCTATTGGCGCTCTCGACCTCATCGCCGTTCTGGCAGTCGCGTTGCACCGGCCTGAAGGGCTACCGCCTCGCCGCCTATGACGAGCTGCCGCGCACCGGCGTACCGGAGCTGTTCCGCAATCAGGCGGGTTTCGACACCTACATCGCCGCGCTGGTGAAGGCCGGCGTGATGGAGGATTCGAGCTATGTGTGGTGGGCGATTCGGCCCTCGTTGAAGCATCCCACGCTGGAATTGCGTGCGCCGGATTCCTGCACGCTGGTCGACGACTCGATCGCCATCGCGGCTTTGTACCGGACGCTGGTGCGTCATCTTGTTTTTGATCAAGAACGCAATGCCGACATCGATGCCGTCGGCCGCGCCATCGTGGTGGAAAACAAGTGGCGGGCGCAACGCTATGGCGTACACGGCACCTTGGTCGGCAAAGATGGGGCGGTTACCGTCGCCGCGATGCTCGACAGGGTGATCGAGCAGACCGCCGCCGATGCGGCCGCACTCGGCTGCGCCGACGAGCTTAGGCGGTGTCAGGCGATTGCCGCGGCCGGCACCTCGGCGGAAGCGCAACTTGCGGTGTTCGAAGCCCATCGCAAAACGCATAACCACGACGAAGCGCTGCACGCCGTGACCGACTGGATCGCAAAAGCGACGTTGCAATAGGCTCCGATCGCCGATTTCACGGGGGATTAACGAATTTCCGCCACGGTCGGCGCGACCCAGAGCGACCGGGGAATACCATGGCCAGCGCAGGCCCAAATCGAAATCCGGCGGACATGAGAAAGCATCGCCGCCAGCCGCTTCATTATCCTGCGTGGATCCTTCTCCGTCCCGATCATGCGCCGCTCCAGTGCATGTTGTCGGACGTGTCGAACTCGGGCGCGAAGATCGCCGTATCGGACGACCATGAATTGCCCGAAGAGTTCATTCTGATCCTTTCGCCTGGTGGCGGCACACGGCGCAACTGCCGCGTCGTCTGGCGCGAAGGGGGGCGGCTTGGCGTCGAGTTTTTCCGCGGCAAGCTCGCCGTCACTGCGGCCGCATAGCCGTAGCGGGCGCGCTGCGGCGGCGCCCCACCTCACTGTCCTGACGGCACCTGTGTTTGCACCACCAAGCCGCGCGCGCGGGCATCTGCCACGCCCAACGCGCGCAGCGCAAACAGCGTGATCGACTGCACCGTCGCACGCGCATTCGCGCGATCGAGCGCAGCCGGCGTCAGCGGGCCAATCAGGCCCTCGCTCAGCGCACCTATGAGGGCGCACGCCGCCGCCAACGGGTTCTGCTCCGGCAGATGACCGCCGGCGACGGCTGCGCGGATGCGCCGCTCGAATTCGCCGGTCAATGCCTGGCGATAGCCGAGCCGGGCGGCGTCGGCATCGCTGCCAATCGGCTCTGCGATCAATGCGAAGGTCAGCCGCCGGGCGGCGAGCGCCCTGGCGCCGAAAGTCACAATCGCAGCGGCAAGCGCCGACAAAGGGCCCGGCGCGGCATCCGCGGCCTGCTTCAGGGCCGCGATCTCAGTCTTTGACAGCGCCGCCACCAGCGCCTCGACCAGCTCCGTTTTTGACGGGAAGTAGCGATAGACCGTGCCAGCCGCGATGCCGGCACGCTGGGCCACCGGAGCGATCTGGACTGCCGCGATGCCGCCTTCGGCCACGAGGTCGCGCGCCGCCGCGAGGATCGCGACATGGCGCGCAGCAAGCTTGCGTTCGACGTTTTCAGTACGACGATACGGCATTCAAGGAGTGAGCCATGATTCACTCCCGGGCGCAAATGAAGCCCGCCGCCCCCTATTGCTTGCCCAGAGCCTGCGCTCGGATGGCACTGAGCGTCGTCGCCGGCGTGATCGCCTCCGGCTCGACCTTGACGTGAATGATAGCGGGCTTGCCCGATTCCTGCGCCGCCTTGAACGCGGCCGCAAAATCCGCGGTCTTCTCCACCGTCGTGCCGAAGCCGCCGAAGGCGCGCGCATAGGCGGCGAAATCCGGATTCTTCAGCGTGGTCGCCACCACGCGACCGGGGTGGTGGCGCTCCTGATGCATCCGGATCGTGCCGTACATGCCATTGTCGATCACAATCGCGAGGATCGGAATGTCGTGCTGCACGGCGGTCGCGAATTCCTGACCGGTCATCAGGAAATCGCCATCGCCGCAAAACGCCACGACAGGGCGCTCGGGCGTCAGTCGCTTGATCGCCACCGCCGCCGGCAGGCCGTAGCCCATGGACCCGGAGGCCGGGGCATACTGTGTGCCGAACTTGCGATAACGGTAATAGCGCTGGACCCAGATCGAGAAGTTGCCGGCGCCGGTGCAGACTACGGCGTCCGCCGGCAGCGCGTCGCGCAAGCCCACGACGATCTCGCCAAGATTCACCGGCCCGGGCACGGCGGTCGGCTTCTCGCTCCAGGCGAGATAGTCGGCATGCGCCGTCTTGGTTTCGTTGCGCCACCGGACGTCGTTCGGCGCCGCGATCTGATCGAGCGCGGCCGCGAATGCGGTCGGGGTGGCATGGATCGCCAGATGCGGCCGGTAGATGCGGCCGAGCTCCTCGATGCCAGGATGCACATGGATGAACGTCTGCTTCGGCACCGGCACGTCGAGCAGCGTGTAACCCTGCGAGGGCCATTCGCCGAGTCTGCCGCCGATCAGCAGCACGAGGTCCGCCGCCTTCACGCGGGCGAGAAGCTTGGGATTCGGACCGCTGCTGAAATCGCCCGCATAGCTCGGATGCAGCGGATCGGCGACATGGGTGCGGCGGAATGAGGTCGCCAGTGGAACGTCGAAGCGCTCCGCGAAACGCATCAGCGCGGCACTCGCCGGCTCCGACCAGCGACTGCCGCCAGCTATCACGAGCGGCCGTTCCGCCGACGCAAGAAGCTGCCGCATTCGCTCGACCTCGGCCGCACCCGGCGACGTCTCCACGATCTCGAAGGCTGGCACGTCGTTCGTGTTGACGCGCTCGGTCAGCATGTCCTCCGGCAGCGCCACCACGACCGGCCCCGGCCGTCCATTGGTTGCTGTGTAGAAGGCGCGCGACACCAGCTCGGGGATGCGGGCCGGATCGTCGATCTCGGTCACCCATTTGGCGATCGATCCGAACACGGCCCGATAGTCGAGCTCCTGGAACGCCTCGCGTTCGCGCATGTCGCGTCCCACCTGCCCGACGAACAGGATCATCGGCGTCGAGTCCTGCCGCGCGACGTGCAGGCCGGAGGCGGAATTGGTCGCGCCCGGTCCACGGGTGACGAAGCAGATTCCCGGCCGGCCGGTCGCTTTGCCGACGGCCTCCGCCATCATCGACGCGCCGCCCTCCTGCCGGCATACGGTGAGCGCGATTGGGCTTCCGTGGAGCGCGTCGAGCGCCGCGATATAGCTCTCGCCGGGAACGCAGAACGCGTGGCGCACGCCATGAATGACGAGTTGATCGATCAGCACCTCGCCGCCAGTGCGGGAACCGTCAGTGGCGCGCATTGTTCTCTCCAGTTGCCCGGTCCGAAATAGCCGCCTTCAGGGCCCACCGCAATGCAGCCTTGACATGAGTCGCGGCCGGGAAAACACCTTGGCGCGCGGGCCGTACCGATTTTTCGGCCTACGGCAATTGTCGAGATATGCCGAGCATGACCCACGTCGTGGAATCGCAGGAACCGGTGTTCGCGCTGCTCGCCGAGCCTGCGACCTATGGCGGCCATGTTCGCGAGGTCCGGCGGATCGACACCCATGCCGCCGCTGTATTCCTGGCCGGCGACCGGGTGTTCAAGGTCAAGCGCGCGGTGCGCTTTCCCTTCCTCGATTTCTCGACGCTGGAGAAGCGCAAAGCCGCCTGCGAGGCGGAGATCGCAGTCAACCGGCCATTCGCGCCAGAGATCTACCGGCGGGTGGTGCCGATCACGCGCGAAGCGAATGGACGGCTGGCGCTTGACGGACGCGGTAAGCCGATCGAATGGGCGTTGGAGATGCGCCGCTTCGACGAGTCGCAAACGCTTGATCGACTCGCCGAAGCTGGAAGGATCGACGCGGAACTCGCCGACGCGCTGGGCCGCACAGTCGCCGCAGCACATGCCGGCGCGCAGGCGGCCGATGCCGCGCCGTGGATCGAGGCAATCGGCGGCTATATCGACGAGCATAGCGAGGCTTTTGCCGAGACCCCCGATGTATTTCCCATCGACGAGGCCGGGGCCTTTGCGCGCGCCAGCCGCGCTGCCTATCACGGCATCCGTCCGCTGCTGGTCGCGCGCGGCGAGCATGGTCTGATCCGCCGTATCCATGGCGATCTTCATCTCGGCAACATCGCTCTCATCGACAACAAACCGGTGTTGTTCGACGCGATCGAGTTCAGCCCGCTGATCGGTTCGGGCGACGTGCTCTACGATCTCGCCTTCCTGCTGATGGACTTGGTCGAGCGCGATCTCGGCGTCGCCGCCAACATCGTGTTCAACCGCTACCTGACCGAGACCGCCCGCGCGGAGGACCTCGACGCGCTGGCAGCGCTTCCGTTCTTCCTGTCCATGCGCGCGGCCATCCGCGCCAAGGTAACGGCGGCGCGGCTCACCCAGGCGAAGCCAGACGAGCGGCCGGAGATCGCCCGTACAGCACGGCGCTATTTCGACTGGGCGTGCCGCTTCATCGCGCCGGAGCCGCCGCAAATGCTGGCGGTCGGCGGACTGTCGGGCACCGGCAAGTCGGTGCTCGCCCGCGCGCTTGCGGCCGGCATCGCACCCGCGCCCGGCGCGGTCGTGCTGCGCTCCGATGTCGAACGCAAGGCGCTATCCGGCAAGGATGAAACCGAGTCGCTGCCGCCCGACGCTTATACGCCCGAGGTCACCGCTCGCGTCTATGCCGCCATCGCTGACAAGGCGCGCCGCGCGGCTGCCGCCGGCCATTCGGCGATCCTCGATGCCGTGTTCGCACGGCCGGAGGAGCGGCGCACTGCCGAGCAGTCGGCCGAAGCCGCTGACGTACCGTTCCATGGCCTGTTCCTCGAAGCCGACCTGGCGACGCGGATGGCGCGCGCCGGCGGGCGCACCCGTGACGCCTCCGACGCCGATTCCAGCGTCGCGTGCACGCAGGAGGACTACGATCTCGGCGACATCCATTGGAGCCGCGTCGATGCCTCGGGAACGCCGGAGCAAACGCTCGCCCGCGCGAAATCGGTATTGTCGTGAACGTTGCGCCCATTTCTCGGCCGTCCGTCATGCGCGGCATCGCAGTCGGTCTCGCCGGCTTCTGCACCTTCCTCAACCTGTATTCCCCGCAGGCGCTGTTGCCGCTGCTGGCGGCCGAGTTCGGCGTCGGCGCCGCCGCCATCAGCGCGACCATGACATCGGCGACGCTCGCCGTAGCTATGACCGCGCCGTTCTCGGGCGCGGCCGCCGACGTGATCGGGCGCAAATATGTCATCACCGCCGCCATGGCGCTGCTCGCCGCCCCGACGCTTATGATGGCATTCGCGCCTGATGTTGAGGCACTGGTGGCCTGGCGTTTCGTTCAAGGCCTGATGCTGCCCCCGATCTTCGTGGTCATGATCGCCTACATTGGCGACGAGTGGCCTGCGACCGAGGTCGCGGCCATGGCCGGCGTCTATACCTCGGGCGCCAGCATCGGCGGCTTCTGCGGACGCTTCCTGACCGGCGTGCTCACCGACCTGGTGGGATGGCGTAGCGCGCATCTGGTGCTGGCCGCGATCACGCTGGCCGCCGCGCTCGCCATGGCGGCGATCCTACCGCGCGAGCGCAGCTTCGTGCGGTCCGAAAGCTTCCGCGCATCGCTCAGGCAGATGGTCGCGCATCTGCGCAATACGCAACTGCTCGCGACCTACGCGGTGGGCTTCGGCACTCTGTTCAACTTTATCGCGACCTTCACCTATGTGAACTTCGTACTCGCCGCGCCACCCTATAATTTCTCCGCGACGCTGCTGGGCATGATCTTCTTCGCCTATCTGATCGGCGCGGCGATCACGCCGATGATGGGCCGGGCGGTCGGCCGGTTCGGACGACGCCCGTTCATGATCGGCAACCTCGCGCTGTGGGCTTGCGGAATAGCGATGACGCTGCTGCCCTCCCTGATCGCGATCATCGCCGGGCTTGCCGTGTGCGCGACCTGCGGGCTGATCTCGCAGGCGATCTCCACCGGCTATGTCACGCTGTCGGCGCACGAAGGGCGCTCTTCGGCCGTCGGCCTCTATGTCACGGCGTTCTATGTCGGCGGAAGCTTTGGCGCCCTGCTGCCGGGCCTCGCCTGGAATACGGCCGGCTGGACCGGCTGCGTCGCCATGGTGGCCGCGATGCTCGCGACCATGGCGGCGGTCGTCGTACTGGTCTGGCGGGACCGAGCTACTGCTTCGGCAGCCGCTTGAGGATCAGGATCGAGAGATCGCTGTCCGGCACGAAGTCGGTCAGTCGCACCTCGAAGCGGGTCGGGCTGAGCCGTTTGACGTCGTCGGCACAGAAGCTCAACAGGCTGCTCGCCTCGCCCTTGTCGATCACAAGGCGGAAATCCTTGATCGGCCCCACCCAATTGGCGTCGGTCTTGAGGATGTATTCGATGCGCTGCTCGCTGAACGGCGGGCCGCTCTGGCTCTTGCTGGCCTTGGTGGCGCGCGCAACGGCGGCATAGAAGCGGTCGTCGAGGCAGTATTTTTGCTGGAACTCCTCGTAGCCGCCCTCGCCTTCGTTGTCCGGGTCGGCGAGGAAGGTCTGCACGGACTGGCCGACACTCGGCACATAGCGATGCTCGACGATGACTTCGGTCTTGGCCGGGAATGTCTGCTACCAATAGAAGGTGGTCCGCAGCGTCCAGCGCGCCGACAGGCGCCGCTCCATGCCCTTGCCGGAGTCGCTCTCGACGATCTCGGCGGCCCCCAGGCGGATCAACTCCTCCCACTTGTCCTTCGGCAGACGGCTCAACGCATCGTCGGTCGAGGGCAGGTGCGGCGCGAGCGGGATCTTGAGCGAGCGCAGCATGTCGGTGCGATCGAGTCCGAGCGCGAACACGCGCTGCTCGACCGAGGTCTTCACCGGCTTGGCGTCGACCGTTGTCGTGAAATTCAGGATGTTGACCGGATCCTCGGTCGGCACCGCGAGGTTGTCGATCTGCTCATCGTCGCCGTTGATGTCCGGCATCGGAAAGGCGACCAGCACCGTCACGTCCCGGTCGGACTGGTTGTAGAACCGGTAGCGTACGTCGATCTGCTTGGTGGAGATGGACAGCTCTTCCGAGCGCATCTCGACATTTGGATTGCGCACGAAGACAAGTCCGCCGGTCGACAGCTCGGCCGTGGAGTCGTTCGCAAGCGCGGGCGCCGCCGCGAGCATCGCGGCGAACGCGGCGATTGCCGCCTTATGTGAGGTCATCGTCGCCTCTATTGGCTGTCGAGATAGGATACCTGCTTGATCTCGGCCGGCCGCGTGTCGGCGGATTGCAGCACGAAGCCCGACGCCCGCGCCGCGGACGAAACCGGCGGCCGTAGCTCGGCGACCAGGGCACGCGAGGGCGCGGTGTCGTGGCCGTAGACGTCGTCGCGGAAATGGATCAGCCCGTCGCTCGTCGCCCAGCCCGTGAAGTAGACCCATGCCACCGGAATCTTGCGGGCGAGCCGGATGTCCTGGCGCTGGCCGCGCGCGATGCCGGCATCGATTTCCCGGCGGCCCCAGCCGGCGGGATTATTCGCCAGCACCCAGACCGCGAAGTCGCGGGGATTCTCGAGGCGAGCACAGCCCGAGGACTGGAAGCGGTAGTCGGCGTTGAACAGATTCCGGTGATTGGTGTCGTGCATGTACACCGAATAGGGATTGGGCATGTCGAAGCGCACATTGCCGAGCGCGTTCCAGTTGCCCGAATCCTGCCGCACCGTGAAATTGGGCGAGCGCACGTTATGCCAATCGATCGAGCGCGGGTCGATCTCGCGGCCAGAGCCGTCGAGCACGCGCATGCGCATGCGCGCGATATAGTTCGGGTCACGCCGCATCTTGGTGACGATGTCCTTCTTGAGGATCGACAGCGGCACGGTCCAGGTCGGATTGAGATTGACCGTGGTGATGTGGGTGGTGAGCGTCGGCGACGGTCGATCCGGCTTGCCGACCACGATGGCATGGCGGCGCGCGACCTTGCCGTTCTCGACCGCCTCGGCGACCGCAGCGGGGATGTTGACGACCACGTATTTCTGGCCGAA
This sequence comes from Xanthobacteraceae bacterium, assembly GCA_050725815.1. GTDB lineage: Bacteria > Pseudomonadota > Alphaproteobacteria > Rhizobiales > Xanthobacteraceae > VAZQ01. The sequence goes on from JBOHIG010000165.1 coordinate 12,820, forward strand.
CACGAAATCCTTCCCGGCGATCCGGTCGATGGACGCCGCAAGCTGCCGCAGCCGCCGGGTCACCGGCACGTTGAGCGCTGCGAAGGTACGTGGCCCGATGGTGCCGGTCTGCTCCAGACCGTGCCGGGCCTGGAAGCGGCGCAGGCCCGCGGCCAGCGTCTCGTCGAATGTGTCACCGGCGGCCTGCTCGGGCGCAAGATCGTCGGTCACGGCCAGCCGCTCCCGCAGCAGCGCCACATCGAGGCCGACGGCCCCGGGCGCAAGCTTGGCGACCCCAGGAGGCATGGTCGGCCAGCCGCCTCGGACTTCGAGCGCCGAATAGCTCAGCATGGCCGAGGCGATGCGCCGGGCGGTGCCTTCGTCGAAGGTCGGCTCGGGCGCGCGGGAGATTCGCACCGCCGGTGCCTTCTTGGCGGCGACCTTGGCCTTGGGTTTTGGCAAGGGCGTCTGCGCCGTGGCCGTCCCCGCCAGGAAAGCGGCCGCCAGCAGCGCCACTGAGAATCGTATCATGAGTTTTTCCAGCGTTACGGGCCGAATCACCCGGCAATTTGGCATGCGTATTCTCCCGATCCTACCGAAGGCGGGGGACGAAGATATGGAAGCGCATGGAGTGGCACCGGTCCCCCGCCGGTAGATGTTTGTCGGCCCGGACTGGGCTAAGGTTCACGAGCCAAGGTCACATCCTACCGTCAAACTGTGGCCGGCTGATGGAAACCACCCGTGATCTATCTCCCCGCCCCGTCCAGAACGGCGGCGGCGGTCTACGACTGACCATCGCCTCACAGGAAAGCGCCATGACCGATGCATTGCCGGCTAGCCAATTCGATTTCCTGCGCTCCATCGATACACCGACCGTCTGCAACCTGATCGAAATCGTCGCCCCGGAGCGCCGCGGTCATGGCTACACCGTCAAACACCTGCATTGTCCGTTCCCCGACCTGCCGCCCATGGTCGGCTTCGCCCGGACGGTGACGTTCAAGGCCAAGGACAAGGTGCCGCTCGGCGAGGCGGGCTATATGCAGAAGCGGCTCGACTATCTCGACTATGTCGCCGCCCAGCCGCAGCCCGTGGTCATGGTCATGCACGATCTCGACGGCCCGGAGCATACCGGCTTCGGCGCATTCTGGGGCGAGGTGCAGTCGAACGTGCACAAGGCGCTGGGCGCGCTCGGCGTGGTGACCGACGGCAGCATCCGGGACATTCCGATGATCGCGCCCGGCTTCCAGATGCTGGCCGCGACGATCGTGCCTTCGCATGCCTATGTGCACGTCGTCGATTTCGGCATCGAGGTCAATGTTGCCGGCATGGCAACGAAGAGTGGTGACCTCATCCATGCCGACCGCCACGGCGCCGTCGTCGTCCCGGTCGACAAGATCGACGCCATGAAGGCGGCGAACGACAAGCTCGCCGCCATCGAGGCGCGCATCATCGCGGCGGCGAAATCCGGCGGCGGAGTCGCGGCGATCAAGGCCGCGATGAAGGGCTAGGTTTGAGGCGACGCCCGCTCCGCGCTTGGATGCCAGCGAGGCCGATAACCGGCCGCCAGCACAGCGAGGACACCAGGCGGCGTGAGCACACCCACGTCCAGGGCGCGCGGGCGGCTCCTGCACGCGTCGTAACCGGCCGGCGTCCAGCGCAGCAGCGAATCCCCGCGCACGGCAAAGGGGCTTCCGTCGATCGCGACGAATGCGCCGTCGGGAAGATCGTCGAGCCCGCGCCGGTGCAACCGTTTCTCGCGGCCGTCCAGACGCTCGGCATGCAACTGCCCGTCCATCATGCCGGCGGATGGCGCCGTCCGAAGCTCAAAGGCGCGCTGCCACGCGGCGGCGAACAGCGTCGCGTCGTTGCGCCGGCATTCGAAGCACGGGCGATGGCCGGCCGCCAGCGCAGTCGCCTCGTCGGCAAAGAACAATTCGGTGTAGGAGCATTCCCACACCTGCCGGTGCCGGCTCTTGAAGTCGAGCACGCAGCAGATCCACTGCCGTGATGCCCAGCGGCGGCGGGTCAACGTTCGCTTGTCGGTGTGGAACCGCCCGCCGCGGTTGCCCATGAACAGGCCCCGCGCGGGAACGCAGATCAGCTCGCCGAACGGATCGACGCGATTCTGGAGCGGCAAGCTCAGGCCTGCGGCTGCGGCTCCAGCCCGCCGGTCTCTGGCCGCGGGCGCGGCTTGCCGGCGGGCGGCACCGCGGAACTGCGCGGGGTCGCGGGCTCGATCACGGATTCTCGTACCGGCCGCTTGCCGGCGAGCAGGTCCACGATCTCTTCGCCGGTCAGCGTCTCGAACTCGAGCAGGCCCTTGGCCAGCACTTCGAGATCGGCGCGCCGGTCGGTGAGGATCGTCTGCGCCTCGCCGTAGCCGGCCTCGACCAGCTTCCTGATCTCGGTGTCGATCTTGCGGCTGGTCTCCTCGGAGATGTTCTGCTGACGCGAAACCTGATAGCCGAGGAACACCTCATCCTGGTTCTCGCCATAGGCGACGGTGCCGAGCTCGTCGGACAGGCCCCAGCGCGTGACCATCATGCGTGCGAGCTTGGTCGCCTGCTCGATGTCGGAAGCGGCACCGGAGGTGACCTTCTCGCGGCCGAACACCAGTTCCTCGGCCACGCGTCCGCCCATCATGATGGCGAGGCGCGAGGTCATCTGCTCCCGGCTCATCGAAAGCTTGTCGCGCTCGGGCAACTGCATGACCATGCCAAGCGCGCGGCCGCGTGGGATGATCGTCGCCTTGTGCACCGGATCGGTCGCCTTGACGTTGAGCGCGACAATGGCGTGGCCGCCTTCGTGATAGGCGGTCAGCATCTTCTCCTCTTCGGTCATGACGAGCGACTTGCGCTCGGCGCCCATCATCACCTTGTCCTTGGCGTCCTCGAATTCGTCCTGCGTCACCATGCGCTTGTTGCGCCGCGCCGCCATCAGCGCCGCCTCGTTGATAAGGTTGGCGAGGTCGGCGCCGGAGAATCCGGGCGTGCCGCGGGCGATGGTCTTGAGGTTCACGTCGGGCGCCAACGGCACCTTCCGCACGTGGACCTTGAGAATCTGCTCGCGGCCGACCACGTCCGGATTCGGCACCACGACCTGGCGGTCGAAGCGGCCGGGCCGCAGTAGCGCCGGGTCGAGCACGTCGGGCCGGTTGGTAGCGGCGATCAGGATGATGCCTTCGTTGGTCTCGAAGCCGTCCATCTCGACCAGCAACTGGTTGAGCGTCTGCTCGCGCTCGTCATTGCCGCCGCCGAGGCCGGCGCCGCGATGGCGGCCGACCGCATCGATCTCGTCGATGAAGATGATGCAGGGCGCGTTGTTCTTCCCCTGCTCGAACATGTCACGCACGCGCGATGCACCGACGCCGACGAACATTTCAACGAAGTCGGAGCCGGAGATGGTGAAGAACGGTACGTTGGCTTCGCCGGCCACCGCGCGCGCGATCAGCGTCTTGCCGGTGCCGGGCGGGCCGACCAGCAGCACGCCCCGCGGAATCTTGCCGCCGAGGCGCTGGAACTTGCCGGGATCGCGCAGGAACTCCACAATCTCGGCCAGATCGGATTTCGCCTCGTCGACGCCGGCGACATCCTCGAAGGTGACGCGGCCGTGTGCCTCGGTGAGCAGTTTTGCGCGCGACTTGCCGAAGCCGAGCGCCTTGCCGCCAGCGCCTTGCATCTGCCGTGACAGGAATATCCATACGCCGATGAGCGCGATGAAAGGCAGCCAAGAGATCAGCAGCGAGACGAACCAGGGCACGTCGTTCTGCTGCGGCCGGGCCGTGATCGACACGCCCTTGCCGTAGAGCCGCTGCACCAGGCTCGGATCGCTCGGCGCATAAGTCTGGAACGCGCGCCCGTCGCTGAACGTGCCGTGGATCTCGGGGCCCTGGATCAGGACGTCACGGACACGCCCCTGATCGACCTCCGTGAGGAGCTGTGAGAAGGAGATTTCTTGCGACTGGGTGCGCTGGCTCGGGTTCTGGAACAGGGTGAACAACGCCAACAGCAACAGGACGATGATGACCCAAAGGGCGAAGTTGCGAAGATTGGCGTTCATGCCTCTCGTTCCTCGTGTCCGCCGGCGACCCGGCAGCCGGACGATCTGGATGTATGCATTCTGTTCATGGCCGATTCACGTCGGCTCCGAACGTCAATTTATGTCCCGGACCCGCTCCTGCCAAGGGAAGCCAGTGTCCCGAATCCGCATTTGTCCCATTCTACCGGCGTTTTTGCTGGCCGCGGCTGCCTTGTCCGGACGTGGTTAAGCGCTTGCGTCGAGCGGACGCACCGCGCGCGGGGGCCATTTCGACCACCAGCCGGTCCGCGGCCAGCGTCACCAGCGCCCCGGCCAGCGTCCGGCGCAGACGCCCCGGTCCGTCCCCGATTTGCGTCGCACCGAGGGCCTCGTAGAGCAGTTCGAGTTTTCCGAGTTGGACAGATCCCTCAGTGGCGCATTGCGAGACCGCCCGCCCGAGCAGCCGCAGCGCAACCTCGGCCGGTAGCCGCGCGAACTTGCCGGCATCCAGCACGATCGGGTTGCGCGCGGCCCAAGGCCGCTCCGAAACGGCCTGCGCAGCGACGTCGATCGCCAGTTCTATGGTCTCGTCGGCGCGCCGCAGCCGGCGCGCCAACAGCGCCAGCCGGCGGGCGTCGAGCCCTTCGCCGGCGAGCGCCGGCAAGAGCGCGCGAAGGCGCGCACGCGTGAAACGCGGATCGCGGTTCGATGGATCGTCGGCGAACGGGATGCCGACCGCAGCGAGCGTCGCGAGCAGGCGGCGCTTCGGCAGGTCGAGCAACGGACGCACCAGCCGCAGTCCGTCGAGCGGCACGACGCGCGCCATTCCGCCGAGGCCGGTCAATCCGCTGCCGCGCGCCATCCGCAACAGCACGGTCTCGGCCTGATCGTCGAGCGTGTGGCCGGTGAGGATATGGCCGGCGCCAGCGCCACGCGCCGCCTCCGCGAGCAAGCGGTAGCGTACCTCGCGCGCCGCGTGTTGCAGAGCTGTCGATGGCTTGCGGCCGATCCAGCGCAGCGTGCGGTGGCGCACGCCGAGCCGTTGTGCGAGCCGCTTGACGGCGCGCGCCTCGCGCGCGGATTCCGCGCGCAATCCATGATCGATCGTCACGGCGAGCAGTTCAGGGCCCTTGCGCAGCGACGCGCGCCAGCGCGCAGCCATCACCATCAATGCCGTGGAGTCAGGGCCTCCAGAAACGGCGAGAACCAATGCGGGAACGGACTTGTAATTCTCAAACAGCGTCCCGGATTCGGCCGCCGAGATCGCCGACGCGTCGTCAGCAGCGGACGCGCTTTTGCTCACGGTTGACGCCTTGTCTGATCGCCACCGCGGCGCGCGGATATTTTCGCAGGACCTCCGCAAACGAGGCGCAAGCCGCCTCCTTCTCGCCGAGCGCCGCGAGCGACTGACCCAAACGCAACAGCGCGTCGGGCGCCTTGGCGGTGGTCTCGTATTTCGTCGAGACGTTCAGGAACGACTCGGCGGCATCGCGGAACCGCTGGCGCTGGAACATGCTTTCGCCGAGCCAGTAATGCGCGTCGGAGGCCAGACGGTCGCCCGGGAAACGCTGTAGGAAATCACGGAAGCGGCCCTCGGCCAGGGCGTAATCCTTACGCAAGATATAGCCGTAGGCGAGATCGAAATGGTCTTTCGGGCTGTCGCTCGGCGGCAGCGTCGCGACCTGCGCGCCGGTGCCGCTGAGATTGCGTGCCGGCGGCGCCGGAAGTTGCGGCGCCGCG
>JBOHIG010000166.1:0-21235 GCA_050725815.1 Xanthobacteraceae bacterium
TCGCTGTTTGCGAAAGTCGCGCGCCGCGGCTGGCGTTTGATTCCGGCGCCCGTCCGATATCGAATGGCCGGTGGGCTCAGGCGGGCCATCGAGCGCCGGGAATCCAATCAGCCGCTCCCGCGCACAGTCGCGATGCTGCGCCCGTTGTGGTGCGTGTTGCCGCGCCGCATCAGGTCATTGCTGATTTCGCGGCTCGACCGCTTCTGATTCGTAGCACTCGCAAGGCGTAGAGATGCGCCCGAATGGCTTGCGGAAAGCTCGTGTTCGTGTAGGACAGGCACTCACAGCAGCGCTCGCGATCCGATTGAATCCCGCTATGCACCGCATCCTTTCAGTCGTAGGCGCACGTCCACAGTTCATCAAGGCAGCGCCCGTCAGTCGCGCATTGACGGCCGCTGGCCTCGAGGAGGTGCTGGTACACACCGGTCAGCACTTCGATGCGCTGATGTCGGACGTGTTCTTCGCGGAACTCAACATTCCGAAGCCTGCCTACAATCTAGAGGTCAACAGCCTAGGGCACGGTGCTATGACCGGACGCATGCTCGAAAAACTCGAAGAGACCATGCTCGCCGTAGCGCCGAACTTGGTCCTCGTCTACGGCGACACGAACTCGACCGTAGCCGGTGCGCTCGCAGCCGTTAAGTTGCATATCCCGGTCGCACATGTCGAAGCGGGGCTGCGTTCGTTCAGCCGGCGGATGCCTGAGGAGATCAATCGCGTGGTTGCCGATCATGTGAGCGAACTGTTGTTCTGCCCGACGCAGACGGCCGTCGCCAATCTGGCAATGGAAGGGATTAAGACCGGAGTCCACGCCGTCGGTGACGTCATGTACGACACGATACTGGCCGCGATCCCTCGCGCCGCGAGCTGTTCGCGCATCCTTGAATCGCTCGGGCTCGCGCGTAAGAGCTATGCGGTAGCGACCATTCATCGCGCCGAGAATACGGATGACCCCGGCCGGTTCGCGCGCGTGGTCGCCTGGCTCGAACAGGCGGCCGGGCGAGCGCCCCTGGTGATGCCGACGCACCCGCGCACCCGTAAGCTCCTGCAGCAACGGGGTGCGCTGCCGCAGGGTGTGATGGTGATCGATCCACTGGGCTATCTCGACATGACCCGCCTCGTTCACGAGTCGTTGGCGGTTTACACGGATTCCGGGGGCCTTCAGAAAGAGGCTTATTTCCATCGCGTTCCCTGCGTGACCCTGCGCGATGAAACGGAATGGGTCGAGACGGTCGAGGCCGGTTGGAACCGGCTCTGGACGGCGACAGGTTACGAGGCTCGAAGCGAGATCACTGACTACGGCGATGGCCATGCCGCCGAGACAATTGCCCGGCTTGTGACCGAAGCGGTGGTTGCCCGCCAGAGCGAGGGCTGACCGTCTGGAGTGCCGAAATCAGACAGCATATTTGCGCAGCTCCGGCAGGAAGTGCACGTGGCTGAGCATGCAGCGCAGGATGGTCGCCTTGCTGGCGCGGGTCCATTCCACGGTACGAACGATGCCCGCTTCGTGTGGAACCTCGGCGACGAAGCCGAGTTTCGCACGCGCCTTGGCGGTATCGGCGAAGCGCTGTCCGGAGCGGTCCCAATTGCGCGGCGGCGCGAGCGCGATCGGCGTCGTGTTTCCGGCGATTGCGTTGACGCGCTCGGCGAGCTGGCGGATGGTGATCTCGACGCCGGAGCCGAGGTTATAGACCTCGCCCGCTTCTCCCTTCAGCGCGCAGGCCATTAGGCCGCGCGCCATGTCCTCGACGAAGATGAAGTCGCGGCTGGCTATTCCGCCGTTCTCGACCGGCAGCGCCTCGCCGTGCAGAGCCTTCCAGATGAAGACCGGGGTTACGTTGCGCCAGACGGTGTGGGGCGTGCCGCGCCAGCGTCCGGCGCCGAGAATCTCGCCCGGCCCATAGACGTTCTGGAAGCGCGCCTTCACGAACGGCAGTCCGTGCCGCATGAAATAGTAGTTGCCGTACATCTCGCCGACCAGCTTGGAGATGGAGTAGGGGCTGTCGTGGAAGAGCGAGACGGGAGCGTCCTCGCTCGTCGCCATCGCGCCGTCGAAGGTCTTCTCGGCGACCGCGCAGCCGGCGGCCGCGTAGACGACCTTCCGCAGCGACTTGATGTCCTTGAGGCGTTCGAACAGCTTCAGCGAGGTGAGGGTGTTGTTCGCGTGGTCCATGAGCGGGTCATGGATCGAGGACTGGTTGCCGTGGAAGCAGGCGAGGTGGAAGGCGTAGTCCAGATCGGTGTCAAGGTCGAGCAGGACGGCGTCGTCAGTGATCGAGCCGGCGACCAGACACACGGTGGGATCGTTGGGCACATTCACCGGATCCGACGACAGGAAGTTATCGACGATCGTCAGCTTGCGCGGCTTTTCGCGTAGCAGCAGCCGCACGAGATTGGAACCGACGAAACCGGCCCCGCCGACGACGAGGATGTTCTTGTCCGCAAAAGCTTCCATTGCACGATGTGTTTCAGGGTTGGCCGCGCCGGATGGGTCTAGCGAAGGCAGAACCCCGCGACAAGACCTGAGGGCATCGTCGCGCGGCCGGGCTCACACCCTTGCCTCGGCACCGGCGTCAGGCGCCTTCAGATGGCTGTAGATGGCGGTAACACCATTGATGTCGTACCAGGCAAGCATGCGCCGGACCGTGTCGTTGAAGGCGTAGCGTGGCCGCCAGCCGAAGGTCTCGATGGTCTTGGCAGGATCGAGAACAACGGCCGGCACGTCGTCCGGGCCCGGATCGACCTCAGGCACCGGGTCCTTCAGCGCAATCTTGAGATGATCGGCGACGATGTCGAAGATCTCCTTGATGGTGTGACCGGTGCCGGTCGACACATTGAACACACCGGTCGGCCCGCCCTCCGCCATCACCAGGTCCACGATGGCGAAGAAATCGTCCATATCGATGAAGTCGCGCACCGTCTTGGAGCAGAAGCAGCTCTTGCCGGCCTTGAGCCGCGTATAGAAGGTTGGAATCGGCCCGATGGCGAGGCGCGGCCCGGTGACATTGGCGAGGCGGAGCGAGACGAAGGGCAGGCCCGCGATGGCGAGATAGTTCTCGCCCGCCTGCTTGGAGATGCCGTAGCTGGTGAACGGCCGAACCGGCGCGTCGGCGGGGATCGGCACCTTGTCCGGTCTGCCGTAGCACAGCGCGGTGTGGAAGTTTACGAAGCGCGCGATGCCGCAGGCCTTGGCCGCGCGGACGACGTTGATCGTTCCGGCGACATTGGTACGCGCGTCCTCCACCCAGTCGTCGGGATCCTTGTAGGCGGCGGCCGAGTGGATGACATGACTCGGTTTGAAATCGGCGAACAGCCGGCCGACCAGCGCGGTATCGGTGACGGAGCCTTCCACCAGCGTCAACCCGCAATGCTGGTCAGGCAGCGAACCGCGATGGCCGGTCGCAAAGTTGTCGAGCACCAGCACGGAGTGACCGGCTTCGAGATAGCGTTCGGTGAGATTCGAGCCGAGGCAGCCGGCGCCACCGGTAATGAGGATGCGCATCGTGGAACTTGCTCAGCCGTTGGTCGCCGTCGCGACCGGGGCCCGTGCCTCCTTGAGATGGGTGTAGCCGCCCACGACGCCTTCTTTGGTCCAACGCTCGACCGCAAGCCGTGCGATCTCATCGAGCGGAGTGAAGGCGATGTCGCCGAAGTCTGCGAAGGTACGCGAGGGATCGAGCAGGATCGAGGGAGCGTCGTCCGGGCCGAGCGGCTTGACCTCGGGCTGCGGATAGTCGTTGAGCTTCATGGCGCGCACGGTGGCATCGTAGAGCTCCTGGATCGCTACGTCCTTCCCGGAGGAGAAGTGATAGGTGCCGGTGCCTTTGCCGTCCGCGGCCTTGACCACGACCTTGGCGAGGTCGCCCGCATAGCAGAAATCCCGCCGCGCCGGCGTCACGAAACACGGCTTGCCCTGCGACAGGCGACCGTAGAAGATGGGCAGCGGGCCCGAGACATTGCGCGGGCCAATCACATTGGCGAGCCGGAACGTCACCCAGTCGACTTTGGAGAACTGGATGTAGTGCTCGCCGGCGGTCTTGGAGATGGCGTAGCTCGAATTGACCGGGTTGATCGGATGATCGAGCCGGATCGGTTGCTGCAGCGGTTTAGTGCCGTAGCAGAGCGCAGTCTGGAAGTAGATCAGCCGGCCGACCTTGTGGGTCCGGCAGGCCTTGGCGATGTTGGCGCTGCCCACCGTGTTGACCAGCGCGTCGGTCGTCCAGTCTTCGGGATCCTTGTAAGAGGCCGCGGTATGGACGACGACGTCGGGCTTGAAGTCGGAGAACAGCCGTTCGAGCAAGATGGCATCGGCGATCGTGCCTTCGATCTTGGTCAGCTTGGCATGGTCGCGCAGATTGTCGTGCCGGCCAGTGGAGAAATCGTCGATCGAAAGAATCGTATCGCCGCGCGCCAAGAGAATGTCCGCGACTGTCGAACCGACCTGTCCCGAACCGCCCGTAACCAACACCTTCATGACTCAAAACTCCGACTGGCTTGAATTGCCGGGCCGCTATTGCGCGGCGAGCTGCGCTGGCTCGATCTCGTCGATCATGCGCCGATACTGTGCTGCGCGATCATGGAAGAGCTGGTGCCAAAGCTCGAGGCTCAATAGCCCCCACACCTTGCGCGAGAAGCGTTCGGTCTTGTCGAAATTGGCGAGGATCGCGTCCGAATTGAAATATTCGCGATGCCGGTTGCGCTGGGTGGTGAAAATGTCGCCGATCATGTCACGCAACTCGCCGGCGAACCATTCCGCAAGGGGCACCGGGAAGCCCATTTTGTCGCGGCGGTGCATGAGGTTCTGCGGCAGGTCTCCGTCGAAGGTCGACTTGATGAAGTGCTTCATCTGACCACCCTTGAATTTGAGATCGGCCGGGACGGTCGCGGCGAACTCGACGACCGAATGGTCGAGCAATGGCACCCGCGACTCCAGCCCGTGCGCCATCGACATCCGGTCCTCGACCTGGAGCAGCGCCGGCAGCAGGCACTTGAAGTCGAAATGCGTCATCGAATCGAAATAAGCCTCCTTGCGAACGTTGCGCTCGGAGTTGAACACCTCCTGGAAGCGCCCGAATACGCTCGCGCGGTCGAGCGCCGACCAGTTGACCTCGTTCGCCATATCGGCGGACCGGTCGATCAGCCGGAAGTAGCGCTCGTCGATCGCCCCGAATAGGCCCTGCGAGAAGAGCTGGCGGATGAGCGGCTTGTACTCCTGCAACATCGTTAGGTGTGGAATGATCGATTCCGGGGTGACGACGAAATTGCCGTTGAGGTGGCTGCCGTCGATCGCGGCCTTCAGAGATTGCTCGAGGTAGGCGATGAGGTAGCGCGCGTAGCCTCCGAAGATCTCGTCGCCGCCCTGGCCGCCGAGCACGACCTTGACATTGGCCGCGGCGAGCTCGGACACCATGTATTGCGGGAACGATCCGGGACCGGCCACCGGCACGTCGAGGTGATAGATGACCTTCTCGATATTGTCGCGAAAGTCCTTCGCAGTAATCTCGATTTGGCGGAGATCGATGCCGGCTTGCTGGCAAACCCCTTCTGCATAGGGGCTTTCGTCGTAGCCGGGAAATTCGGTGAACTTGCCGTGGAAGCCGATGCGGGCCGATGCTTCCTCGCGTCCCGCCAGCACTGCGATCAGGCTCGAATCGATGCCGCCCGAGATGTAGGCGCCGACCGGAACGTCCGATCGGAGATGAACCCGCACGGAATCGGCAAGCCGCGTGCGCATCTCATCGCAGAACCAGCGCGGCGTGTGGTTCCAATCGATGTCGTAGTGCACGTCCCAGTAACGGAAGACTCGCACCTCGCCGTTCTTGACCGTGAGCGCGTGGCCGGGCGGCAGCGCGTGCACATGCTTGAACAGCGTCGCGGCGCCCAACGTGTACTGGAAGGTGAGATATTCCGAGAGCGCGTCGGGATCGGTCACGACTTCCGGCAGGATCGGCAGTAGCGCCTTGATCTCGGAAGCGAAGTAGAATGTTCCGTCCACCACCGCATAGTAGAACGGCTTGATGCCAAAACGGTCGCGCGCCGCGAGCAGCCGCTTGCCGTCCCACAATGCGAAGGCGAACATGCCGCGCAGATGCGTGACGCAGTCGTCACCCCATTTGGCGTGTGCTGCGAGGATGGTCTCGGTGTCGGACGAGGTGCGGAAAGTCCAGCCGTCGGCGAACTCGTCGCGCAGCTCGAGATAATTGTAGATCTCGCCGTTATACGTGATCACCGAACCGTTCGGTGCAGTCATCGGCTGATGACCCGTGGGCGACAGGTCGATGATGGCGAGGCGGCGGTGAACCAGGCCGCAGGTGTCATCCGGCGTGCGCCAATAGCCGTGACCGTCCGGGCCGCGGTGGGCGATCAGGTGGCTCATCACGCCGAGCACGCGATCGAGCCGCGGCACTGGATTCCCCGTTAGCGAAATCGCCCCTGCTATACCGCACATGGTGCTCTACGCCTCGGACGCTCGTGGTCACGACGAGCTTTGTTGAGGTTCATGCAGCGCCGCGGCAGCGGCGAAATTCAGGACGCCCAGGCGATGGGCTTTAGCAGCCTCGTCCGGCTTTGTCATCCGCCGTGAGCCGGAACGGATCGCCTGCCAAAACGGAAAGAACCAACGCAACCAACGCACAATCGTGTGCCTTCTGATCTCCGATCGTGCGCTCCAACGCGGCCTGTCGGGCGTCTCTCTTTAGGTGAGAAATCCTACTAATCGAGCGCGAGCCATTTGCTCCGGCGCGGAACCCCCTATAAAACGGGCCCGTCCACGGAGACTCCTTGTTAAACAAGCGCGCCGAAACCCATGCTCGAAGCAACTCAGACCGCGGTTCGCGGAGACGTGTCCAAGTATTGGAGCCGCCACAACATCACGCTGCATAGGTGGTTTTCCTCGCCTGAGGAATCCTTCGAGCATCTAGCTTATAGAAACGATCAATATCCCGGCTACATCGACCTCATGCCGGTGGCCGGCCATGACGGAAAACGAATCCTGGATTATGGATGCGGGCCCGGGCATGACTTGGTTGGGTTCTGCCATAATTCGCTGCGCGCCAAAGTCGTCGGCGCAGACGTTTCGTTCACGTCCCTGGACGAGGCCGTGCATCGGTTGAATTTGCACGGCTTCGTCGCCGATCTTGTCCATCTCAATGGGCGCCAGGTCACGCTGCCGTTCGAGGACGGCCGTTTCGATCTCGTGCACTGCTCTGGCGTCTTGCACCACACCGAGGATCCGGCGCAGATCATGAAGGAATTTCGCCGCGTTCTGGTGAACGACGGCGAGGTGCAGATCATGGTGTACAATTACGAGAGCGTCTGGCTTCATCTCTACGTCGCCTACGTCAAGTTTCTCACCGAAGGGCGCTATGCCGGCCTCGATATCAGGCAGGCGTTTGCGAAGACGACGGACGGCGAGGATTGCCCAATAGCGCGGCCCTATCGACCGAGCGAGTTCATTGCGTTGTGCGAGCGATCCGGGTTTCGGGTTTCCGGCGTCGGCTGCGCGGCCTCGGCTTTCGAGCTCAGTTTGCTACCACGTCGCTACGACGCCATCATGAACATGGACCTGCGCAGGGAGAGCCGGGAGTTTCTGTTGGATCTGGAAGTCGATAAGAGCGGCATTCCCTATTACAACGGGTTGGTTGCTGGCATCGATTTGTGCGTCCGACTCAACAAGTCGTAAACGCACATATTCAACCGTCCGAATGTCGCAAAGAATGACCGGAATCGCCGCAGTCAACACCAGCACCGAGGCCGACGCGAGCTTGCGGCGCCATGCGTTCATCTTGACGGCGTTCGATCCCGCGGCTGAGCCGCGTGTCACGCGGCTGTCGGAATCGCTTGAAAGCGCGGGCTTCGACGTCTGCCAGATCGGCGTTTACGCCTGGCACGTGATCGCCGAGGGGCCGTCGATTGAACAGCTCAGCGACCGCCGATCGCGGGTGCGGGTCGAACGTACCCTGCATGACTTCGATATGGGTCCGGTTATGACTGCGACGGGCCTGGATAGCGGCTGGAATCTCGCGCCCCTTCTGTATCTCGATTTCATTCGCCGGCAGGATGCCAGTCAGATCCGCTATGTCGCTGGCGGCGACATAGACGTCGAGCAGGCCGAACGTTTTCAGTCGCTTTGCAGCTATGTCTTCGATTCGAACATGGCGCTGCTGCAGGCAGCACGCCTCTGCGGATCGCCGGACCTGATTATCGCCTGCGATTTTGAAGCGCTGCCCGCCGGCATCGTCGCAGGACGCGAGCTTGGCTGCCGGGTCATATACGATGCGAGTCAGCTCTGGTCGTCGTCCGCTCCTGGCCTCACTGATTGGGAAAGGAAGTTCTGGTTTGCTGTGGAGAAGCTCTACGCGCAAATGGCGGACCATCGGTTTGCGGTGTCCGATCATCGGGCCCGGGCACTGGGTCAACGCCTCTGTGTGCCATTTGACAGCGCCCCGAACGCGGTTTCGTTGTCGGAAAGGAGAGTGGATCCGGAGAAACCTTATGCGCGCATGCATCACGACAAGGTTGTCTTCGTGTTCCAGGGCGAGTTTGCAGAGACATCCGGACTTCAGCAATTGGTCGCTGCCTGGCCCCAGACCGATCCGTCGTGTGTCTTGTATCTCCGGGGAGCCGACACGCCGTTCAAGAATACGATCGTCGAATTGGCGGAAGCGACCGGGCTTCTCAACCGGCGAATCTATTTCCCGCGCGCGGTAGCGGAACGCGATCGTGTCCGTGGTTGCGTCATGCTCGATGTTGGGCTCATCCCTGACCAGCCGGGCGACGCCAGCAGCCGATACTGCTGCCCCAGCAGTCTGTCCCAATACATGGCGGCAGGCCGTCCTGTTATCGCAAACAAGCTCGATTTCGTATCCCGAGTGATCGCCAGCGCGGAATGCGGCCAAAGCGTAGACTTCGGCGATCTGCCGCAGCTCCTTCAGGTCATCAAACGCTTTGCCGATGACAAGCATTTACGGGCTGACTTCGGCCGGAATGCGCGGTCCTATTTCGAGCGAACCTTCAATTGGGAAAATCAGAGCGCGGCCTTGTCCGGCACGATCAGGGACATTGCCGCCGAGGCTACGCGAAAAGCCAGAGGACTCGATTTCGGCTGGATCGGGAACCAGTCGATCATGCGCAGGAGGGCGTTGCATACGCGTCCGGCCGTGGTGGCGGACATTCCTCTCATCCAAAGCCGGATCTATGCGGAATACGAGAACCGGTTGACGGAGCTGCGTGCGACGCTGGACGAACGCGAGCAGCTACTGGCAACCTTCAAGACCGTTGGCGGACTGACCCGGCACGGATTGCATTTCCTTCGAAACCGCTTCGTTCGCTGGCGCAACAAGAACAATGAAGCCGAAAAGGCTTAGGCGCGTGCGCTATTGGCAATGAGGAAGCCCCCATGAATTCGGCGCTGCGCCCTGACGAAATTGAAATCCACCTCCTAGGAAGCGACGACATTGAGCTGTGCTTCCGTGCCGACAGCGGCGAGAGCCGAGAGGTAATTTTATCGAGGGGGCAGGTTGCAACACCCGTCGCGCGGGTCGTTTAAGAAAACCGGAGCGGCCCAAGTGGTCTCCATTGATCGCAGTTCGCTTCGGGTCGGGCAGTCGTTTGAGGTGCAGGCCATCAGGTCCAGTGCTACGGCGACGACTCGCGCCGAATGGTGCTTTCGGTTGAACTGACTGACCAGCATCGCGTCGTAGCGATCCCACTAGAATTCACCCCGAAGGATGTTGGCGCTCCTTTGAAGATGCTGGCGGGGAAGGACTATCTATCCCCGGCGGACCGCAAGACGCTCAGGAAAATCCTGGAAGAGGCCAAGGATTGCACCGAGATTCGAAACGAACTGGCCCATGGCTTCTATGGGACAAAGAAAGAAAGGGAAGTTTGAGCTGCTCACCTTTTCCGGCGACGCGCGGCTGTCTGGGCACGCCCACGCTGGGGACCTGAAACAGCTAACCGACCTCGTTGGGTGCATGGGCCGTGCAGGCATTTGGGCGACCCACGATCTTTCCCGTCTCGACTAGGACTCATTAAATCCACCACCGCACGGCCGAGATTGCTTCCGCTGAACGCCAGTCGTTGCTGACTGCGACTTCATCCTGCAGGCGGGCTCGTATACGTCAGCAAAGACACCCGGAAGATTGCCGGGCGCATTCCCTTTGTAAGGCCGTCCAGCCATCAGTTCAGTGGACCAACACGTCCCGGAAGCCGTCTCGGTCCGCACAGCGATGGACAGGAGCAACGTCCCCCCGGGGGGCTGTAATTGACATTTTCACACCATGGCTTGGAGCGGCAATGCTGCCATTCCGCGGCCACCCAACACACAAACACGGTGCCCTGCGGATAGGAACGCTGGGCTTGAGCCGCGGATGACAGAACAATCGCGGACGAGAGAAAAGCTACGACAATGGCCATACCGGCCGCCAAACTGCGCATGCCTTGGGTTCTCCTTCGAGGCCGCCTCATCTATCATGATTCTCGTTAAGTTTACAGAGTTTCGACTCGCTTCATAGGCGCTGCACCACCGGCGGAGCGGCCCGCACGACAGGTGCCAATCGCGCCGCATTGCGGAAAGGCTTGTCGGCTGGACATTTGAAACGGCTTCCTGAGCTACGTCGCTAACCGAGCTACGTCGGACAACAAGGGTGCCTTCATCCTCCGTTGCGCCCCCATCCCGGTCGAAAGCGTCCCGGCTGTTCCTGGTCCGGAACTGGAGCAGCAGGTCTTTGAATTCACCCACGGGGAGGTGGCCACGCTGCATGCCGCGAAAAGGGTGCCTTTCAGCGGCAATCCCTGTATTTTTCACTGCAAGCGGGGAAACCAGCCAAATCCGCTCGAATCCCGTCCCGGTCGAAATTAATGCCCAAAATTCTCTATCTGATCGCGGAAGATCGATTTTTCGTGTCCCATTTCCTGTCGATGGCGGCGGCGGCGGAAGACTGCAATCTTGATGTGGCGGTTGCCGCCACCAGGACCGGGCCGCATGCGGACCGGATCGCGGAAAGGAAATATGCCTTCATCGATCTCGATATGAAGCGCCGCAGCCTGGGACCGTTCGAGGCGCTGCGCAATCTGCGTGACATGCAGGCCATCATCCGCAGGGAGCGCCCCGACATTGTGCATTGCATCGCGCTGCGGCTCGTCGTGCTTGGCGGGATCGCGGCGCGGCGCTGCGGCGTGCGCAGCATCGTGCTGGCGCCGACCGGCCTCGGCTACCTATGGGAGAAGAACAGCATTCATCGCCGCGTTCTACGCAAGCTCGTTCAGTTCGTCGTCGGGCGCTGGCTGCGCGGGCCCCGAACGCGTTACGTGTTCGAGCACGCAGAAGACGCGCGCGAGCTCGGCCTCGACTCGAAGGCGTCCGATGTCTTCCTGGTCCCCGGGGCGGGAGTCGACGCCGCACAGTTTCCGCTGACGCAGGAGCCATCGGCTCCTCCGGTGAAAGTCGCGGTCGTCTCGCGGATGCTCGACAGCAAGGGCATTGCCGAAGCGGTCGAGGCGACGCGGCGCGCGCGCGCGCTGGGCGCACCGATAGAGCTGAGCTTGTTCGGCGAGTCCGACACCGCGGACAGCCGCACGATTCCGGAAGCGACGTTGCGGCAATGGGCGCAGGAGCCGGGCATCAAGTGGCATGGCCATACGCCGGACGTCGCGAAGGTCTGGCGCGATCATCACATCGCGCTATTCCTGTCCTATCGCGAGGGCGTCCCGCGCACTCTGCTCGAAGCCGCCGCGTCGGGTCGTCCGATCGTGACGACCGACATCCCGGGCTGCCGGGAGGTGGTCCGCAACAGCGGGGAGGGCGTCCTGGTTCCAATCCGCGATGCCGAGCGCGCGGCGGCGGCGCTGGTCAGGCTCGCGTCGGACCGCCAACTGCGCATCGATCTGGGTGCGGCGGCGCATCGCCACTTCATGCAGCGGTTCTCTGCGAGCATGGTGCGCGACGCGGTTCGCGCCGTCTATGCCAGTGCGCTGTCAGAGGCGCGGGCGCGAATATGATCCGCACCGCTGCGTATGCCGGAATGCCAACATGGTAATGTTTTTTTCTCTCAAATCCGTGCGATGCTGAAGCCATGGGACGGTTGGCACGGCGGCGGTCGGTTGCGTGCGCGGGAAATTCGGAATGGCAGGTCTCATCATCCCCCTCATCATGTGCGGCGGCGCCGGAACTCGTCTGTGGCCGGCGTCGCGGGAGGGACGGCCCAAGCAGTTCCTGCAACTGGTGGGGCCGCGCTCGACGTTTCAGGATACCGTGCGGCGGGTGTCGGATTCCGCGCTGTTCGCGCGGCCGATCGTCATCACCAATCGCCAGTATCGGTTCCTGGTCGCCGATCAACTCGCGGAGATCGAGGCCGAGGCCGACATTCTGCTCGAACCGATCCGCCGCGATTCCGGACCCGCGATCGCCGCGGGTGCGGCGTTTGCGCAGCGCCGCGGCGGCGACGCCGTAATGCTGGTGCTGGCGGCCGACCACGTCGTTAACGATGCTGCGGCCTTCGTCGAAGCGTGCCGCGCCGCGCAGCCGCTCGCCGAGGAGGGGCGCATTGTCACCTTCGGGGTTCGCCCGACGGAGCCGACGACCGAGTACGGCTACATCCGCCTCGGCGCGGCGCTGGGTCATTGCAGCCATGCCGTGGAGAAATTCGTCGAGAAGCCCGACGCGCCGACCGCGCAGCGCTACATCGCCGAGGGCTATCTCTGGAACTCCGGAAACTTCATGTTCCGCTCGGACCATTTCCTCGCCGAGTACCGGCGGTTCGAGCCGGCGAGCGCGGCGGCCGTAGTGGAAGCGGTCGACAAATCGAGCACCGATCTCGGTTTTGTCCTGCTCGACAGCGATGCGTTTGCGCGAGCGAAGGCGCTTTCGGTCGACTACGCGATCATGGAGAGGACCGCGCGGGCGGCCGTCTTGCCGGTTTCATTCGATTGGTCGGACGTAGGCTCATGGTGCGCGGTGTGGAAGCTCGCGGCCAAGGATGCCGCCGGCAACGCCGCCCAAGGACAGACATTGTTCCTCGACGCCTGCAACTGCTATGTGGCGTCCGACAAGGCGCTGGTTGCGATGCTCGGCGTTGACAATCTGGTCGTGGTCGCGAGCGAGGACGCGATCCTGGTCGCGCATCGCGATCGCGCCGCGGACCTCAAGCGGGCGGTCGCGCAACTCAAGGAAACCGCGCCGAGCGTCACGAAGGATCATCTCAAGGTCTATCGGCCCTGGGGCTCTTACCAGGCCCTGGATCAGGGCAACCGCTATCAGGTCAAGCGCATCATCGTGAAGCCGAAGAGCCGGCTATCGTTGCAGAAGCACCACCATCGCGCCGAGCACTGGGTGGTGGTGCGGGGCACCGCGCGGGTTACCATAGAAGACGACGTCAAGATGTTGCACGAAAACGAATCGATCTACATTCCGATCGGCGCGATGCATCGGCTTGAAAATCCTGGCAAGATCGACCTGGAGCTGATCGAGGTGCAGAGCGGCAGCTATCTCGGCGAGGACGATATCGTGCGGTTCGACGACGATTATCACCGGCCTTGATCGCGGCGGCGGACGCAGGAGAGCATGACGTGGCCGACGGACGTGACGATCATATCGCGGGCTATTTCGCGCGCAGTCTCGCCGCCCTGCAAAGCGCCGCGCGCGATGCCGAGTTGCTGAAGACGGTCGACGCCATCGCCGCGGCGATCGAGCGCTCGTTCGGCGAGGGCGGCAAGCTGTTGATCGCCGGCAACGGCGGCAGCGCCGCCGACGCGCAGCATCTCGCCACCGAATTCCTCTCGCGCTTCGTGACCGACCGCGCGCCGTTGCCGGCGGTCGCGCTGACCACCGACACGTCAGCGCTCACCGCGATTGGCAACGACTTCGGCTTCGACCAGGTGTTCGAGCGGCAGGTCCGCGCGCTCGGCCAGAAGCGTGACGTCTTCCTCGCGATCTCCACCTCCGGCCGCTCGCGTAACGTTGTCGCCGCGCTGGAGGCGGCGCGCGCCATCGGGATGACGACCGTCGGCTTCACCGGTCGGGACCCCGCCGCTATGGGCGGCCTGTGCGACCTGTGTCTGAGGGCGCCGTCGGCCGAGACCGCCGTGATCCAGCAGATTCACATCGTCGCCGGCCACATCGTCTGCGGGCTGGTCGAGAGCGCGGTCGTTGGCGGGCGACCGATTCGATGACGAATTCCGCTGTTCGCGGCGTGCCCGCGCTGTTTCTCGACCGGGACGGCGTCGTCAACGAGGATCGCGGCTACGTCCATCGTATCGAGGATGTCGCGTTCGTGCCGGGCATCTTCGAACTGGTGCGCCAGGTCGTGCAGGAGCTCGGCTGGCGTGTCGTGGTCACGACCAACCAGTCCGGCATCGGACGCGGCTATTTCGACGAGGCCGCCTATCGTGCCCTGACCGACTGGATCTGCATGCGCTTCCGCGCCGAGAACGCCGCGCTTGCCGCGGTCTATCATTGCCCGTTCCATCCTGAACACGGCATCGGCGCTTATCGCGCCGATCACGACTGGCGCAAGCCAAAGCCCGGCATGATCCTGCAGGCGGCCGCCGACCTCGATCTCGATCTCGCACGCTCGGCGGCGATTGGGGACAAGATGAGCGACATGCAGGCGGCGCAGGCGGCAGGCATTGCGCTGCGCATCCTGCTCGATCTGCATGGCCGCCTGCCGGACCCGGTCGCGCCGTCGCATCACGTCATCCGCAGCCTTCCGGAAGCCTGGCCCCTGCTATGTTAGAATCGCACCACTAGCGTTTGCCGCGGATCGTCGTACGCCAGTAATGGATCACCGTTCCGAGCGGCAGGCTGGGTAGGAACGTGCCGCCGGTCACCAGCACGACTGCGATCAGAAAGCTTGGTGTCAGCGGCTCGTCGAGCACCAGATGTCCCGCCGCAACGCCGAACAACGGCGTCAGGAAGGTCAGCGCCGCCAGGCGGCTGGCCGAATATTTCTGCACCAAGGCGTACCAGGCAAGGTAGGTGATTCCGACGACCCAGATGGTCTGAAAGACCAGAGATGCGACGGATACCGCCGATGGCGCGACCGTAATTTTTTCATCCAGCACAATGACGCCGAGCGCCGAGAGGGGAAAGGCGATGGCCAGTTGGTAGAGCAACGTCTTCTCGAACGGCGCAGTCGATAGCGCGGTCCCCTTGGCCACGAGCGTTGTGCCCGCAGCCATGATGGCGGCCAGCAGCATCATGGCGTTGCCGATGGCTTGTTCGGGCTTGGCGAACGGCGATGCCTCGCCGAAGGCAAGCACGATTCCAGCAAAGGAGAGTGCCAGCCCGATCCACTGCAGGGTCGTAAATCGGTCGCTCGGAAGGAACCAGCGCACTCCGATCGCGACGAAGATCGGCGCGGTGTAGAGGTACACCACCGACCGGCTGGCGGAGGTGTACAGCAGGCCGCGATAGATCAGAATGTATTCGACCGTGAACAGGATGCCGATGAGAAGGCCGGGCTTGAGCGTGCCGTCGCGAAAATCAAACGGAATCGCGCGGAACCGCATCCACATAACGAGGAGCAGGGTCGCGCCCCCCGCGCGGATCGTGGCCTGGATCACCGGTGGGACGTCGGGCAGCGCAAGCTTGACCGCAACCTGGTTGAGCCCCCAGCTCACGCACAGGATGATGACCAGGAAGACGGCCAGAGCGTCGAGCGGACGCGACGCCGAGTCGGCCCACTCCTCGGGCTTCTGCGTCGGCGCGACCGGTGTATTGAGCGGAACGACCGGGCTCTCCGGAGGTTTGGTCGCCACTGTCATGGGACGTCCGCTTGCACGCTCGCGCCGACCTGGAGCTTCCAGTCCCGGATCGGCGTGGCGGCGACATCGAGCCTACCGGCGACATAATAGAGCCGGCTCGTGTCCTCGCTTTTCGAGGTGCAGAAGCGGTCCTGGAGGAAATAGGGCGGCGTCGCCTGGTAGTAGAGCGAAGCGCGCACCGCCGCCGGCGTGCCGCGAATATCGGCGAGCGGAATGCGGTAGACCACGCTGTCACTGCCGCCATTCCGGTAGTCGGCATCGTCGCCCACCGCCACCGACGCAACCTCCTCGGCCAGGTCCGCTCCGGCGCCGAGCGCGCCTGCGATCTTGATGCGCTCCGCCAGCGGCAGGAAGCCGTGCGGCAACAGGCGGTTGTCCTTCACCCGCGAACAGATCGACAGGAAGCTCGTGGTCAGCGCGCCCTCCGGCTTGGCTTGCGGGCCGCAGACCGGCGCCGCCACATCCGCAGGCGCCACCGTCAGCTCCTGATAGATCTGCGCCTGATCCTGTCGCGACACCACCTGGAAGTGGCGCTGATGCGCGCGCGCCGCCGGATCGATGCGCGCCGAGCAGTCCGGTTTCCACCACAGCTCGCCTGCGACTGGCGCGCCCTTGTCGTCGACGATCACACCGGCGGCGTCGGTGCGCCCGGACGACCACAGCACCTTGCCGTCGATGTCGAGCACGCTGAATTCGATGAAGGCGCGGCGGAACGCGACGCCCGAGGGAAACTTGTGTCCCGTCTTGTTGAGGATCGTCACTTTGGCGCTCAGCGCCGACGCATCGCGCGCGACCTCGGCGATGCCGATATCGGCGGTGCGGTGCGCCGCCTGCTCGAGAATCGCCCGCTCGGTCGTGGTCAGGGGTTCAATGCCGGTCCTCGCGGGCAGCATCGGGTCCTCGGTCCGGATTCCCAGCATGCCCGAAAACTGCTGCGCCATCTTGATCAGGAACAGGTTGAGGCCGACCAGCGTATGCTTGGCGAAGTTTTCGCGCTCACGCAGGTCGATGTCCTGCGCCGGCAGCGTGTATTCCGCTTGTGGAAAGCTGTTGTACTCCTGGATGGTCGCGACCTTGCTCCGGTAAGGCTTGCCGGCGGCGTCGCGGTTCGGCATGTGGCAGTCTTGGCACGTCTGCGCGCGGTCTCCGGCACCGTACGGCAGTGCGCCGTCCACCGTGCGGC
Organism: Xanthobacteraceae bacterium; assembly: GCA_050725815.1. Lineage (GTDB taxonomy): Bacteria > Pseudomonadota > Alphaproteobacteria > Rhizobiales > Xanthobacteraceae > VAZQ01. Next base: position 16,946 of record JBOHIG010000166.1, read on the forward strand.
CGACACGGTAGCCGCTGAACGCCCATTCCGGATAGGTCGCCTGCTCGTAAGTGCGCCCGACGATCTTGCCGCGGTGCAGGATCGGCAGGTGCACGGTGTGGCAGCTTGCGCACAGTTCGGCGCTTTTCACATGCTCGTTGTGCTCCGGCACCAGGCCGGTCGCGGCGGCCATCGGCTTCTGCTTGAGATCCTTGGACGGGCCTGAGATTTTGCCGGGCGGGCCGACTAGGAAAGTGCCGGTGAACGTCCGCGCAAGGCCGGTCAGGCCCGGATTTGTCCGCTGTTGCCGTTCTTCGATGCAGGCGTTCTGCGGCTGCGTCCTCGCGGCCGCCATCTCGTCGCGCCCGATCGCCATGCTGTGGCAGGTGGTGCAGGAGACGCCGTCGCGCGCCAGCGCCCCATAGCGCGCGAGCTTGCTGACCGGATCGCTGGGCGGGAACGGCACCGCGTCGATGTCCTTGCGGGAGAAGGTGTCGCATTTGCCGGCGTCGGCGTGACGATCGATGGCGCGCTGGCGATGCCCCTGCACCGCGTGGCAGCTCAGGCACGTATCCTGCACGAACGCGGACGACTCCGGATGGAACGTCTCGCTCTCGCTGGCGAGCTGCGCGAAGAACACCGGGTCGCGCCCACTCAGCCCCATCGGCGACGAGCGCCAGGTTCCGTAAGGCGAGATGTTCACGAGCCGCTCGTCCGGTCCCGGTTCCGTCATCTGGAATTGCAGCCCGGTGCCGCCGGCGCTGTGGCAGCCGAGGCATTGGTCGGAGGTCACAAAGCGCGATTTCGCGGTGGGCTTGCCCGCCGGCACCCAGGCGCTGTCGTAGGTTTCGGACGGCAGCGGACGGATCGTCTCGTCCGACGGCAACGCCTTGCTCAGCAGCCGGAAGAGTTTGGTGAATTCAGAACTGTAGGGCAGCTCCGGTTGCAGCGACGGGTTCGTTTTCTTCTTGCCGACTTCCTCATGGTGGGTCTGGAACGGCTCCGACAGGAAGAAGTCCTGGCTCAGAAACACCAGTGGCTCGCCGGGCTCGCCCTTGATATTGCGCAGCGACGCGAAAGTGTGATTGTCGCGCGCCGAGGCATGGCAGTTGGTGCAGTACATGCCGAAGCCCATATTGGGATAGCCGTTGCTTGCCGCCGCCGGCCAGTCCGGCGTCCAGGCGCCTTTTTCCCAGCCGAACCATCCCCAGAACCAGCCGTCGTGGGAGGCGCGCGAGGCGCGCACCATGATCGCTCCGCCATTCAGCGGAAACAGCCGGCGCACGTCGACATCGGCGCAACGCGCGGTCGGCGGCGGGAACATCTCCTTCACCATGATCGCGCCGTCGGGAACCGGCGCGGACGCACCCGTGCCGGTTTCGGGCCGGTTGGCCTTGAGCCAGGCGATCAGGTCGGGCGAATACCAGGTGACGACCGGCGCGTGGGTGCCGAAATATTTTCCCGACCAGTTGCCGTTCTGGAAGATGCCCACGAACGGGCCGGTGTCGCGCACGCGCTTGTCGCTGGTCCAGCCCGCCGCCTCGTTGCGGTGACAGAAGTTGCGCAGGAACGACGCAAGCTTGTCCTGATAGTCGGACAGCGCCAGTGCGCCGGGGTCGCGCACCGCCTTCTCCAGGCTGGCGCAGAGCGCCAAGTCCTTGGGCACCTGGAGCGTGGCGCGCTCGGCTCGGCAGGCCGGCTGGGCGAGGCCGATCCCGGATGACAATAGAAGGAGACTGACGGCGACGCCTGCAATCCCCAACGCTCCAGCCAACCCTGACGAATCGTGCACCCAAGGCCTCCCACGCGGCGGAAAGCATAGGGGTGGCGCCAAACGCCGGTCAACAGAGCGGGATTTTACTTGTGTATCAGTGACCGGAAGACGGGGAACGCGTTTCGCCCGGCCACGCGAACCTTGCCCAGGCCGGCTTGACCGGGCGCAGCGCGGCCGCGCCGGCGACGATCGGATCGCCCTTCGCGATTGCCTCCGCGACCCGGTCGAGGCGCAGCGCCGCGAGTCCGCGGCCGTCGGCGGCGGAGCCCATGGTTCCGAGACTGACGCCGGCCGCGGTCACGGCACGGCCGGGCTCCGGCGCGGTGTCGCCGAACGCGACGGGGATGACGCGGGTGCGCGCGGTCCCCCGGTGCTCGATGCGCGAGACGACCTCCTGGCCGACGAAGCAGCCTTTGTCGAAGTCGATCCCGTCGAACTGGTCCATGTCGGCTTCGTGCGGGAAGGCGTCGCCATAGGCGAAGTCGACCCCGCCGCGCGGAACCCCGAGCGCGATCCGGTGCGCCTCGTAGTCCGCGTCGGACGACAAGGTCGCGCCGATGTCGGCGACCACCGCGCCGGCCCGGTGTGGCGGCAGCATGCAGCGCAAACCAAGCTCAGGGAAACGCGGGTCGGCATAGGAGAGGCCGCTGCCGCTCGCAGCGCTGCCGTCCCAGACCGCCATCACGCCCAGGATGTCGGAGAGGTCTTCGGCGATGACTTTGGCGCGCAGCTTGTAGAAATTGAGCCGCTGCACCAGCATTCCGGCGAGCGCGCGGGGGCAGTCGAGGAAGAAGCCGCCGCCGTCGGCGGCCGCGGCTTGCGCCACGATGAAATCGACGATGATCTTGCCCTGCGGCGTGAGCAGCGCAGTAAAGCGCGCGCGCGTCGGCGACACCGTACCGATATCCACGGTCACGAGTCCGTTGAGGAACTTGGCGGCGTCCTCGCCGGCGACCTTGACCACGCCGCGATCCGACAGAAGCGCTGCTTTCATGGTGGGGTACTTGCCAGATGTTGCATGGAAACGTAAGCCGCTCATGCGGCTGTCACAAGGGCGCACATTGGAATGGCGCAAAGCTACGACCTGATCCTCAAGGGCGGCGTCGTCGTCAATCATGACGGCGAAGGCGCGCGCGATCTTGGCGTGCGCGACGGCCGGATCGCGGCCATCGGCGACCTCGCAGCGGCGTCTGCGGGGGAGACGATCGATTGCCGCGGACTGCATTTGCTGCCGGGCGTGATCGATACCCAGGTGCATTTCCGCGAGCCCGGTCTGACCCAGAAGGAGGACCTGGAAAGCGGGTCGCGCAGCGCGGTCATGGGCGGCGTCACCGCGGTGTTCGAGATGCCGAACACCAATCCGACCACCACGGACGCCGCCGCGCTCGCCGACAAGGTCAGGCGCGGCCATCATCGCATGCACTGCGACTTCGCCTTCTTCATCGGCGGCACCCGCGAGAACACCAGGGATCTGCCCGAGCTTGAGCGGCTGCCCGGCTGCTCCGGTGTCAAGGTGTTTATGGGGTCCTCCACCGGCTCGCTACTGGTCGAGGACGACGAGGGCGTGCGCAACATTCTGAAGGTCATCAGGCGGCGCGCCTCGTTCCATTCGGAGGACGAATACCGGCTCAACGAGCGCAAGGATTTGCGCGTCGCGAACGATCCGCGCTCGCATCCGGTGTGGCGCGACGAGGTGGCGGCGCTGCGCTGCACCGAGCGGCTGGTGCGGCTCGCGCGCGAAACCGGCAAGCGCGTGCATGTGCTGCACATCTCCACCGCGCAGGAGATGGACTTCCTCAAGGACCATAAGGACGTCGCCTCGGTCGAGGCGACGCCGCACCATCTCACGCTGGAAGCGCCTGAGTGCTACGAGCGGCTCGGCGCGCGGGCCCAGATGAACCCACCGGTGCGCGACCGCGCGCATCGCGAGGGAATCTGGCTGGGCCTCAATGCCGGGATCGTCGATGTGCTCGGCTCCGACCACGCGCCGCATACTGCGGAGGAAAAATCGAAGGCCTATCCGGGAACGCCATCCGGCATGACCGGCGTGCAAACGCTCGTCCCGATCATGCTCGATCACGTCAATGCCGGGCGGCTGTCGCTGGCGCGTTTTGTGGACCTCACAAGCGCCGGACCCGCGCGGCTCTTCGGCATCGCTCGAAAGGGCCGCATCGCCGTCGGCTATGACGCCGATCTTACGATTGTCGACCTCAAGCGGCGGCAGACCATCACCGACGACTGGGTGGCGTCCCGCGCCGGCTGGACTCCCTATAATGGACTGGAAGTTGTGGGATGGCCGGTCGGCACGTTCGTACGGGGCGCCCAGGTGATGTGGGACGGCGCGCTTGTAGGCCCTTCGCGTGGCGAGGCGGTGCGTTTTGTGGAGACGCTTGCGCCTGCCTAAGGGCCACAGTGGAACATTTGCGAGTTTTCTCGCTTTTCCACAGCAGATTCGCCAGAATCAACCTAGTGGAGTGGATTTGACATTCGCTACCCACCTAGCCGCGAGTTCTGAAAGCGAATGTCAAATCCAAAAC
>JBOHIG010000167.1:0-3838 GCA_050725815.1 Xanthobacteraceae bacterium
GTTTTGGATTTGACATTCGCTTCCAGAACCCGCGACCAGGTGGGTAGCGAATGTCAAATCCACTCCACTAGTGAGGAAAAGGAAAAAAGTGATCATCGACTTTCACACCCATGTCTATCCGCCGAAACAGGCATCCGCCCCGCGATGGGAGGGGCGTTGTCCGATGACGATCGAGAATGTGCTGGCGGCGCAGGAACGCCACGGGGTCGATATATCGGTGATCAGCAATCACACGCCTTACCTGCGGGATATCGATCCTGCGCAAATTCTCGGTGAGCATCGCGAAATCAACAAGTACCTGGCCGAACAGCAGCACAAGCATGCCGGCAAGGTCTATGCACTGGCCTGCGCCATCCCGCACGGCGGAGACGGCTTCCTGAAGGAGCTGGAACGCGCCGTCAAAGTCGACGGCCTCAAAGGCGTGATGATTCGTGCCAGCCACCAGCACGCCTACCCGGACGACGATGAAGCCAAGCCATTCTTTCAGCTTTGCTGCGATCTCGATGTGCCTGTCGTCATGCATCCGCCGCCGGTTGGCTTCGGCGAAGAGCGGATGAAGGACTATCGGCTGGCGTCCAGCGTCGGCCGGCCGGCCGACAATTGCCTGGCGCTGGCGCGCCTCATTGTGCGCGGGATTTTCGAACAGTTTCCCCGGCTCAAGCTGGTCGCCACACACCTGGGGGGCGGGATATGCGAGGTCATCGGCCGGATGAACTATGCCTATAGCATGGGCGACGATGCGTTCTTTCTCGGATCGTACGAGCCGATGCTGATCAAGCATCCGCCGCTGCACTATCTGAAGATGTGTTACCTCGACACGGTCTGCTATCACCTGCCGGCGGCCCGATGCGTCGTCGAATCGGTTGGCGCCGACCGCGTCATCTTTGGCACCGACGCGCCTCCGCTCACCGGCATCAAGGGGCAGGGACTACAGATGATCTATGATCTCGGTCTCGCGCCGAACGAGCAGGACAAGATTTTGAGCGGGAATGCGAAGGCGCTGTTGAAACTGAATTGACGCGTCGCGTATCGGCGCTCAGCCTCCGGTGACGCTCATGTGGCGGCCAACCGCCGGGCGTTGATGGCGGCGGTCGATGATGAAGTCGTGGCCCTTGGGCTTGCGCGCGATCGCTTCGTCTATGGCGGCGTCAAGCAGGTCGTTTGCTTCGGAGGCGCGAAGCGGGGTGCGTAGGTCGGCCGCGTCCTCCTGCCCCAGGCACATATAGAGCGTGCCCGTGCAGGTGATGCGAACGCGATTGCAGGATTCGCAGAAATTGTGGGTGAGGGGAGTGATAAAGCCGAGCCGGCCGCCGGTCTCGGCGACCCGCACGTAACGCGCCGGCCCGCCGGTCTGGTAATCGATGTCCTCGAGCGTGAAGCGCTCGTTGAGCCGCGCGCGCACGATCGACAGCGGCAGATATTGCTCCAGCCGTCCTTCGCCGACGTCGCCGAGCGGCATCACCTCGATCAGGGTCAGCTCCATGCCGCGGCCGTGCGCCCACGCGACCAGGCCTGCGAGCTCATCCTCGTTGACGCCCTTGAGCGCGACCGCGTTGATCTTCACCCGCAAGCCCGCCGCCTGCGCCGCATCGATGCCGGCGAGCACCTGCTTGAGCTCACCCCAGCGGGTGATGGCGCGGAACTTGTCGGGGTCGAGCGTGTCGAGCGAGATGTTGATGCGCTCGACGCCGCAGTCCGTCAGCTCGCGGGCATATTTTGGTAGTTGCGATCCGTTGGTGGTCAGCGTCAGCTCGTCGAGGTCGCCGGTCGCGAAATGGCGCGAGAGCGAGGAGACGAGCGTCATGATGCCCCGCCGCACCAGCGGCTCGCCGCCGGTGAGCCGAAGCTTCCTGACCCCGCGGGCGACAAAGGCGCTGCACAGCCGGTCGAGCTCCTCCAGGGTGAGCAAGTCGGCCTTCGGCAGGAACGACATGTTTTCCGCCATGCAATAAACGCAGCGGAAATCGCAGCGGTCTGTGACCGACACGCGCAGATAGGTGATGGCGCGCGCGAAAGGGTCGATCAGTGCTCGCTGCGGCCGATGTCCGTTGCCCATCTGGGGATGCTGCGCCATTCCTTGCCTTGCGTGTCCGGCCGGTTGCACCGGGACCCTTGTTGGTCGCTGTCAGTGCCCCAACCCGCGCGCGACTTGCCCGATCGGGGCGTGCACGCGCGTCTGTGCCTTACCATCTAGGAATTCTGACGGAGATCGGCCAGTGCGTCCAGCGGCCCTGGCCCATACGCCGCGTCGGTGCAGCAGACGCGATCCACGGTCGCTTGAGGTGCGTAATCCTAGTTCCCGCTGGGCGGCGGCGGCCACGGATAGTTGCTGCCGGGGAATCCAGTGTTGCCGGGCGGGGGACTGCTGGACGGCGGCGGATTCTGCGGCGGTGGCGCTGCCGGCTCTGCGGCCTCCGGCGGCGGCTCCTTGGCCTTCTTTGCGACTGTCTTCTTCGGCTTCGGCCGCGATCTCTTCTTGGCCCGCGGCGGAACATTCGGCTGCAACTCGGCATAGACCGGGTTGGGCTGCATGCGCGCGGTCGTTGGCTCCGCCGCGGCGTAGCTCGCCGCCGGCGCCGCTTCCGAGCGCACCGCAATCGTCTGCGACTGATAGCCGGCCAGGTCGAACGACACCGCCACTTCGCCGGTGGCAGGCACCGTCAGTTCGCACGGCGTCCGGCAGGATTGCCCTTCCGCAATGCGGGCATCCGCGCCTGGCGGCTCGGATTCGATGCGGAGCACCTCGGTCGGCGGGCTCGATCGGAAGAAATCGAAGCTCGGCATCGACATCGAGCATGCGGCGAGGGCGAAGCCACATGCCGTCACGGCAATAACTCGGCTCATGGTCTGTCCCACCAATGTGGCGGCATACGCCCGCCAATCCCCGGTCGAAACCATACGGGCAGGGCGACCAACGCGCAATCGAAACGCCTGCGTCCGGACCCGTTGGCAGGCGCCATTATCCCACCGCAAGTGTGGCGCCGGTAAGGTAAATCGGTCTGTTAACCCTTTACGTTAATTTTCCCGCTGAAAGCCTCCAAAACCTCAAGAACGACGGCCGGCAAGGCCGCAAAGCTGGAGACGACGCGGTCGGGTCCCAGCGCGGTGACGGGGGTCTCGGTGTAGCCGAAGTCGACGGCCACGACCGGGATCCCGGCGGCGCGGGCGGTGGCGATATCGGTCATGGAATCCCCGATCATGACCGCCCGGGTAGGCTCGCCGCCGGCGCGGGCGATGGTCAGGCGCAGGATCTCGGGGTCGGGCTTGGCGATGCGGAAGGTGTCGGCGCCACAGATCGCCGCGAACCGCTGCGAGAGGCCGAGCGCATCGAGCAGCCGTACCGAAAGCCATTCGAGCTTGTTGGTGCAGACCGCAAGCCGGCAGCCGCGTCCGGCGAGTACATCGAGCGCCGCTTCGGCATCGGGAAACGGCCGCGAGGCATCGGCGATGTGGGTGGCATAGTGGTCGATGAAGGCGCGGAACAGCCGGTCGACTTCCGGCTCCGGCAGGCTGCGTCCCTCCGCGGCCAGGCCCCGCTCGATCATGAGGCGCGCGCCGCCGCCAACCATAATGCGCGCCACCTCATAGGCGACCGGCGGCAGGCCTTCGCCGGCGAGCACGACATTGAGCGTCGCCACCAGGTCGGGCGCGGTATCGACCAGCGTGCCGTCGAGATCGAAAACGACGAGGGGAGAAACGTCCATGCGGGGATCGCTACCGGGCGTGCGACGCCATGGCAAGCGCGGCGCCCGGTCGCTCCAATTTGACTAGTGGAGTGGATTTGACATTCGCTACCCACCCAGCCGCGAGTTCTGGAAGCGAATGTCAAATCCAAAAC
>JBOHIG010000168.1:0-34680 GCA_050725815.1 Xanthobacteraceae bacterium
GTTTTGGATTTGACATTCGCTTCCAGAACTCGCGGCTAGGTGGGTAGCGAATGTCAAATCCACTCCACTAGACAGGCGGGCACGGTGGCCTTGAGGATCGTTCAGTTCCTGGCCGTGATTCTGACCGCGCTGGCGCTGGTGCCGGCGGGTGCACATCTCTTTACGCTGTCCAACAAGATCGGGCTGGCCGCCGAGCAATACATCATCGTGCAGGGCATCTATCGCGGCTGGGCCCTGTTCGGCTTCGTGCTGATCCCGGCGATATTGGCCAACCTTGCGCTGGCCGTGATGTTGCGCAGCCGCGGGCTGCCGTCCGTGCTCGCGATGGCGGCATTCCTGTGCATGGGCGCGACGCTGGCGATTTTCTTCACCTGGACCTATCCGGCCAATCAGGCGACCGATAACTGGAACACCATTCCGGCAAACTGGGCGGTGCTGCGCATGCATTGGGAATATGCCCATGCGACGAATGCGATCATCACCTTCGTTGCCTTGTGCGCGCTCGTCCTCTCTATGCTTACGGATAAGGAATAAGCCGCCTGCGACGGGTTTCTTGCCCGCGAGGCTGTGCCGCATTGAATGCCACGCGGCGGTCGTATATGACCTTCGCACATCACAATCGGGAGGATTTCATGAATATGGTCATGCGGTTGACGGCTCCGCTCGTGCTGATGGCCGCGTCTGTTTTGAGCGCGCCGAACGCGATGGCGCAGGACTATCCGAACAAGAACGTGCGTATTGTCGTTCCGTTCGGCGCGGGCGGCCCGGCCGACGTCTATGCGCGCGTGCTGGCGCAGCATCTGAGTACGGCGCTCAATCATAATTTCGTCGTCGAGAACCGGCCCGGGGCCGGATCGATCATCGGCACCAACGAAGTCGCGAAGTCGGCTGCGGATGGCTACACGCTACTGCTGATGTCGAACACCCATACGGTCAACGAATCGCTGATCGCGAAGAAGCCGTTCCAGTTGATGCGTGATTTCGCTCCGATCACGGCGATCAATTATTCCGACGTGATGATGGTGGTTAACCCGAAGCTCGGCGTGAAGAACCTCAAGGAGTTCATCGCGCTGGCCAAGTCGAAGCCCGGGCAGCTCAATTATGCCTCTTCGGGGCCGGGCACGCCCTATCACATGGCGAGCGAGTTGTTCAAAGCGATGAGCGGCACCAACCTCGTTCATGTGCCGCACAAGACCTCCGGCGACATGCGCACTAGCGTGCTTGGCGGGCATGTGCAGATGATGTTCGACGCCATCACGGTACAGGCGCCCAATGTGCGCGCCGGCAAGGTGATCGCGCTCGGCACCAGCGGCAAGAAGCGCACCGACGTTCTGCCGAACGTGCCGACGATCGACGAGGCGGGCGTGCCCGGTTACGAGTCGACCATCTGGCTCGGCCTGATGGCGCCGGCAAAGACGCCCAAGGCGATCATCGACAAGCTCAATGCCGAGACGGTCAAGGCCATGAACCTCCCCGAGGTCAAGGCGGCCTGGGCCAAGCAGGGTGCGGTGCCGATGCCGATGACGCCGGCACAGTTCGACAAATACCTGCGCGCCGACATCGAGAAATGGGCGAAGGTCGTCAAGATGGCGGGCCTGACGCCGAAGAAATAGGACTGCATCGAACTGGACGTCGCGATGAAAAAGCCCGCCGGATTCCCGGCGGGCTTTGCCTTGTCGATCCTTGGCGCCGCCGCTATCGCCACTCGTCGATCGAGACGGTCTTGCGGTATTTCGCGCCCATGATGCGCCAGTAGCCGTTGGCCTCGCCCCCGACTACGATAACGTTGATATCCTTCTCCGGGAAGATCCGGATCGGCTCATGCTCCTTGGCTTTGAGCCAGCTCGCCATGGGCTCCTGCCCGAAGGTTGCCCAGGGATAGACGTAGTTCTGCACGAGCTGGAGATCCCAATAGCGGCCGGCCGGCATCTCCGCGGTCTCGTGGACGAAGCGGATCAACTTCTCCTTGGTGTCGAAGCCACCGCGATCGAGGAACTGCTGCGCGGTTATGGGATCGAGCAGCAGGCACGGAGTCGAGTTGCCGTCGATGCCGGCGAGCATGTCGCGTACGTGCTCGCGCCAGTACTTTTCACGCAGGCCAAGGCAGAACGCGGTCGAACGACAGCCGTAAAACACACTGACGCAGCTATCGGCCGGCTTGAAGCCCTTCTGAACGTGAAGCGGTTCCCAGGGGCTGCGCTCCTCGTTCTCGGCGAAGGTCACGTTGTTGTAGCAGTAGCTGTTGCCTTGCGAGCCCATGAACGAGACGCCGGGCACCGAACCGCCTTGCAGGTTCTGCGACAGCAGGCCGTAGGCGCGCCCGATGGTGGCGTTGGCGTGATTGTAGGGGCCCATCGCGCCGATGCCCGAGTTCATCTTGATCTCGTTGCGGATCGGGCCGTTGACCACGACCATAGCTGCCGACGAGCTGGTGGTCGAGCCGCGCGCCGACACCTCCGACGCCGCGAGCGCGAGGATGACCGGGAAGTATTCCGGGCGGGCTCCGGCCATCACTGCGTTCACCGCCACCTTCTCGACGGTGTACTCCCATGCCACGCGGAATTCGGTCGGCCGCATGCGGCCAACAATCTCGTCCGCCTTGCGGCTTGTGGCGGCCAGCATGTCGGCAACGCGCTTCTCTGTGGGAAGGACGATCGGAAGGCCGTCCGTCCATCCGTTTTCGAGAAACTGGCGCTGAAGGTTGTCTTCGGTATCCGGCTCGACCAGTCGCGGGGTCGTACGCTCAAATGCGGCAGCAGTGCTCATCCGTGCAGCCCGGCGGTGAGCGCTGCGACGACCTCCTGCATCACCGGCTTGCCGGTGATCGGATCCTTGCCGTTCACATAGCCGCGCAGTTCCTCGCTGGTCTTGCCCATCACCGGCATCGGCACGAAGGCGCGTGGCGCATCGGGCAGGCCGGCCATCTTGGTCACTGACTGCACGACGCGGTTGAACATGTCGGTGTGCAGGGCAACCGTCGGCACGCCGTATTTGGTCTCGAGCGTGATGGCGTGGGTGGCGACCGCGGGCGCGCAGTTGCTGCAATGGCCGACGCCGAGGATGGCGGCGTCGCCATTGGCCTTGATCTCTTCCCAGGTCTTCTTGTCGTCATGCTGGTAGGTGGCCGACAGCGAGATCATCTTGGTGTTGACCGCCGGCATATGCTTGGCGAACCAGGCCTGCATCTCCTTCAGCAGCTCGATCGAGTCGTCGAAGCGACAGTCGACGAGATAGACGGTCTTGCCGTCGAGGCTCTCGGGCCGCGGGGCGGTCGCCTTCTTGTCGATCCTTGGCGGGAATCCGACCGGGTTGAGCACCGTGATCTTGTCGTCGAATGCTGCGCTGTTGGACAGGGTCTGCGGCGTGGCCGGCTTGTTCATGATCGAATCCTCGGGCGTTTCGGGATTGCCTTCGATTATAGGTCTCGCTTCGCGGCAAGCCAAGGCGGCCGCTGCATTGCTGACCCCTGTCAGCCGCGCTCCTTCAAATAGCGGAAGGCTGCGACCGCCGCGGTCGCGCCATCGCCGGCGGCCGCAGCGAGCAGGGCGACCGAAGACTTGCGGATATCTCCGGCCGCGAAGACGCCGGCGAGCGAGGTGCGCATCATGATGTCGGTCTCGATGTGGCCGGCCGGATCGAGCGCGATAAGGCCGCGCAGGAATGCCGTGTTAGGTTCAAGTCCGACATAGACGAAGACGCCGCGGATGCCGCGGTCCTCGCCGTTTCCGGCCGCAAGCTTGCGCAGGCGCACGGCCGTGACGGCATCCACCCCCAGGATTTCCTCCACGACCGTCTGTAGAACGATCTCGACCTTCGGGTTGGCGCTCGCCCTGGCCACCAGCGCGTGTTGCGCGTCGAGCGTCGCGCCGCGGTAGACCACTGCGACGGTGGTGGCGTGCTCGGCCAGCACCAGCGCCTCGTCAAGCGCGGAATCTCCGCCGCCCACGACGCACACCGCCTGACCGGCGAAGAAATGGCCGTCGCAGGACGCGCAATGCGAGACGCCGCGGCCGAGGAACTGCTGTTCGCCCGGGATGCCCAGCGACCGCAACGAGGAGCCGGCGGCGACGATGACTGTTCTCGCTTCCAGCGTTTCCGACGCGCCGCGTACCACATAGCGCTCACCACCAGGGGCGATGCTCTCGACAGTGTCCAGGACGAATTCCGCGCCGGCCGCTTCCGCCTGCTCGTGCAGAAGCGGTCCAAGCTCCACGCCGCCGATGCCCTGCGGGAAGCCCGGCATGTTCTCGATCCGCTCCGCGCTCGCAATCTGCCCGCCAACGCCGATGCGGTCGATCACGATCACGGATAGTCCGTAGCGGGCGGCGTGGATCGCGGCCGTCAGTCCGGCGACGCCCGCGCCAACAATGACTGTGTCGAAATCTCGCATGCGGTGTCCTTAAGCGGGCGCATTGTCCGATGCGCGCATTCCACTATACGCTATACCGCGATTGTCTCGCCGCGCACGACCTCGCCCCCGTCAGGAGAAGAAACGTGAACGATCGCACTCATTCCATCCGGATCGCGGTCTGCGCGGCCGCACTTGCTGTCCTCGCAACGGGCGCGCGTGCACAGGACGACGTTGCCGCCTTCTACAAGGGCAAGACCGTGCAGATGGTTGTCGCCACCGCCCCGGGTGGCGGCGTCGATCTGATCGGACGCCTGGTGGCGCGCCATCTTGGACGCCATATCCCGGGCCGCCCGAATATGGTCGTGCAGAACATGCCCGGCGCCGGCGGGCTGCTGATGGCCAACCATCTGTTCAATCTCAGCGCCCGCGATGGCGCCGTCATCGGCGGGTCGCTCAACGGCATGCCGGCGCCGCCGCTGATGACGCCGAAGGTCGCGCGTTTCGACCCGACCAAATTCATCTGGATCGGCAGCATGTATCGCGCCAACAACGTCGCCTATGTCTGGCACACCGCACCGGTGCAAAGCCTGGAGGAATTGAAGACCAAGGAATTGCTGATCGGCACCTCCGGGCCGGGCTCGGGTTCCAACGATCTTTCGATCCTCTCGCGCGAGGTGTTCGGCCTGAAATACAAGCAGGTCCGCGGCTACCGCAGCTCGTCGGCGATCAATATCGCGATGGAGCGGGGCGAGATTCATGCCCAGATCGTGGGCTGGGATTCGATCCATGCGCAGAAGCCCGCCTGGATCCGCGACAAGCTGATCAAGTTCATCGGTCATTTCAGCCTTGAAGACCCGCCCGAACTGCGTCCGTTCCCGCGCATCGCAGACCTTGCCAAGACCGAGGCGGACAAGCAGGCGGTCCGCCTTGTGCTGGCCCGGCAGGCGCACGGGCGGCCGTATTTCGTCCCGCCCGGCGTGCCGGCGGTGCGCGCTCAGGCGTTGCGGCGCGCGTTCGACGCGACCATGAAGGACCCGGCGTTCCTGGCCGAGGCCAAAACCATGAAAATTGGAGTCGAACCGATGACCGGCGAGGAGGTGCAGGCCCTGGTCGCGCAGGTTTTCAGCTCGACTGCGCCTGCCGTCGTGGAGCGCGTCCGCAAGATGATGGCGGCGCCGTAATCTATCGCCGGAGCACGCCGTCGCGTATCCTCGCGCCGGACAAAGTACCGGTCGAGGCAAGCATGGATTCGCGTGGAGCGTTGGACGGCATCCGGGTGATCGAGCTCGCAAACTACGTGAGTGGGCCCTATGCCGGCATGATGCTTGCGGACTTCGGCGCCGAGGTCATTAAGATCGAGGTTCCCGGAACCGGCGATCCGTTTCGCGGCTGGGGCGCGGTCGATTACAGCCCGACCTTCGGTTCGGTGAATCGCAGCAAGAAGAGCGTCGTGCTCGACCTCAAGAGCGAGGAGGGACGCGCCGCCGCCGCCCGGCTGATCGCCGGCGCCGATATCGTGGTCGAGAATTTCCGCCCCGGCACGCTGGAGCGGCTTGGCCTCGGCTACGAGCAGTGCCGGGAGGGCAATCCGCGGCTGATCTGGTGCTCGATCACGGGCTTCGGGAATTTCGGGCCGCTTGCCGACCGTCCCGGCTACGACACCGTCGGACAGGCGATGGGCGGGTTGTTGAGCGTGCTCACCGAGATGGATGCGCCCAAGCCGATGGGCATCTCGTTCTCCGATCATCTCGCCGGCATGGTCGCCTGCAACGGCATCCTCGCCGCTTTGCAAGCGCGCCACCGCACCGGGCGTGGCCAACGGGTCGATACCTCGCTGCTGGAAGCCACCGTCTCGTTCATCGGCGAGAACGCGGCGCGCCATTTCGAGAACGGCGAAGTGCCCGGCCGCGCGACCCGCACTCACACGGCTCAGGTCTATGCCTTCGTCGCCGGCGACGGAAAGCCGTTCGTGGTCCACCTTTCCTCGCCGGAGAAGTTCTGGAAGGGGCTTGCGCACGTCGCCGGTCATCCCGAGTGGCTGGACGATCCGCGCTTCAATCCGCGCAGGGCCCGCCAGAAGAATTACGACGCGCTCCACCGGGCGCTCGGCGACGTGTTCGCGACGCGAGAGCGGGAGCACTGGCTTGCCCAGCTCACCGAGGCGGACGTGCCATCCGGCCCGATTTACGATTTTGCCGAGGTGTTCACCGAGCCACAGGTCGAAGAACTCCAGATGCGCGTGCGTGTCCCGCATCCGACCCGCGGTTCGGTCGACCTGGTGCGCAACGGCGTGCGTCTGTCGGACACGCCTGTGCGCATCGAGAGCGCCGCGCCCGATCTCGGACAGCACAATCGGGAAGTACTGGGAAAATAGCGAGGGAGATTATCGATGACCCGAACGAAAACAAGCGTGGCGGCGGCGCTCGGGCTCTTGATACTCGCGTGTGCGGCGAACGCGCAGACTCCGGCCGAATTCTTCCGCGGCAAACGGATGACGCTCATCACCTCCGCGTCCGTGGGCGGCGGCTACGATCAGTATGCAAGGCTGTTGGCGAAGCACATGCCCAAGCATATCCCGGGCAATCCGACCATCGTCGTGCAGAACATGGTCGGCGCCGAGGGCATCCGGGCGGCGAACTATCTCTATAAGGTCGCGGCGCAGGACGGCAGCGTGATCGGCGGACTGTCGCGCAACAACGGGCTCGCACGCTTTTACGATCCCAATCACAAAACCGTACAGTTCGACGCCCGCAAGTTCCACTGGCTGGGCTCGCCGCAGCAGGAGATCGGGCTCTTCATCCTGCGCACCAACAAGGGCGTCAAAACGATCGACGATCTCAAGCGGATTCCGGTGGTCGTGTCGTCGACCACGCGCGGGGCGCCGACCTCGATCTATCCACGCATGCTCAATGCGCTCTATGGCGCCAAGATCAAGGTCATCGACGGTTATGGCGGCTCCCAGAAGAGCCTGCTCGCGGTCGAGCGCAAGGAGGTCGATGGGCATGTTTCGGGCGGGTCGTCGGCGGCGTTCCGTGCGCGGATTGCGCCGTGGATCAAACGAGGCGAGGCCGCGGTGATCCTGCAAATGGGCATGGTGCGCGACGCGGAATACCCGAACATCCCGACCGCCCTGGAGATCATGCCGACGGCCGAGGGTAAGCAATTGTTCGAGATCGCGTTCGCCGAGCAGGTGATGGGCCGTCCGTTCGTGCTACCGCCGGGCGTGCCGGCGGATCGGGTGAAGGCGCTGCGTGCGGCTTTCGATGCGGCGGTCAAGGACCCGGAGCTTCTGAAAGACGCCAAGTCGCAGCGCATGGAGATCGACCCGGTGACCGGTGCGGCGATCAACGCGCTGCTCGATCGCGTCTATGCCGCACCGCCGGCGCTGGCGGCCAAACTCCGCGAAATAGCGAAATAATCGGCCGGATGGAGCAGTCCCGATGATCGAACCGTCGCGCGAACTCCGCGATGCCTGCGCCATCGTCGGCGTCGGCAACAGCCGGCTCGGCAAGGTGCCGGGCGTTTCCAGCCTCGATCTGCTGGTCGAGGCGATGCGCAACGCGATCGCCGATGCCGGGCTGCAAGCCTCCGACATCGATGGCCTGGTCTGCCGCGGCCCCGACGACATCTACTGCCACCACCAGCAGATCGGGGCGCGGCTCGGTATCAATGTCCGCTTCTCGACTTCGCTCGATAATGGCGGCGCCAGCCAGATCCTGGCGGTTGCGATGGCCGCCATGGCGATCAAGGCCGGCCTCGCGACGACCGTGCTTTGCGGCTACGGCCGCGATTCATGGTCGCGCACCCATTCTTCGGAAGAGGCGAGGGTGAAGAACCAGACGACGCCGGACAGCCAGCTTCCGCAGGAGTTCGCGCCTGAATACGGCTATTTCGGTGCGGTGGCGGCACACGCCTTCGGCGCGACGCGGCATATGCACTTGTACGGCACCACGCGCGATCAGTTCGGCGACGTCGCAGTCGCCTTCCGCGAGCATGCACTGCGCAATCCCGACGCGCAGATGAAGAAGCCCCTGAGCAAGACGCAGTATCACGAGGCGCTGCAGGTGGTGGCGCCGTTCGGCCTATACGATTGCAGCCTGCGCAGCGACGGCGCCGGCGCCGTGATCGTGACCAGCCGGGAGCGCGCCCGCGACCTCAAGCAGCCGCCGGTGCTGATCAAAGGCTTCGGCAGCTACAACAATCTGCGCGGCTGGTTTGCCGACGACAATATGGTGACCACGGCTGCGAAGCAGAGCGGGGAGATCGCCTATGGCATGGCCGGCGTCGGGCCGGCCGATGTCGGCACCGCGCAGATCTACGACTGCTTCACCTACATGGTGCTTACGCAGCTCGAGGACTACGGCTTCTGCAAGAAAGGCGAGGGCGGCGATTTCGTCGCCTCCGGTGCGCTCCGCATGGGCGGACGGCTGCCAACCAACACGTCGGGTGGGCAGCTCTCCGAAGCCCATGTCGAGGGCATGTTGCAGGTGTGCGAAGGCGCGCGGCAGATGCGTCATACCTATCCGGCGGAGCGTCAGGTCAAGAATGCGGACATCGCGCTTGTGTCCGGCCATGGCGGCAACCAGGTCTGCCATTCGACCCTGATCCTGGGGAGGGCGTGATGAGCGACCGCGCCAGGAAGCCGGTTCCGAACCCCGCGCCCGAATCCGCCCCCTATTGGGAGGCGGCCACGCAGCATCGCCTTTCGCTTCCGCGCTGCAACGCCTGCGCGAAATTCTGGTTCCCGCCGTCGCGCTCCTGTCCGCATTGCCTTGCCGCCGACTTTGAGTGGGCGGATGTCTCGGGGCGCGGAAAGGTGTTCAGCTTCGTCACCTTCCACCGCGTCTATCATCCCGCCTTCGCGACCGAGGTTCCCTATGTCGTCGCTCTGGTCGAGCTGGAGGAAGGGCCGCGACTGTTGAGCAACGTTGTCGGCGTGAAGCCGGACGCGGTGGTGTGCGAGATGCCGGTCAAGGTTGTGTTCGACGACGTGACCGAAACCGTGTCGGTGCCGAAATTTGCGCCGGCGTGAACCGGGCTGGTATTCCAGCGCGCGTTTGCCGCGTCAGATGGTCGCCGCAGGCACGCGGATGGCAGCAAGCCTTTTCAGGCGGCCAGGATCGGATCAAGATACACGCCAACAAACAAAGGCGTTGATTCGACATTCGAACGACACGCCGCATGCGGGAGATACCGCGATGTCGACATACAGATCCTTGCTGTTCTGTTCGCTCCTGGCGGCGTTTGCACTGTCGGTTGCGAGCGCCAATGCGCAACAGCCATTCTATGCCGGCAAGAAGCTGACGATCCTGGTCAACTACGATTCCGGCGGCGCGACCGATCTCGAGGCGCGGCTGATCGCGCGGCATATCGGCAAGCACATTCCGGGCAGTCCGGCCATTATCGTCCAAAACATGGGAGGTGCGGGCGGCCTCATCGGCGCCAAGTATCTCGGCGAGGTGGCGCCGCGCGATGGTTCCATGGTCGGTTACTTCACCGGTACGACCCAGCGCTATGTGAGCCACCCGGAACGCTTCAAGGTCGACTTCCGCACTTATGAATTCATCGCGGTGGTGCCGAGCGGCCGCATCCACTTCATGCGGACCGACGTCAAGCCGGGCATCAAGACTGCGACCGACGTCGTCAAAGGCGAGAACATTATCGTCGGCGGCCTCCAGCGCGATGGCCCGAAGGACATGAGCATGCGGCTCACGCTCGACATGCTGGGCGCGAAATTCCGCTACGTGACGGGGTACAATTCAAGCTCGCGCGCCTTGCTCGCGCTGTTCCGAGGCGAGTTCAGCTACTACGCCGACTCCCCGCCGCTCTACCGGTCGAAAATCCAACCGCTTGTGGAGAAGGGCGAGCTCATTCCCACTTTCTACGATCCGGGCTTCGACGGTACCAATTTCACCGTGCCGACCTTCATGAAAAGCCTGTCGATTCTTCCGTTCCATGAACTGCACAAGAAGATCAAGGGCGGCGCGATGCCGTCGGGGCAGAAGTGGGAAGCGTACAAGTCGATCCTGCTGGTCAACGGCCAGATGTACCGGCTGATGACGCTGCCGCCGGGCGCGCCGCAGGCCGCCGTCACAGCGTTGCGGCAGGCGATTCAGAAGACCGAGAAGGACCCGGCCTATATCGCCGAGGCGCGGAAAGTGATGGGCGACGTTCCGGACTACGTCTCCGGGCCGACGCTCAACAACGATGTCCGCAAGGCGCTGACGCTCAGCCCCGAACTGAAGGCATTCATGGCGGCGTATGCCAAGAAGACCGATTGAACGGCGTCCGGCGCGGCAAAGCTCCGCGCTTGGCAGCCGTAACAATCGAGCGAAAACGGTGGGAGTGAAGACATGGACGACGTTACCAAGCTGAATTTCACCGACCTGGAAGCGGTGGGCGCGGGCACGCCGGCCGGCCGCTACCTGCGGCTGTTCTGGCACCCGGTGCTGCGCGCCAACGACATGCGGCCGCGCACCGCCAAGCCGGTCGAGGTCCTGGGCGAGAAATTCACGCTCTACCGCGGCGAGGGCGGCACGTTCCATCTGGTCGCGTTCCGCTGCCCGCATCGCGGCGCCCAGCTCTCGCTCGGCTGGATCGAAGGCGACGACATTCGCTGCCGCTACCACGGCTGGCGCTTCGATTGCAGCGGCCAGTGCGTCGAGCAGCCCAATGTCGAGATGTCGAACGCGGACCGGGTGAAGATGCGCACCTACCCGACGCGGGAATACCTGGGACTGGTGTTCGCCTATCTCGGCGAGGGCGAGCCGCCGCCGTTCGTGCAGTATCCCGATCTCGACCGGCCCGGCGTCGTCATCACCGACGCGACCGAGGTCATTCCCTGCAATTTCTGGAACCGGCTCGACAACGACATCAACCACATCCCCTGGGTCCACCGCGCGACCGCGCTGCGCAAGGGCCGCAACGACTTCATCATCCCGCGTGGCGAGACGGTGGAAGAAACGCCCTACGGCTGGAAGAGCACGCGTTTCGCCAAGGGTCAGTCGAACGGCTACCGCGACATGTCGGGCTCGGCGCATTTCTTCATGCCCAATGTCTACCAGTTCGGCGTGCGCACCCGCGTCAAAGGCTTCGAGGGCCGTAATCTCTGGGACACCAAGATCACCTGGACGGTGCCGATCAACGACAAGGTCTTTGCCGCGTTCGACGTGACCCACACCCCGCTGGAGGGGGAGGAGGCGCGTGCTTACACGGCGGGCCGCCTCAAGGAGCAGGAAGCCGAAGCCGAGGAGCGCTGGGATCTGGCCGAGAAGGTGCTCGCCGGCGAGATGACGCTGGAGGAGCTTCCCGACGATCTCAGCCCCTATACCAGCTTCGCGATCGAGGACTACGTCACCCAGGTCGGGCAGGGGCCGGTCGAAGGCCGCGGCCGTGAGCGGCTGGTCGATACCGACAAGAAGGTGATCCTGCTGCGCCGCCTGTGGCTGCAGGAGGTCACCGCCATGCTTGCCGGCAAGCCGCTCACCCGGTGGCAAATGCCGGCGGAGCCGCTCCAGGTCATCGTGACGGGATAGGTCGCTCCCGGCCCCGCCCGCGTCGCGACTCTCCATTGCGGCACAGCAGCAATGCGGGCGGTGTCGGCCGCTTGCCGCTTAGTAATCCGCCGGATTATGGGATAGATTGGCGCTTTGAGGTCGTGAACCACAAGAAGGAGCCGGGGACGAATGGCCCAGCAGGTTTTCGTATGCAACGAGATCGAGATGAAGGACGGCGACGTCCGGATCATCCGCCAGGACAGGGTCGAGGTCGGAGTCTACCGGCATGACGGCGCCTTCTACGCCTACCGCAACCACTGCCTGCACCAGGGCGGGCCGGCCTGCGAGGGCATCATCCGGAGCAAGGTCGTCGATGTCTACGCTGACGACAGGACGTTCGTGACCCAGACCTATGACGATAGCGAGCCGCACATCGTCTGTCCGTGGCACGGCTGGGAGTACAAGCTGAAGACCGGCGAATGCGCGCCCGACCCGAAGCTGCGGCTGCGGAAGTACGAAGTGGTTCAGAAGGAAGGGGCCATCTATGTCGTCATCTGACGCGCTTGATCGCCCCGCCGAGACGCTCCGGCGTGCCGCCGAGGCGCTTGCCGCGGGCCTGAGCGATCCGGACCGCATCCCCGAAGCCGAACTGCGGACGCTGCTCGCGAGCGCCGTGCGGTTCTATGCGGCGAAGGCGGAAACCGGCATGCGCCGGCCGCTGCCGCCGGACGGCGGCGGCGTCACCGTCACCGAAACCATGCTCGCCGTCACCGATCTTCTGCATGCAGTCAACGTGCAGGTGTTCGAGCTCAGCATGTGGCAGGCGATGAGCGGCAATTGTATCGCGCCACATCAACGCATCGACGCGCCGCAGACCTGATTTCACCAAACAAAGCCGCCCGCGGAACCGGGCCAACGCCAGGAAGACGAACATGAACATCGTGACGCCGATCGTCCGCGATCCGAAGCAGCAGAAATTCGACACCCGCGACCTGCTCGCCAACGCGCAGCAGCAGGCCGTCGATCGCAAGTACGAAGACCTCATGATCATCGACGTGGATTCGCACCACTACGAGACCGGCTCGTACAAAGAGATCTTCGAATACATCGAAGACCCGGTGATGCGCGATCAGTTCGTCTACACCAAGGGCGCCACGCAGTTGCCGCGCTCCACCGGCGGCTTCCAGGAAATGGCCGGCCGCATCACGCGCTACCAGCATCGCGCCAGCGAGCAGGCGCCTGGCGCGCCGCATCGCGATATCGGGCTGACCCGCAAATGGATGGACGCGATTGGCGTGGACGTCGCCTGCGTGTTCCCGACGCCGATGCTCGGGCTCGGCCTCAATCCCATCGTGCAAGTGGAGGTCCAGTACGCCCGCGCCTACAACCGCTGGCTGACCGAGCGGATTCTCGCGGAAGAGCCCCGCATGGTGTCGATGCTCTACCTGCCGATGAACGATCCCGTCGCGGCGCTGAAGATGGTCGAGGAGTTCAGCGGCAAGAAGGGCGTGATCGGATTCCTGGTCACGACTGTGCGCTACAAGCCGCTCTACGACAACGCCTACATGAAGCTCTATCGCGCGCTCGAAGAGCGCGGGATGCCGCTCGCCTTCCATTCGGCGACGAACTGGGGCGACCAGAGCATGCACATCTCCAACAAGTTCATCGCGATCCATGCGCTCGGATTCTCGTGGTTCAACATCCTCCATTGCACGAACTGGGTGGTGAACGGCATGCCCGAGCGCTTCCCGGGGCTGAAGTCGATCTGGATCGAGTCGGGCCTCGCCTGGATTCCGTTCGTGATGCAGCGCCTCGACAACGAGTACATGATGCGCTCCTCGGAGGCGCCGACGCTCAAGCGCCTGCCGAGCGAGTACATGCGCGAGATGTACTACACCTCGCAGCCGATGGAGATGATCGGCAACCACTCGATGCTGGAGGAGACGTTCAAGATGATCGCCGCCGAGACGCAGCTCCTCTACGCCTCGGATTATCCGCATTGGGACATGGACCTGCCGTCGACGATCTACGACCTGCCGTTCCTCAGCCAGCAGGCCAAGCGCAATGTCCTTGGCGAGAGCGCGCGCAAGCTGTTCAAGCTCGACTATCTCGTGTCGGACGAGAAGAAGGCGCGGCTGAAAGCCCGCGGTGTGGCGGCGTGAGCGCGCGCGCCGCCGGCAGCCGCGCGCTTCACCTCCCCCTGAAAGGGGGAGGTCGATTGCAGTCGCCTAGCGACTGCAATCGGGTGGAGGTCATTTGCATCGCCAATGGACCCCCGCCCCAACCCTCCCCGTTCCAGGGGGAGGGAGCACGCCGAGTTCGTGGCGAGCTTGTGCCTCAATCCGAGCGCCACACGCGCTAGGATTGCCGCCGGGGCGGGGACATGGCGGACATCTTCATCTCCTACAAGAAGGAAGACGCGGGTCGCGTGATCCGCATGGTCGAGGCGTTGCGCGCCGAGGGCTTCGATGTCTGGTGGGACCACGGCATCCAGGCCGGCAGCGAATGGGACCGCTCCATCCATAAGGAGCTGTACGCCGCCAAGGTGGTGATCGCGATCTGGTCGAAGGCCTCGGTCGCCGCGCCCTGGGTCAAGGAGGAGGCCACGGTCGGCAAGAACCGTGGCGTGCTCCTGCCCGCGCGCATCGACGATGTCGATCCGCCGCTCGGTTTCATGATGATCCAGGCCGCCGATCTTGTCGGCTGGCGCGGCGATCGCGACGATCAGCGCTGGGGATTCTTCCTCAGCGCAGTGAAGGCGATCATGCGCGGCGAGTCGGCCCTGGCCGTCGCCGAGGCGCCGGTCAAGCGTCCGTCCGGCAAGAGTCCGCTGCTGCTGCCGATCGCCGGGCTGGCGCTCGTGCTGGTCGCCGGCGTCGCGTTCGGGGCGTGGCACTTGACGCGTGAGCGCGCGCCGGCGCCGAACAATGCGACGCCCGCCATCGCCGTGCAGCCGGTCGCGCCGCAGCCGCCGAAGATCACCGCGGGCGAGCAGAAGCTCTGGGATCAGGCGGTTGCCGCCAAGAGCCGGCAGGCGTTCCAGTCCTACCTACTCGCTTACCCGAACGGCGCCTATGCGCAGCGCGCGCGCGACACGCTGCTCACCTGCCGCACCGAAACCGCCGAGGTTTGGAAGCCGGGGCCGGACGTGGCAAATCAGATGGTGCGCGGCGTGTCCGGCGGCGCGCTGTCGTCCGGTATCACGACGGAACAGCACTGCGCCAAGGCCAAGTCGGACGTTCACGCCCGCGCCAAGCTGATGTGCGAGACCATCGCCACCAATGGCGGCTACCGCAATCCGAAGTGGACGGTCGCGGACTCCCCTTGCGACTGCAAGCAGCCGAACAAGGTCGTGATGACCTGCATCGCCGACCTCGCCTATTCCTGCCGCTGGGAGATGCGGGTCACCGAACGGACTGAAATCTGCGGGTGAGTGCGAGCACACGGCCGTTTGAGGACGCCTCAAAGGTCCAGATGCTTCTCGATCTGCAAAAGTTCTATCTGGGGCTCGACGGCTGCGGTCGTAGGCACTGCAACGAACCCGCTGGGTTCGGGGATCCAATTCTTCCTGCGATAGCTGCCCACAATCATCCCGGAATCATTAATTCCATGGACGTAGGTCGAATCCGCATCCGGATAATCGATGGTGCTAAAGTGCTCGTCGGCGAATAAGAACCCGTGCGTCGAATTCTCCTTCGTGTACCAGCCAACAACGTGCCCATGATTGTTGATGTCATACGCGCTTGTGTTTTCTGCGCTGGGAAAGTCGAAATAGCTGAAAGACCCGTTCTGATAAATGAATGCGCGACGTTTGCCGTTTTCGGTTCGTCCCCCGACGATGTGGCCGTGGTCATTGATACCCATGGGGTGACTGTACTCGGTGCTCGGCTCGCCCAACCGCGTGTAATGTCCAGCGTGGTGGATAAACATTTGAATGAGCGTTAAACCCCCGCCAGGTGGAGCATAGCCATACAGGCCAACTATCTCTTGGTTCTTGTTCACGGCGAACAATTCCGTTCCCAGTGGTCCATCCGGGGCGGAAATGAATGTCGGAGTGTCTATTTGTTCGATGCTGGGGATCGAAAATCCTTCAGCTCTTAGAGGCGAGGTTTGTACGTTGCGGCCGACGATCATCCCTTGATCGTTCAGCCCGTGGGCGTTCGTCTCACGATTTCCGTATGTGAATGTTCTGATCGTCGACCCCGTGCCCTTGTGATAGACCGCTCTTATTGGCTGCGCCCAACAGGTGCCTATCCTCTCTCCCTTGTTGTTTATGTCGAACCATTCGGTAGGCAGGATTCTGTCGCCATCCCCGACATTGCTCGCCTTAAAGGCATATTGAGCCATGCTGTCCTCCTCCGTCACAGGGGCCTTTCAGTGGGCTTCGTGGGAGCCCGTCCAAAGATCGAGCCAACCTGAACGGCCGACCAGGCGCCACTCCGGGCAGCCGCAATCGCCCGCGAGGGCTCTCCACTCGAACTCGGAGTATGGCCCGAGATTGTTCTTTCCATACGGCCGCCGCCCGCCCTGCATAGCCGCGTAGGGGCAAGTAACCCCGCCGCGCGACCGAGCCTGCGGATCGTTGCAGGGGCGAGCAGCGTCAGTGCAGGTTATTGCCTAGGCTATTGCTTAGGTCGGTTCGCGGCTTCGAACCGGGGCCGATCAATCCAATCTAAGTAGCTAAAAAACTTTGGCTCCCCGGGCCGGATTCGAACCAGCGACCAACCGGTTAACAGCCGGTTGCTCTACCACTGAGCTACCGGGGACCATCGCGTTTGGAAGAGTGCCGCCTATAACAAACGCATACCCGCTTGCCTAGCGTGAATTCATGAAGACTTCCGAACAACGCTGCCGGAGAACAGCAAAATGCCGGCCCGGAGAATGCCGGGGCCGGCATCGTTGGTGGTCAGACCGGCTTCGATCTTGGACCGCGCCGGCGCTGCGTCAGACGCGGACGCTGTAATTAATCACCGCCTGCGGGATTTCCTCCCGCTTCAGGCCGCGCTCGGCGAGCTGGGCGTCGGTGAGCGAGGACAGGGTCTTGAAGCGCTGCGAAAGCACGCGCGCCTCGTGGAGGCCGGCGGCAAGGTCGCTGAAGCGCTGACCGACCTTCTGGAAGAAGGCGGGGGTTCCGTGGACCAGTTGGGCAAGGGCGAGAGTGGTCATTCTGGCAATTCCTTTTGAGTTCGGGTTAATTGTTGAACCGGATATATGTTGGTATACCAAAGAAAACACCGATAGTTATTGCATAGCAGCAAAGGTTCCGCTGCATGGCACAATTCATAATTCGGTAACCCGCCGGTGCGCCAGCGCACGGAGGAGTTGAAGAACCGCGCGGGAGCGGTGTTTGAGATAGTGGGGAAGTCTGTCTGGAGGCCACGCCCGGAATTGAACCGGGGTACACGGTTTTGCAGACCGTTGCGTCACCACTCCGCCACGTGGCCTGGCGCCGCTCTTACAGCAGCGTTTTCGCAGGAGCAACCTTACCGCTGCGACCGCGACGGGATGTCGTCAACGCATCGTTGCAAGCGCGTCTTGCCATCGTGCTTGGCCTGCCGATAGAGATGACACGTCTAGAGATGAACACGTCGCGAATCGCGGCCACCATCGCCGGAACAGCCGATGCCCGATTTCACCACCGCGCGCCGCATGATGGTCGATGGCCAGGTGCGCACCAGCGACGTTACCGATCTGCGGCTGATTGCGGCGATGCTGGAGCTGCCGCGCGAACGCTTCGTGCCGCGGGACAAAGTCGCCTTGGCCTATCTCGACCGCGACCTGCCGGTGACGGAGGGGACGGCGCGGCCGCAGCGCTGCCTGCTCAAGCCGATGGTGCTGGCGAAGCTGATTCAGGCCGCCGAGATCGGCGCCGGAAGCCGGGTGCTCGATGTCGGAACGGCCACCGGCTATTCGGCGGCGGTGATGGCGCAGCTCGCGGGTTCGGTCGTCGCGCTGGAGCAGGACGAGGATCTCGCGCGGCACGCCCGCGACAACCTGGCCGGCGTCGGCAACGTTGAAGTGGTAACCGGCTCCCTGACTGCGGGATGGCCAGCCGGTGCATTCTACGATGCCATTCTGCTCAATGGCGCGACCGAGCACGCGCCGGAGACCTTGCTGCGTCAGCTTCGCGACGGCGGGCGTCTGGTCTGCGTGCTGGGACGTCCCCCCGCCAGCAAGGCGGTGCTGTACCGAAGCACTGGCGGACAGGTAAGCGCCCGGCCCATTTTCGACGCGGCCGCGCCGGTTCTGCCGGGTTTTGCCGCCAAGCCGGCGTTCGTATTCTAAAAGCATGATCCCGAAAAGTGGGAACCGGTTTTCGGAAAGATCATGCTTCAACAAGAAGCTAGAGCTGATCCGATTCAATCTGACCGGATCAGACTCTAAAGCGCAGGACCTGCGCGCCGCTGGCTCTTGTCCACAGGCGGCAGTGTGGCGCGGAGAACGCAATTTCACGCAATCTGCCTGATTTGCCGGCGACGCCAATCCCCAGGGGTTTCACCGGCGGCGGAAGATGCTTATGGTTAACGACGAGCCTGCGAGGTCATTAGGGCATGATCCCGAAAAGTGGAAACCGGTTTTCGGACAAGATCATGCCCAAATTCAAGAAAGCTGGACCCTGATCCGGTTCAATCGAAAATCGGATCAGAGTCTGGCGCTCGGAACCGTGGGGTTGCGTGGGGTAGTCGATGTTGTGGGGGCAGGGACGGCCGGCCACGGTCGGACGGGGCGCAATTGCCGTTGCGGCACTTGCCGTCGTCACCGCTGTGGTGCCGGTCGTGGCGTCGGAGCTGCCGGTGGTGCGGGGTGCCGGGGTGCGCGGGGCGCCGGTGCGTGGCACCAGCACTCTCAATATGGCGCTGATCCAGGCCTATCAGAACAATCCACAGCTCAACGCCCAGCGCGCCGCGACACGCGCCGTCGATGAGAACGTTTCGATCGCGCTCGGCGGCTACCGTCCGCGCGTCGCCGGCACCACCAGCCTCTCGCAGGTTCACATCGACAACGTCAGTCGCGGCCAGATCGAAAACACCCGCTCGGTCGGCGGCCGCACCGTCACAACGCTCGGAGTTACCGCGACCCAGACCCTGTTCAACGGGTTCCAGACCGGCAATCGCACGCGGCAGGCCGAAGCGCTGGTTTTTGCCTCGCGCGAAACCCTGCGCAGCGCCGAACAGACGGTGCTGCTGAACGCCGTCACCGCCTATATGAACCTGCTGCGCGACCTCGCGATCCTCGAGCTTCAGAACAGCAACATCGCGGTGCTGGAAGCGACCCTGCAGCAGACCCGCGACCGCTTCAATGTCGGCGAAGTGACGCGCACCGACGTCGCCCAATCCGAATCGAGCCTGGCCGCCGGGCGGTCGTCCCAGTTGACGGCCGAATCGAACGTCGTCACCTCGCGCGCGCAATACCGGCAGGTGATCGGGGTCGATGCCGGCCGCCTCACGGCGGCGATGCCGGTCGACCGCCTGTCGCCACGCACGTTGTCGGGTGCGCGCGCGCGTGCGCGCACCGAGCACCCGACCATCACGACCGCCGCCTACAACGTCGACGCGGCGGTGTTCCAGGTGAAGATCGCCGAGGGCGCGCTCTATCCGACGCTGTCGTTGCAGGGCGCGGCGCAGAAGCAATGGAATTCAGCCAATTCGTTGGTGCCGCTGGAGTCGCTGTCCGCCTCGGTCACGACCCAGCTCTCGGTTCCGATCTACCAGGGCGGTGGCGAGTACGCGACCATCCGCCAGGCCAAGGAAACCCTGGGCCAGCGGCGGCTCGACCTCGATACCGCGCGCGATCAGGTCGATTCAATCGTGGCGCAGGCCTGGGGCCAGTTACAGGCGGCCAAGGCGCAGATCGAGGCCACCCAGGCCCAGGTTTCGGCCTCCGAGATTGCCCTCAATGGCGTCCGCGAGGAGGCCCGTGTGGGTCAGCGCACCACGCTCGACGTCCTCAATGCGCAGCAGGCGCTGGTCAATGCGCGTGTCAGCCTCGTCACCGCGCAGCGCGATCGGGTGGTGGCGTCGTACAATGTGCTGGCAGCGAGCGGGGGACTGTCGCCTCGGATTCTCGGCCTGGGCGTGTCCACCTACGACCCGATGGTGCATTATCAACAGGTCCGCGATAGCTGGTACGGCGTGCGCGTGCCCGACGGACGCTGAATTCAAGGCTCCCATCCGCGACGCGACGGAACCTTGCGTTCGACCTTCGACATGACATACTGAATCGCATCGGCGTAGAGGCATTGACGCTGATTCGCGCGGTGGTGTGGACGACGTAGAACTCAGGTCCGTCGGGGCTTGAGCGGGGATGCGGCCAATGACTCAGCCGGCCAAGGCACAAGAGCCGTCGATGGAGGAAATCCTCGCCTCCATCCGGCGAATTATTGCCGACGACGACGCAAGCAAGCCGCCGCCGAAGGAGGCCGATCCGCCGGCACCGGTGACGCAGCCGCCAGTGCCGCCACCGGTGCCAGAGCCCCCGATGCGGCAGGCCGAAATCGATGCGATGCTGTCCGAGCTGAACGCGAGGCCGCCGGCGCCGCCAGTGCCGCCGAATCCGGTTCCCGATGTGCTTGAGCTCACCGAGGCGATGGCCGCTCCGGCGCCGGTCGCCGGCGGCTTCCGCACCATCGACGGTGGGTCCGACCTGGTGTTCGCGGACAGCCCGTTCGAGCCGGAGCCTGCTCCCGCAACCAATTCACATCTGCCGCCGCGCATCGACAGCATCGACCAGTCGCTGGTGTCGGCGGCGACCGGCGCTGCGGTCGATTCGGCCTTCAACACGCTCGCGCAGACCGTGCTGGTGCAGAATGCGCGCACGCTTGAGGATCTGGTGCGTGAAATGCTGCGGCCGATGCTGAGGACTTGGCTCGACGACAACCTGCCGGGGCTGGTCGAGCGGCTGGTGCGCGCCGAGATCGAGCGCGTCTCGCGCGGCCGAGGCTAATTCCTCCGCCCCAGCTCCCGCGCGAACCACCATGCCAGCGCCGGAAGGGTTAAGCCGGCTCCCACCAGGAGCGGCACCGCGCCGGCGCGGTCGAAGATGAGCGCGAACACGCCAACGCCGACGGTCTGCCCGATATAGATGGCCGAGGAGAAGATCGCGACCGCGGTCCCGCGCGCTTCCGGCGTCATTTGCGTGGCGTTGGTCTGCAGGGTGTTGTGCAGCGCGTAGAAGCCGAACCCGTAAAGTCCGACTGCAACCGGCGCCAGCCACCACGCAAGCCCGCTCGCCAGCACCAGATAGGCGCCGCCGCAGATCGTCGCACCGCCGATGGCGAGGCCGCGCTGCCCCAGCATGTTCACGAGGGGCTGCACGCTCGCGGCATAAAGCAAGCCGCCGATCGCAAAGGTCCCGACGATCAGCCCGACCGCGGTGAAGCTCAGTCCGAAACGCAGGTTGAGGTCCGCGCCGACATAGGCGAAGGCGCCCCAGCCGACCGCCGCCTCGATGAAGACCGCGACGATCACGACCCGCGCCCAGCGGTTCGAGAGCACGGCGACATAGTCCGCGACGAAGCCGCGTGAGGTCTCTTCCGGGCGGGTAGCGGTGCGGGTCGCCGGATTGGTGAGAAGCTCGTAGATCAGCCCCGCCGTCGCCAGCGCGAACATCGCGCCCAGAACGAAGAAGACGTTGCGCCAGCCGAACAGGTCTCCGAGCACGCCGCCGGCGGCCTGGCCGAAGAGCTGTCCGAAAATCTGCCCCGAAAGGTACCGCGCCAGCACCGGCTGGCGTCGGTCATAGGGCGTCACGTCGCCGACATAGGCCATCGAGATTGGGATGACCCAGCCTGCGGTCGCTCCCGCCAGCAGCCGGGCGACCGCCAGTTCCGGCAGCGAATTGGCCAGCCCGCAGGCCATGACCAGGATGGAGGAGCACAGGCTCATGACCATGATGGTCAGGTATTTGCCGAAGCGGTCGCCGATCGGCCCGATGAAGAGCTGCACCGAGCCATGCGCGAGTGCATAGGCGGTTACCACCATGGCGGCGGCTCCGACGGTGGTGCCGAAATCGGTGGCAATCTGCGGCAGTAGCGAGTCGGTCACCCGCACCTGGGCCTGGCTGGCGAAACCGGCGACCGCGAGCAGCACGATCGACCGGGTCGGGTTTGGTCGCTGATCGGACGGGGGCAGGGCGGGCACCGGGAAATCGCTCGGTCAGGGTTTAGCGGCCATTAGGCAGCGGGCGGGGGCGACCGTTGACAGGTCGGAGCGTGGCGGGCTTTTTACCGCGCAGCCACCCGAAACCGAAACGGCAATGATCGACAAAACCTACCAGTCCGCGGACGTCGAGGGGCGCATCTACGCCCGCTGGGA
Organism: Xanthobacteraceae bacterium; assembly: GCA_050725815.1. Taxonomy (GTDB): domain Bacteria; phylum Pseudomonadota; class Alphaproteobacteria; order Rhizobiales; family Xanthobacteraceae; genus VAZQ01. Next base: position 22,161 of record JBOHIG010000168.1, read on the forward strand.
GGAGGCGGGCGCGTTCCGCGCCGGCCGCGAGGACCGACGCGCGGCCGAGCCCTATTGCATCGTCATCCCGCCGCCGAACGTCACCGGCTCGCTCCATATGGGGCATGCGCTCAACAACACGCTGCAGGACATCCTGTGCCGCTTCGAGCGAATGCGGGGCAAGGACGTGTTGTGGCAGCCCGGCACCGATCATGCCGGCATCGCTACCCAGATGGTGGTCGAGCGCCAGCTCATGGAGCGCCAGGAGGCGGGCCGGCGGGCGCTCGGGCGCGAGAAATTCCTGGAAAAGGTCTGGGCGTGGAAGGCGGAGTCGGGCGGCGCGATCATCAACCAGCTCAAACGGCTGGGCGCCTCCTGCGATTGGTCGCGCGAGCGCTTCACCATGGACCAGGGCCTCTCACGCGCCGTCCTCAAGGTGTTCGTCGACCTCTATCGCGCCGGGCTCATCTATAAGGACAAGCGGCTGGTCAACTGGGACCCCAAGCTGCTCACGGCGATCTCCGATCTCGAGGTGCAGCAGGTCGAGGTGAAGGGTCATCTATGGCATTTCCACTACCCGTTGGAAGACGCCAGTGATGGGTTCATCACGGTTGCGACGACTCGGCCGGAGACCATGCTCGGCGACACCGCGGTGGCGGTGCATCCCGACGACGAGCGATATCGCCATCTCGTCGGCAAGCACGCCATCCTGCCGCTGGTCGGCCGGCGCATCCCGATCATTGCTGACGAATACTCAGACCCCGAGAAAGGCACCGGCGCGGTCAAGATCACGCCGGCGCACGACTTCAACGATTTCGAGGTCGGCCGCCGCCATAGCTTGCCACTGATCAATGTTCTTGATCACGAGGCTAATTTGAACCTCGTGGACAATGATGCTTTTCTCGCAGGCCTCGACCAGCTAGCGCCGGAACTTACTGAAACGCTGCAATTGCATGGCATCGACCGCTTCGTCGCGCGTAGGCTAATCGTCGAGCGCATGCAGGAACGCGGTCTCGTGAGCAAAACCGAGCCGCATGTTCATATCGTACCTCATGGCGACCGCTCCGGCGTCGTGATCGAACCTTATCTCACCGAGCAGTGGTACGTGGACGCCAAGACGCTGGCCGCTCCGGCACTGGCGGCGGTGCACGAGGGCCGTACGGCATTCGTGCCGCGGCAGTGGGAGGCGACCTATTTCAACTGGATGGACAACATCCAGCCCTGGTGCATCTCGCGCCAGCTCTGGTGGGGCCACCAGGTTCCGGCCTGGTATCATCTGAATTTCGGAGCGAAGGGTGAGTCACCCATAGTTGATCTTACGGCAATCAATGCGCCATTTAGAGGCGGAGTAAGAGATTTAAGTCAGTTCAATTGTGTCGTTGCGGAAACGGAGGAAGCTGCTCTCTTCGAAGTGAAGAAAAAGTATCCCACATTCGAGGTTCAACTAGTCGAAAACCAGTTCGCTGCTTTGGCGCTTCAAAATGAAGGCAAAGTAGGACTTTGGCGCGACGAGGACGTGCTCGACACCTGGTTCTCGTCGGCGCTGTGGCCGTTCTCGACGCTGGGCTGGCCTTTCGATGCGGCCGAGGTCAAGCGCTTCTACCCGACCAATGTGCTGGTTACCGGCTTCGACATCATCTTCTTCTGGGTCGCGCGGATGATGATGATGGGTCTCCATTTCATGAAGGAGATTCCGTTCCACACCGTGTACATCCATGCGCTGGTGCGCGACGAGCGCGGCGCCAAGATGTCGAAGTCGAAGGGCAACGTCATCGACCCGCTCGAGATCATCGACGACTACGGCGCCGACGCACTGCGCTTTACGCTCACCGCCATGGCGGCGCAGGGCCGCGACATCAAGCTGTCCACCCAGCGGGTGGAAGGCTACCGCAATTTCGCGACCAAGCTGTGGAACGCCGCGCGTTTTGCCGAGATGAACGGCTGCGTCGGCGTCGCGGAGTTCGAGCCGTGGTCGAGTAAGGAGACGCTCAACCGCTGGATCGCGCACGAGACGCAAGCCGCGGCGCAGGAGATCACCGCCGCGATCGAGGCCTACAAGTTCAACGACGCTGCGAACGCGGTCTATCGTTTCGTCTGGAACATCTATTGCGACTGGTATCTCGAACTCGCCAAGCCGGTGCTGTCCGGGCCCGACGGGGCGGCCAAAGACGAGACGCGCGCGACGGTGACGTGGGTGCGCGACGAGATTCTCAAGTTGCTGCATCCGTTCATGCCGTTCATCACCGAGGAGCTGTGGCGTGTCACCGCCGAGCAGGGGCCGGCGCGGGATACGCTGCTGGCGCTCGCGCCATGGCCGAAGCACGGGCGTTTGTCCGATCATGCCGCCGAGGCCGAGATCGGCTGGGTGATCGACCTCGTCAGCGCGATCCGCTCGCTGCGGGCGGAGATGAACCTTACCGTCGCGACCGCGCTGCCGCTGGTGCTCGCCAACGTCTCACCGGAGACCGACGCCCGTGCCGGCCGCTGGGCCGACGTGATCAAGCGCCTGGCGCGGCTCTCCAGCCTGTCGATTGCAAACGCGGTGCCGCCGGGCTCGGTGCAGCTCGTGGTGCGCGGCGAGGTCGTGGCGCTGCCGCTGAAGGGCGTCATTGACTTCGCTGTTGAGAAGGCGCGGCTCGAAAAGGAGATGGCGCGGGTCGCGTCCGACATCGCGCGCATCGACGCCAAGCTCAACAATCCGAAATTCGTGCAGAACGCGGCCGAGGACGTGGTCGACGGCGAGCGCGAGAAACGCGAGGAAGCGGAAGGTCGCCGCGCCAAGATCCTGGAGGCCTTGGATCGCCTGAAAGGAGCGGCGTGATGCCGTTAGCGTAGTTGGCGTAGCCCGCATGAGCGCAGCGACATGCGGGAGCAGCATCGCGATCCGGCGCCGCCGATCCCGGATATCGCTTCGCTCATCCGGGCTACGACGCTGGATCGCCTGAAAGGAGCGGCATGATGCCGTTAGCGTAGTTGGCGTAGCCCGCATGAGCGCAGCGACATGCGGGAATGATTCAACGCGCTGCGCCATTGCTCCCGGATATCGCCATAGCGCGTCGAAGACGCGCGTACACGCGCTTATGGCTCATCCGGGCTACGACGATGACTGCCGAAAGAAATGGACGGTCAACAATGCCAAATCTGAAGCTCACGCTCGCCTGCTGGAACTACGACCGTACGCGGCCGCTGATCGACGGCCGCGTGAAGGCCGAAGGTATCGATTTCGATATCCAGATCCTGCGGCCGAGGCAGTCGTTCCAGCGCATGCTGGACAGCCAGGAATTCCAGGTTTCCGAGTTGTCGCTTGCCTCCTACACCACGCTCAAGGCGCGTGGGAATTGCCCGTTCGTGGCGGTGCCGGTGGCGCTGTCGAAGATCTTTCGCCACTCCTGCATCTATGTCCGCAAGGGCGCGGGCATCGAGAGACCGGAAGACCTGCGCGGCAAGAGGGTCGGCACCTCGCAATATTCATCGACGGGCCTGTGCTTCATGCGCGGCATGCTGCAGCACGACTGCGGCATCAAGTCCGAGGACATGCATTGGTTCATGGGCGGGCTCAACACGTTCGTCGAGCAGCCGCTGATCCCGCTCGATTTGCCGAAAGCGATCAAGCTCGATTTCCTTTCCGGCGAGCAGACGCTGGAAAAAATGTTCGCGGCGGGCGAGCTCGACGCGCTGCTCTCGCTCTACATCCCCAAGATGTTCCTCGACGGCTCGCCGCAAATGACGCGGCTGTGGCCGAACTTCAAGGAGGTCGAGCAGGACTACTACAAGCGCACGAAGATTTTTCCGATCATGCACACGGTGGTCGTGCGCGAGGACGTGCACCGCGAACATCCCTGGGCGGCGAAGAGCATCTACAAAGCGTTCAGCGAGGCCAAGGCGATCGCCACCGAAGGCCTCTATGACACCGATGCGCTGCACCTGGCGCTGCCATTCCTGATCGATCACGTCGAGGAGACTTGGCGGGTGTTCGGCAAGGATTTCTGGCCCTACGGCGTCGAGCCGAACCGGCCGACCTGGGAGGCGATCGCACGCTTCGTTCACGAGCAGGGGCTCGCGCCGCGGGTGGTGACGACGGACGAGATGTTCCCCGTTGCGGTCGATTGACCGTCGCGATACCGCTCCTGGAGGGTTGCAACTATCGCGATCATGGGCGATGGTTTGCTACCAAGAATGAGGTGGCGTGATGGCGAGCGAAGCGGAGAATGTTGCGACCCTCAAGGAAGGCTACCGCCAATGGCATGAAAGTCGTGGCGCGAGCGTCGACCATTGGATGTCGATTTGCGACGAGGATATCCGGTTCGGCTCGATCGCACAGGCGCCGCCCGGCGTCTCCTATCTCACCGGTTACAACGGCCGCGCCGCGCTCGGGCAATATTTCAACGGGCTGCGCCAGGACTGGGAGATGATCGACTATGTGGTCGACGAGTTCGTCGCGCAGGGTGACCGGGTGGTGATGCTCGGCCGCTGCACCTGGCGCTTCCGCAAGAACGGGCGCGTCGTTGCGACGCCCAAAGCAGACGCCTGGCGTTTCGCCAACGGCAAGGCGGTCGAATTCTTCGAGTACTTCGATACGGCCCAGTTGCGCGATGTCGTGTCCGAATAGTGGTCCTTTGGTTCTAACATTCGCAAGGTCGCCTGCCCAAACGGAATGCGAATGTTAGAATCGGACCTCAGTTGATGTTAGCGTCGCCAGCATGACCGACCTCAACAACCGCCCCGGCGGGCCGAACCTGATCGTTACGGCGAAGACCGCGCACAAGGTGCATTTCCTCGACGCGGCGACGCTGACCATGGCGGCGACCATCGACATGCCGGGCTCCACCCATGAGCTCGCGCTCTCGGCGGACGGCCGCACCGCCTATGGCACGGTCTATGGCGACGGTGTGTTCGCCAAGCGGGTCAATCCCGACCGCCGCATCGTGGTGATCGACCTGCCGTCGAAATCGCTCACGCGCATCATCGACCTCGGTGCAATCTATGCGCCGCACGGCATCATGATGGACGAGCGCGGCACGCTCTGGTCGTCGGGCGAGCTTGGCGGCGCGGTGCTGGCGATCGACCCTTCAAGCGACACGGTGCAGAAGATCGAGGTTGGCGACACCGCCCATTGGGTCGCGGTCAGCCACGCGACCGGCAAGGTGTTCGTTTCGGTGAAATCGAACTACATCGTCGCCATCGACGCCCTGCGCCGCACGGTCATCGACCGCATCGCGCTGCCGCACGTCGTCGAAGGGCTGGCGATCGCGCCGGACGGCCAGACGCTCTATGTCTGCGCTCAGGACGCCGCCGAATTCTACGCCATCGACGCGCTCTCGCACTTTCTCCGGACCACGGTTCCGATCGCGGGCGCCAATGCGGAGAAGAAACAGATGCGTCGCGTACGGGTGTCGCCCGACAACCGATACGTCGTGGTGTCGTCGAACCAGGACCGCCTGGCTTCGATCTACGAGGCCACAAGCCTCAAGGCGGTGGCATCGTTCCCGACCGAGAAATCGCCGATGGGCTTCGGTTTCGCGCCCGGCGGCCAGCACGCCTATATCTGCTGCCACGACGACGCCGAGGTATTCGAGTTCGAACTGGCGAGCGGGCGCGTCACGCGCACCTTCCCGACCGCGGCCGGCTGCGAGTTTATCATCGCCTATCACTGAGCGCCGCCGCCAGCGGCGGCCGGCAATGCGGGCTTGCAATCGGGCTGGCGCCTTGTACAAGCGGCCCCGCCATGAACATTCCGATCCGCGATGCCGCCGGCGCGGGGCTGCGCTCGCCGTTTGCCGGCGAGATCGCGCGCCGGCGAACCTTCGCCATCATCTCGCACCCCGACGCCGGGAAAACCACGCTGACGGAGAAGCTCCTTCTGTTCGGCGGCGCCATCCAACTCGCCGGGCAGGTGAAGGCGAAGCGCAATCGGCGTTCCGCGCGCTCCGACTGGATGACGATCGAGCGTGAGCGCGGCATCTCGGTCGTGACGTCGGTGATGACGTTCGAATACGGCGATCACGTCTTCAACCTGCTCGACACGCCGGGCCACGAGGATTTTTCCGAGGATACGTATCGCACCCTGACCGCGGTCGATTCGGCGGTCATGGTCATCGACGCGGCGAAGGGCATCGAACCGCGCACCCGCAAGCTGTTCGAAGTCTGCCGGCTGCGTGACATCCCGATCCTCACCTTCATCAACAAGATGGACCGGGAAAGCCGCGACCCGTTCGAGCTGATCGACGAGATCGAGCATACGCTCGCGCTGGACGTGGCGCCGGTGAACTGGCCGGTCGGGCGCGGCCGCGATTTCGTCGGCACCGTCGATGTGGCGTCCGGCGGCGTGCGTCTCGTCGAGGCTGATACCGGCAGCACGGGCGCGCTGCGCCCGATGAGCATCGCTGAAGTGGTCGCACTCGCTCCGGCACTCGATGCCGATCAGGTGGCGAACGAGTTCGCGCTGGTGCGGGAGGCCTGCAGGCGCTTCGATCTGGCGGCGTTTCGCGAAGGGCATCTCAGTCCGGTCTTCTTCGGCAGTGCGCTGAAGAATTTCGGCGTCGGCGACCTGCTCGAAGCGATCGGCGCCGTGGCGCCGGCGCCGCGCGCCCAGCCGGCCGACCGCCGGGTGGTCGATGCCGACGAAGACCGCATGTCGGCCTTCGTGTTCAAGATCCAAGCCAACATGGACCCCAATCATCGCGACCGTATTGCCTTCGCCAGACTGTGCTCCGGCAGGCTGAGCCAGGGCATGAAGGTGAAGCATGTCCGCACCGGCAAGCCGATGGCGCTCAATGCGCCGCAGTTCTTCTTTGCCAAGGAGCGCGCGCTGGCGCAGGAAGCCTATGCCGGCGACGTCGTCGGCATTCCCAATCACGGCACGCTGCGCATCGGCGATACGCTGACCGAAGGCGAGGACATCAACTTTGTCGGCGTTCCGAGTTTTGCGCCCGAGATGTTGCGCCGCGTCCGGCTGCCGGACGCGATGAAGGCGAAGAAGCTTAAGGAAGCGCTTCAGCAAATGGCGGAAGAGGGCGTGGTGCAGGTGTTTCGTCCGCAAGACGGATCGCCGGCGCTGGTCGGCGTCGTCGGCGCGTTGCAGCTCGACGTGCTGCAAGCGCGGTTGAAGGACGAATACGGCCTGGACGTCATGTGGGACGTTGCGCAATTTGCACTGGCACGCTGGATCGCCGCCGACGATCCGAAGGCGTTGGCTGATTTCGTCGGCGGCAACGCCTCCGCCATCGCCGAGGACCTCGATGGCGATCTCGTCTATCTCGCGCGCAATCAGTTCCATCTGGACTATGCCCGCGAGCATGCTCCGGGTCTGACCTTCACCGACGTGAAGGACATCCACAATCGCGCCCCGAGGGCATAGCCGCCGTGCGGTCGCTCCTTGGCCGGATAGAGCGTGATTGCTTTAGGTTGAATCGCAATCGCGCTCTATCTCATTCTTGAGCATGATCTTTTCCGAAAAGTGGTTTCCACTTTTCGGGATCATGCTTTAGCGCATTGGCTTGCTGAGATACCGCGATCCCTTCAGCCCGTAGCGCCAGGGCAATTCCATCGCCCGGGTGATCCCGATCCGCGGTCCGATCGCCAGTTCCACCTCGTCCTGGCGTGCGAACAGCTCGAAAGGCGGTGCATCGAGCGCCAGCCCGTTATGCGCCACGGTGATGCCCAGCGCCTCGCACACGCGTCCGGGCCCGGCGCACAGGAGCCGCTCCTCCTTGAGGCCACGGCGGCGGCGCATGGTGGCAAGCCCTTGCGTCGGAGCAATCGCCCGGATCAGGACGGCGCTCGCCGAGCCCGCGCGCTCGCACACGAAATTGAGGCACCAGTGGATACCGTACGAACGATAGACATAGGCCTTGCCCGGTGGGCCGAACATCACCGCGTTGCGCGGTGTCTGCCCGTTGTAGGAATGCGCCGCGGGATCGGTGTGGTGATAGGCCTCGACCTCAACGATCGTGCCGCCCGCGCCCTTGAACAGCAGCGTCGCGCCGATCAGTTCCGGCGCCACCTCGTGGACGCTGCGAGCGAAGAAAGAACGGCGGAGCGGGCGGGACATGGGCCGGCGATGCAGTTGGGCGGCGGGGGGACGGGTCATGCTTAGCAAAAAAAGGACGGCGATCGGGCGCGCCCGCGGCGTGCCGTCGCTGATGTCTTGATAATGCAGCCCGGCTAAATCCGATAGGTTGTGCGCAGCGCGCCCCAGTGCTTGCCGAACACGCGGATCGGCGCCGCCACCGAGCGGATCGCCAGCATCTTGCCTTCGCGCTCGTGGCTGAACTGCTGGATCATATAGGCGCGCGTGCTGCGCGCGGCGGCGAGACGCATCGGATCGTCATAGATGCGCCGGTTGCGGCAATTGCGGCCGTTCCACTCGGCATCGTCCGGGCGTTGTGGCTGGGAATGCTTGGGGCGATGCACCGGAATATAGCCGTTGCGGTCGATGGCCGCGCACAGTGTCATCCGCGAATTGGCTTCCTGCACCGGATTCTGGATCGGCGGCAGCACGCGCTCGATGACGTCAAGGAAGGCCGTACGATACTGCTGCGGACTGGTACCCTCGATCGGGACGTAGTTGTTGTCGAATAGCGCGTCGAAAGTGATCCGACCCGAGGAAACCAGCTCCTCGAAAGTATTCGAGATCGTCTCGGCCACTTTCACAGCGCGCTCGACCCATTCATGGTTCTCGGCCCGGATAGCGGTGAGCTTGGCATCGAGCGCGTCGCGCGTCGCCTCGCCGAGGTCGTTGAACTCGAAATGCAAACCTTGGCTCGAGCAGTTGGCGACCCGCACATGCGCCGGGCCGATGCCTGCGACGGTGGCCTCGAGCATCGTCCCAACTGGAAATGTCCCCATGCCGGGGAAGGTCGCGAGCATTCCGCCTTCGGAAAGGTCGACGGTGACGCCCTGCGCGGTGCCGCCCGGATGCCGCAGGGTGACGCCGATCTCGCAGGGCAGGCGGTCGTGGCGGCGGCGATTGCCGATCTCGGTCTGGCGCAGAAAGATGATGAACCGGGTTTTGAGCTCCGAGGCGATCTGCACCATCGTCTTGGAGGAGTGATCGACCACGTCGCTCTGGCCGCTGGCCGCCGCCGCCGCGCGTTCGATTTCGGCGGCGTCATCTGCCACAGTGGTGACGAATTGCGAAGACGCCGCCGCGTTGCGCGCAAGCTCGCTCGACGTCGCGTTCTGCTGGACAGCGGCCGAAGCGACCGCGCCGAACACCGGTTGCATCGTCTCTATCATCTGGACGATTCCGTTCACCGCCGAGATGAGTTCGGCGGCGTCGTGCTGCAACTGGCCGATGCGTTGGGCGATCGCGTTGGTCGCCTTCTGCGTCTCCACCGAGAGCGCCTTCACCTCGTCGGCGACGACGGCGAAGCCGCGTCCGGCGGCGCCCGCGCGCGCGGCCTCGATCTTGGCATTGAGCGCGAGCAGGTTGGTCTGCTTGGCGATGGAGGCGATGAGGTTGACCACGTCGCCGATCTCGCCGGACGAGCGCTTCAGCCCGTCGAGACTGCCGCCGGCCGCGCTTGCGACCTGGTGGACCTGACCGGTCAAGCTCCGTGCGTGATCGACCTGCCGGCTGATCTCGGTCGAGGAATTGGCGAGCTCCTCCGTGGCGGCGGCAAGCTGGGACGCGTCGTGCTTGGCATTGCTTGACTGTTTGGCGAGCGCCTCGCTGCGCCGGCGGATTGCCTCAAGCGCCTCGGCGGAGGCTTTGGTGCCGTCGTGTACGGCGCCGGCGGCGCCCTCGACCCCGCGGATCATCGCGCTGAGGTCGGCCTCCAGGAGATCGATGGTCTCGCGAATGACGTCGAGCCGCGCGCCGGCGGCCGGCTCTGCCTCAGGCTCCGAGGGCGGCGCCTCGACCGCGGGCAGATGCTTGGTTTGTGGGGCATTGCGGTCGATCGGGCGATCGAGCAGATCGTGGCGCATGCGGGTCTTGTACGGGACTGAAAAGCCCGCCCCTTGTGTGCACCGCCGCGCAATGGGCCATGACAGCGTGCCGCCCCGGCGCCGACGATGGAATCAAGCCAGCAGGCTGCCAGCCAATCCTTTCAGGACCATAAACCATAAAGGGTTGTAATAGCGCGTCACCGCCCTCGGTGCTTCGCTGCGGTACCTGCCCGAGAGACCGCGTCCGAGAAACTTAACAGTCTCCTAATCCTGTGGCTTGCGCGCAACAGGTGTGGAAGATTGCGCACACCTTAACGCTCCGGCATGCCCGAATGCCGCGATTTGGCCATACGTTTTTCTGAGACCCAACGCGCGCAAAGCGTTGCGCCACTTCCCGTTTGCGCAGTGCAGCGGGCGCGCGCGTGCCAGGGCGATGTAAGCGATGGACGCCAAGACCAGTCTGAAGGCAAGGTTGCCCAGTCGGCACGTGACCGAAGGGCCCGAGCGCGCGCCGCATCGTTCGTACTATTACGCGATGGGTCTCACCCGTGAGCAGATCCATCAGCCGTTCGTCGGGGTCGCGAGCTGCTGGAACGAAGCTGCCCCATGCAACATCGCGCTGATGCGCCAGGCGCAGGCGGTCAAGAAGGGCGTCGCCGTCGCCGGCGGCACGCCGCGCGAATTCTGCACCATCACGGTGACGGACGGCATTGCGATGGGACACGAGGGGATGAAGTCCTCGCTGCCCTCGCGTGAGGTGATCGCGGATTCGGTCGAGTTGACCATGCGCGGCCATGGCTATGACGCCCTTGTGGGAATCGCAGGCTGCGACAAGTCCTTGCCCGGTATGATGATGGCGATGTGCCGTCTCAACGTGCCGTCGGTCTTCATCTACGGCGGCTCGATTCTGCCCGGCACCTTCAAAGGCCAGCCGGTCACCGTGCAGGATGTATTCGAGGCGGTCGGCAAGCACTCGGTCGGCGACATGTCCGATTCCGATCTCGATCTGCTGGAGCGGAGCGCCTGTCCGTCCGCCGGCGCCTGCGGCGCCCAGTTTACCGCCAACACGATGGCGACCGTGTCCGAGGCGATTGGGTTGGCCTTGCCATATTCGGCCGGCGCCCCCGCACCCTATGAAATTCGCGACGCGTTCTGCATGACCGCCGGCGAAACCGTGATGGATCTCGTCAAATCCGGACTGCGTCCGCGCGACATAGTCACTCGCAAGGCGCTGGAGAATGCGGCCGCCGTCGTCGCCGCCTCCGGAGGCTCGACCAATGCCGCGCTCCACCTGCCGGCGATCGCGCATGAATGCGGAATCAAGTTCGATCTTTTCGACGTCGCCGAAATCTTCAAAAAGACACCATATGTCGCGGATTTGAAGCCGGGCGGCCGCTATGTCGCCAAAGACTTGTTCGAAGCTGGCGGCATACCGCTGTTGATGAAGACGCTGCTGGACCACGGCTTCCTGCACGGCGACTGCATGACCGTCACCGGTCGTACGATCGCGATGAACCTGAAGCGGGTGAAGTGGAACAGAGATCAGGACGTCGTCCGTCCTGCCGACAAGCCGTTGCTTGCCACCGGCGGTGTTGTGGGTCTGAAGGGCAATCTCGCGCCCGACGGGGCCATTGTTAAGGTTGCCGGAATGAGCGAGTTGAAATTTACCGGTCCAGCGCGCTGTTTCGACGGCGAGGAAGCGTGCTTCGAAGCGGTCAAGAAACGTAAGTACCGGGAAGGCGACGTGCTGGTGATCCGTTACGAGGGCCCCAAGGGTGGCCCCGGAATGCGTGAGATGCTGGCGACGACCGCCGCGCTCTACGGTCAGGGCATGGGCGGCAAGGTCGCGCTGATCACCGACGGACGTTTTTCAGGCGCCACCCGCGGTTTTTGCGTCGGCCATGTGGGTCCCGAGGCGGCGGTCGGCGGTCCGATCGGCCTGTTGCGTGATGGCGATGTCATCACGCTCGACGCCGAGACCGGCAAGCTCGAGGTCAAGCTGACCAAAGCCGAACTCGACAGTCGCGCAAAGACGTGGAAGCCGCGCGCAACCGAAGTCACGTCCGGCTACATCTGGAAATACGCCCAGCAGGTGGGACCCGCGCGCGCTGGCGCCGTGACCCATCCTGGCGGTGCAGCCGAAAAGGCGTGCTATGCGGACCTCTGACGTCGTGGTCACGATCGGCCTGGTCGGCGTCGCGCTCGGCTTCTCGCCGGCGGCGAGCTTCGACGGTACGCGCACGCCGCAAGTCGCACCGGTCACCGCGCCGTTGCCGCCGGGCGGAGCCTCCGGCCGCCTGGTGCCGCCCGCAAACATTCCCGGCGCCCGCCCTCCGGCGGCCGCCAATCCGTTCGATGCCTTCCGGTCAGGCACGCAGGCGCTGCGCGAAGGCCGTACCGATCAAGGTGTCACCGCGCTCGAATACGCGGCCGGGCAGGGCGTTCCCGGCGCGATGTGGAAGCTTGGCCGGATCTATGCCGACGGCGACGGCGTCAACAAGGACCAACTGCGCTCGTTCGAATACTTCCGCAATCTCACTCGTGCGCATGCCTACGATCCGCCTGGTACCGCGCGTGCGCGTTTCGTCGCCAACGCCTTCGTGACGCTCGGCCGTTTCTATCTCGAAGGCATTCCCAATTCCGAGGTCAA
>JBOHIG010000169.1:0-2143 GCA_050725815.1 Xanthobacteraceae bacterium
TCGCGGTGACAACCAGGGCCGGCGACACCATCACCGCCGATCTGATCGTGGTCGGCGCCGGCGCGATCCCGGACGATGCGCTGGCCAAGGCCGCGGACCTCGACGTGCAGGACGGCATCGTCGTCGACGACCGCGGCCGCACCTCCGATCCCGCGATCTTCGCGGCCGGGGACTGCACGCGCTTCACCGGTCCCAACGGTCCGGTGCGGCTGGAGAATTGGCGGCACGCGCAGGAGCATGGCATGGCCGTGGGACGCAACGCCGCCGGCGGGGATGTCGCGTACAACGTCGCGCCGTCGTTCTGGTCGGAGCAGTACGACCTCTACATCCAGGGCGTGGGCTGGCCCGCCGCGCAGCCGGGCGCGCGGGTGACGCGCAAGGTCGGGGCGAACGCGACGATCATGTTCGAACTCGACGGCGAACGTATCGCCTATGCGGTCGGCATCAACGCGCAGCGCGACATCGCGGCCACTCGCCGATTGATTGAGCGTCGCATTCCCGTCGACGCAGGCGAGCTTTCCGACCCGGCAAAGCCGCTGAATGCTATGCTCAAGCCGAAGAGTTGAGAGGGCACGTCATGGCAAACGGACAAAAGGAACGCGTCGGCATCGTCGGGGCCGGGCGCATGGGCTTCTCGATGCTCAAGCACCTCGTGAACAAGGGCTACAGCGTCACCGCCTGCGACCTCAGCGCCGAAGCGATCAAGCGTGCGACCGATGCCGGCGCGAAGAGCGCGCCCTCGCCCGCCGCCCTCGCCAAGCAATGCGATTTCGTCATCCTCGGCGTCGGCTACACGCCGGAAGTCGAAGCGGTGGTCTACGGCGACGGCGGCCTCATCGCGAACCTTGCCAAGGGCGCGATCATCGCGGTGTCGTCAACCACGTCGCCTTATGTCGTGCAGGAGATCGAAAAGGCGGCCGCGCCGAAAGGCATCGGCGTGCTCGACGCGCCGATCTGCCGCGGCCGCTTCGCCGCCGACGAGGGAACGCTGCTGGCGCTGGTCGGCGGCGCGCCCGACGTGGTGGAACGCGGCCGCGCGGTCTATGGCGCGTTCTGCTCCGACTACGCCCATCTCGGCGACGCCGGCCACGGCCAGGTCGGCAAGACCATGAACAATCTGCTCCTGTGGATCAGTGCCGTCGGCCTGATCGAAGCCGGACGGCTCGCCGAAACGACCGGCATCGATCTCGTTAAGCTGCGCGACGCGCTGCTGATGAGCTCGGGCGCTTCCGACGCGCTCAAGGAATGGGACATGATCTCGTTCACCTGGGCGTTGAAGGACATGCAGGTGGTGACCGAGATGACCGACAAGTCCGGCCTGTCGCTGCCGATCACCGGCGCGATCAAGGAGCTGGTGAAGGACGCCCGCCGCATCAAGGCGAGCAATCCGCCGAACTGGACCGGCAAGGGACCGACGAAATACTCGTGAGACATCCCTCCCCCGAAGGGGGAGGGTGCGTAGGCGGCTTTCAGCCGCCGTTCTTAGCGGCTCAAGAACGCCGATGCGAAGCATCGGCTATGGAGCGAAGCGAGCGGCCGGGTGGGGCCGGCACTTCACTGCGTTCGCCCCACCCAACGGCGTTCGCACCCCACCCGACCCGCGCCATAGCGCGTCGAAGACGCGGGTGAACGCGCTTATGGCGCGGGCCACCCTCCCCGCTTCGCGGGGAGGGATAAGAAGCGCGAACGTCACACCCCCGTCTGATCCATCGCCATGGTGCCGCCGTCGACGAACAGGTTCTCACCGATGATGAACGAGGAATCGTCGCTGACCAGGAACAGGATCGCCTTCGCGGCCTCGACCGGCTGGCCGGGACGCTTGAGCATGTTCTCGACCGGACGGGTCGCATCGAACTCGTCCTTGCCGACCGGCGAGCCGATCTTATTGGGCACGATCGCATTGACGCGGATGTTGTGCGGTGCGAGTTGCACCGCGAGCGCGCGGGTGAAGTTGGCGATTGCGGCCTTCGCCGCCGAATAGGCGATCGCCCGCGGGCGCCCCTGCCAGCCCGAGGTCGAGCCGACGTTCACGATCTTCCCGCCGCCGCCTTGCGCCACCATCTGCTGCGCGACGTGCTTCGACATCAGGAACTGGCTCTTGAGCGTGATCGTCATCACGCGGTCCCAGTCCTCCTCGGTGCAC
>JBOHIG010000170.1:0-2055 GCA_050725815.1 Xanthobacteraceae bacterium
GTACAATCCAGTAGGGCGGGGCTGCAGGCTTGAGGTCGCCGATGAGCGCATTGCTGATGGACTATCTGCCCCTCGTCGTCTTCATAGCTGTCGCGCTCGGCATCGGTCTTGCGCTTCTGATCGCCCCCTTCATCGTCGCCTACAAGCAGCCCGATCCGGAAAAACTCTCCGCCTACGAATGCGGCTTCAATGCGTTCGACGACGCGCGCATGAAGTTCGACGTGCGCTTCTACCTGGTCGCGATCCTCTTCATCATCTTCGATCTGGAAGTGAGTTTCCTGTTTCCCTGGGCGGTGGCCTTCGGCGATCTCGGCGTCTACGGCTTCTGGTCGATGATGGTGTTCCTTGGCGTTCTGACCGTCGGATTCATATATGAGTGGCGGAAAGGAGCGCTTGAATGGGATTGACGCCGCAGCGCTCCGCGGCCGTCGCGCCGGCCGCGAGGGGCATTCTCGATCCGCGCACCGGCCGCCCGGTGGGCGCAGACGACCCGTACTTCGCCGGCCTCAACAACGAGCTTGCGGACAAGGGATTCCTGGTCACCGCCACAGACGATCTTATCATCTGGGCGCGCACAGGCTCGCTGATGTGGATGACCTTCGGGCTAGCCTGCTGCGCCGTCGAAATGATGCAGATGTCGATGCCGCGCTACGACGCCGAGCGGTTTGGTTTCGCGCCGCGCGCTTCACCCCGCCAGTCCGACGTAATGATCGTTGCCGGCACGCTGACCAATAAGATGGCGCCTGCGTTGCGCAAGGTCTACGACCAGATGCCGGAGCCGCGCTACGTCATCTCCATGGGGTCCTGTGCCAACGGCGGCGGCTATTACCACTACTCCTATTCTGTGGTGCGCGGCTGCGATCGCATCGTGCCGGTCGATATTTACGTGCCCGGCTGTCCGCCGACCGCGGAGGCGCTGCTGTACGGCGTGCTGCTGTTGCAGAAGAAGATCCGCCGCACTGGAACAATCGAGCGGTAAGGGGATGGCGATGAACGAAGCCCTCAACGCATTCGGCGAGATGATTGTGGCCGCGCTACCCGGCGCGCTGCGCGGCCACGGCATCGCCTACGACGAACTGACGGTCACAGCCGAGGCCGCGAAGATCGTCGATGTTATCCGCTTCCTGCGCGACGACGAGTCCTGCCAGTTCATCAGCTTCGTCGACGTGACCGCCGTCGACTGGCCCGGCCGCGAGCGGCGCTTCGACGTGGTCTATCACCTGCTGTCGCCGGTGCGGAACCTGCGCATCCGCGTCAAGATCGAAGTCGCCGAAGGCGAGACGGTGCAGTCGATCATCGGCATCTTCCCGGGCGCCGATTGGTTCGAGCGTGAGACCTACGATCTCTACGGCATCCCGTTCGTCGGCCATCCCGACATGCGGCGCATCCTCACCGACTACGGCTTCGAGGGCCATCCGTTGCGCAAGGATTTTCCGCTCACCGGCTTTGTCGAGGTGCGCTACGACGACGAACAGAAGCGCGTCGTCTACGACCCGGTGCGGCTGGCGCAGGAGTTCCGCAATTTCGATTTCCTCTCGCCCTGGGAGGGGCCGGACTACCTATTGCCGGGGGACGAGAAGGCGGAGCAGAAGCCCTGATGACCGACGCGCCGCTTCGCAACTTTACCATCAATTTCGGGCCGCAACATCCTGCGGCGCATGGTGTTTTGCGGCTGGTGGTGGAGCTCGACGGCGAGATCGTGGAGCGGGTCGATCCGCATATCGGGCTGCTGCATCGCGGCACCGAGAAGCTGATCGAGCACAAGACCTATCTGCAGGCGATTCCGTATTTCGACCGGCTCGACTACGTCGCGCCGATGAACCAGGAGCACGCCTTCTGCCTCGCGGCCGAGAAGCTGCTCGGATTGCAGGTTCCGCGCCGCGCGCAGCTTATTCGCGTGCTGTTCTGCGAGATCGGACGGCTACTGTCGCATCTGCTCAACGTTACCACGCAGGCGATGGATGTCGGAGCGCTCACACCGCCGCTGTGGGGCTTCGAGGAGCGCGAGAAGCTGATGGTGTTCTACGAGCGCGCGTCCGGTTCGCGCATGCACGC
>JBOHIG010000171.1:0-4245 GCA_050725815.1 Xanthobacteraceae bacterium
GATGTCATCGACCTGCACCGCAAGATCATGGAAGTGGAGATGGCCCACAACCTGCGGCGTGACTACGATCAGGCGCGCGATCGCCTCAGCGCGCCGTTGCGCGAAATCATCGAGCGCGGACGAGGCCAGCCGGCGGTCGACTATTGCGCGGCTGTCGCGCGCATTGCGCCATTCAACGATGCGCTGGAGCCGGTGTTCTCCGAATACGACGCTATCCTCACGCCAGCGGCGGCCGGCCCGGCGCCGCGCGGACTTGGCTCAACCGGCAATCCGATTTTCTGCACCATCTGGACCTATCTCGGAACTCCGGCCTTGACGCTGCCCTTGATGCAGTCGGAGGCCGGGTTGCCGCTCGGCGTGCAACTCGTCGGTCGCCGTGGGGGCGATGCGCGGCTCTTGCGCACGGCGCGTGCTCTTGTCAGAACGCTTACCAAAGCCAAGGGCCGACGGGCGCGCAATGTCCATCAGGCAGGAGCGCCAAGGCCGGCGGCCCGGCGCGCGGTTCGAAGGAGGACGTCATGACATTCGATCTCGTCGCCGGCCTGATCGGCACCGCCCTCTTGCTGGCCTTTGTCGGCTTCATGCTATGGTGGGTGCCGGCGCCGCCGCTCATCATCATCACTGCGAGCTGCGTTGCACTGCTGCTCTATGATTTCGTGCAGACGCTGCGTTTCGGCGAAGGCCACGCCGACCGCTGAGCCGCCGGTCGCGCCAAAGCAAGACCGCCTCCGCCCGGCCGGGCGGAGGCGGTGCACTTCGATACGTGCCGGTTATGAAGCGCTCGGCGGGGCGCCCAGCGTCTGCTTGAAGAACGCGAGCGTGCGTCCCCAGGCGAGATCGGCGGCGGCCTTGTTATAGCGGGCCTTCCCCGTGTCGTTGTTGAATGCGTGTTGCGCACCGGGATACTGGTACATCATGTAGCGCTTCTTGTTCGCCTTGAGCGCCGCCTCGTAGGCCGCGATGCCGGCGTTCACGTTCTTGTCGTTCTCCGCATAGTGCAGCAGCAGCGGGGCGGTGATCTTCGGCACATCGGCCGCGGCAGGCTGTCGCCCGTAATAGGCGACCCCGGCGTCGAGCTCGCGGCTCACGACGGCGACGCGGTTGACCACCTCTCCGCCGAAGCAGAAGCCGACCGCGCCGACCTTGCCGGTCGATTCCGGATGCTTCTTCATGAACGAAACCGCCGCTACGAACGGGATATAGGCTTCCGCCCGGTTGATCTTCTTGAAGGCGGCGAGCGCCTCGTCCTCCTTGGCGGGCGTGCCGCCGATGAGCGAGAGCAGGTCCGGCGCCATTGCGATGAAGCCTTCGACAGCCAGCCGGCGGGTCACGTCCTCGATGTGAGGATGCAGGCCGCGATTCTCGTGGATGACGACGATCGCGGGACGTTTGCCCTTGCTCTTCGGTCGCGCCAGATATCCGTTGATCTTGCCTTTCGGGGAATCGAACGACACCCGGTCGATGGCGAGCCGCGTGTCGTTCGGCGCCACCATCGCCGCCTGCGCGAAGTCGCTTTGCAGCGCCGACATCATCGCGAACGCGGCGGTCGACGAGCCAACGAGCTTGGTCAGGCGGTCGAGGAAATCACGACGATTCATTCCACCATGGATAAAGTCGTCGTAGAGATCGAAAACTTTCTGGTCCATTCCGGATCCTCCCTGAGTGATGCCATGACGATAACATAATGGGCCCGCCATGTATTCCTGATGACAGGCGGAATTTCGGCAATATGATCAACGCACTGACCTCGCATTGCGCGATAAGCAAAAACGCGGCATTGATGCGGCGTTTTCGCGCCCGTTTGGCGCGGGTTACGCTACGTCGCTGTATCGGTTGAAATCGCGCTCGAAGCTCGCTCGTCCATGCCCACGATCTCCCGGCGTGACTTCCTCAACGGTGCGGCACTGACGATCGCCGCCGGCCTGACGCCTGCAATGCAGGCCGCCGCTCAGCCCTGGCGTTATCCGCCCGCGCTCACGGGTTTGCGTGGCCAGCATCCCGGATCGTTCGAAGCCGCGCACGCTTTCGTTCGCGAACGGGCAAACTTTGCGGTCGATGCCGTGCCGGCGGAAGAACGCTACGATCTGGTCGTCGTCGGGGGCGGCATCAGCGGTCTTGCCGCGGCCTGGTTCTATCGCCGCGCGATGGGCGCGCAGGCGCGTATCCTCATCCTCGACAACCACGACGATTTCGGCGGCCACGCCAAGCGCAACGAGTTCACCATCGATGGCCGCCTCGTCATCGGCTACGGCGGCAGCCAGTCGATCGACTCGCCGGCGAGCTGGTGGAGCGAGACCGCGAAGGGCCTGCTACGCGATCTCGGCGTCGACGTGAAGCGCTTCGAGACCGCGTTCGAGCGGGACCTCTACACCTCGCTGGGTCTCGCGCGCGGCGTATTCTTTGCGCGGGAGTCGTTCGGGCGCGATGTGCTGGTGACCGGCGACTCGCTCGGCATGTCCGGCGGCACCATCAAGCGGCGGCTTGCCAACGCCAAGCCGCTTGTCGAATTTGTCGCGGGCTTTCCGATCTCGGAGGCCAGTAAGCGGCAACTTCTCTCGCTTTACTCGGGCGCACGCGATCCGCTCGCCGGCAAGTCCGCCGCGGAAAAGCATCACATCCTCAAGATCACGAGCTATCGCGACTACCTGATCAAGATTCGCGGGTGCAGCGAGGAGGTCGCGAACTGCTTCCAGGGCCGCACGCTGGGCTTTTTCGGGCTCGGCATCGACGCCGTGCCGGCTGAGGACGCACGCGAGCACGGCTATCCCGGATTCCGCGCACTCACACTGCCGGTCGACAACACGGGGAGACGAAGCGAGCCGTACATCTATCATTTCCCCGACGGTAACGCCTCGCTCGCGCGCCTGCTGGTGCGCGCGCTGATCCCAGGTATTGCGCCTGGCGACAGCATGGAGGACGTGGTGCTGGCGCCGTTCGACTACGCGCGGCTCGACAGCAGCGCCAACCGTGTCCGCATCCGGCTCGATTCGACCTGCATCGATGTGCGCAATGATGGCGATCGCGTGTTGGTCGGCTACCTCAACGCTGGGAAGGTCCGTCGGGTCGAGGCAAGCCACGCCGTCCTTGCCTGCTTCCACATGATGATCCCGCACCTGATGCCGGAGATCGAGGCGCCACAGCGCGAGGCGCTCGCGCAGAACGTCAAGACGCCGATCGTCTACACCAACGTGGCGGTGAGGGATTGGCGACCATGGGCGGAGCTGAAGGTGCATTCGATATCGGCGCCGATGTCGGTCCACAGCCGCGTGGCGCTCGATTTTCCGGTCAGCCTTGGCGGCTACCGGCATGCGCGCGATCCGGCCGAGCCGATCCTGCTGCACCTCGTGCATGTCGCAGGCGCACCCAATCGTGGGCTGTCGGCGCGCGATCAGTTCCGGATCGGGCAGGGCAAGCTGCTCAATATTCCGTTTTCCGAATTCGAGGCGCGCATCCGCGACGAGCTCGACCGCATGTTGGGGCCCGGCGGGTTCGCCAGCGCGCGCGACATCGCCGCGATCACCGTGAACCGCTGGCCCCATGGCTACGGCTATGTGAAAAACTCGTTGTTCGACGGCGACGACTACGACCAGACGCTGGCGCTCGCGCGCCGCAGGGTGGGCCGTGTCGCGGTCGCCAATTCGGACGCAGGCGGCGACGCCTATGCGCATCTCGCGATAGACCAGGCGGCTCGGGCAGTGCGTGAACTGACCGAATGAAAAGGACGATCATGACAGTCAAGCGGAGCGGTATGACAATAAGCGAGGGAATTCGCCGGTTGTGCGCTGCGCTGGCGTTACTTGGCGCGGGAACCGCGCTTGCGGGCGCCCAGGAGTTTCCGTTCGATCAGGAGATGCTGCTCGAGGTCAAGCCGCTGCCCGGCTCGCGGCGTGTACCGATGATCGAGATACGTGCGGACGGCCGCGCCACCGTCGACCTGTGGTGCCACACAGCCGCAGCGGACGTGACCATATCCGGCGACCAGATCAAGCTTACATTCGTTTCGGCGCGGCCGGAGAGCTGCACATCGGAGCGGATCGCGCTCGATCAACAGATGGGTGCGGCATTGGCTGAGATCACTGGCTGGCGCCGGGAGAACGATATCGTGGTCCTGACCGGGCCGACGACATTCCGCTTCCGGCTCTCGACTCATTGAGCGGGCATGCGAAGGGCGCGGCTAGTGGAGTGGATTTGACATTCGCGACCCACCTGGCAGCGGGTTCGCGACGCGAATGTCAAATCCAAAAC
>JBOHIG010000172.1:0-6628 GCA_050725815.1 Xanthobacteraceae bacterium
GTTTTGGATTTGACATTCGCATCGCGTGCCCGCGGAAAGGTCGGTAGCGAATGTCAAATCCACTCCACTAGGTGCGCCACTCATATCACGCCGCCCCTGATTTTGAACTGCCCGGTCTTGCGGAACCGCCACAGGTAGCTCGGCACGATCGCCTCGATGGCGGTCGGCTCGATGCCGAGCCCTTGCAGCGTGCGGCCGTCGTTGATCGCCTCTGCGCTGACGATGTTGTCGCTCTTGAGCAGCTCGACCTGGTCCGGCGTCAGCAGCGGCTTCGGCAGGAATTGCAGGAAGAACGCCTGGAGCTGCGCGAACGAGAAGGGCAGCGGAACCAGCAGCCGGTCGCGCTCGATGGTGGCGAGCACGTATTGCATCAGCTCCTTGAAGGTCTTCACCTCGGGCCCGCCAAGCTCATAGATCGCGCCGGGCTCGGTGCGGCCCTCGACCGCCTCGGCCACCGCCGCCGCGACGTCGCCCACGAACACCGGTTGGAAGCGGGTATGTCCGCCGCCGACCAGCGGCAGCGCCGGCAGAAAGCGGGCGAGCGAAGCGAAGCGGTTGAAGAAATCGTCCTCCGGCCCGAATACGATCGACGGCCGCAGGACCGTCGCCGACGGCTGCGCCGCCAGTACCAGCCGTTCACCCATCGCCTTGGAGCGCGCATAGGCCGAGGCAGAATTCTCGTCGGCCCCGATCGCGGAGACGTGGACGACGCGCGCGCCGTTAGCCGAGGCGGTGAGCGCGACAGCCTCGGCGCCGGACGCCTGCACGGCGTCGAAGCGCTGCCGGCCGCGCTCGAACAGGATGCCGACCAGGTTGATGACGACAGCGGCGCCGTGCGCCGCGGCCTCGACCGAGGCCGGATAGCGCAGGTTCGCCTGCACCGCGTGGATCTGGCCGACCCGGCCGAGCGGCTGCAGATGCCCGGCCAGCTCGGGGCGGCGCACCGCGACGCGGATACGGTAGCCGCGCTTGCAGAGCGCGCGGACGACGTGCCGGCCGAGGAAGCCGGAGCCGCCGAAAACGGTAATCAGGGTGTCGACATTGGCCTGGGTGATGTCGGGCTGGGCCATCGCGCGCGCTCTTGTTCGCCGGCCGCCGGAAGGGCGCGCCGTGCCGCGAATACAGGATTGATCTAGCGCTGTACAGGGCCGCAATCCCCCCATTTGACAAGGGGAAAACGCGTCCTTACCTATCGCGCTTGCCGGTCGCGGCCTATGCCCAGGTGGCGGAATTGGTAGACGCACTAGTTTCAGGTACTAGCGCCGAGAGGCGTGGAGGTTCGAGTCCTCTCCTGGGCACCAAGCTTTTCGGCACGTCCGGCTTCGCCGCTGCTGCCGCGCATCCCATCGCCGGCATTTCTGACTATCTGCCGTAGGTCGCTGCGGGTCGTTCGACCAGCTCCCGATGCCGCTGTGACGTGCGCACGTCCCGCCGCGCTTGCAGCCCACTGACACAATCATCGTGAGCCTTGGTGTTGGGCTGGTGGCCGCTGGCTGCGCACCGTTCGCCATCGCGGTGCGCCTGCTGCTCGGCCGTTACGGCGCATGCGGCGACAAATCCGCTCAGCACCGACAAGAAGATGAACCGGCATAACGTAGATGTCATGTCCAAAGTGCGCCCCGTTTTCGTCCGCCGGATAGCGGACGATTGCGCTGATTTTCAGGCGGCGATGTCCCGGCCGTCGCTGCGGCGGCCCGCCTTGCGCCTGCCGCCTACAGCAAGAAGTCGCCGCGCGCGAGCGCTGCCGCTTTGACCAAGATCTCAAAATCAGCCCGGCCGTCGCCGTTAACGTCGCCCTGGACGATGCAGGTGGAGCCGAGATCGCGATAGCGCAACTCGCCCTTTACGTCATGGAAGTCTTGCGTCCCGATGAACGTGAACGCCTGGTTGCCGGCGACGCCGGTCTTGGCATCGACGGTGCGAACGTCGACATCGTCGAGGCCGCGCTGGAAGGCATTGAGGACATCGCGGCTCGAACCGACGCGACTCTCGGCTATGGAGTTGATATCGAAGTCGTCGGCGCCGGCGCCGCCGGTCATGACGTCCCGGCCGATGCCGCCGGTGAGAATATCGTTGCCCGACCCTCCGCTGATGAGGTCGTTGCCGAGGCCTCCGGTCAGCCTGTCGTTGTCGTTTCCGCCGCGCAGGTCGTCGGCAAACCTGGTGCCGACGATGGTGTCGTTGCCGTTGCCGCCGTTCACGAACAGGAGCCCCGACTTCGCCGTCAGTCCCGACAGGTTGAATGAATTGGCCGCGGTCGTGCCGACAAGGCCTTTTCCGTTGCCGGTCCAGGTCTCGATCGAGGAGCCGGTCGCATTGAAGCTCGACAGCGTGGCGTTTGCGGTGCCGAACACGCGCAGGATGTCGGCGCCGGCGCCGCCGATGAAAGTGTCGCCCAGGCCTTCATTTCCCGTGATCCTGAACGTGTCGTTGCCGCTGCCGCCGTCGACCCGGTCGATTCCGCCGCCGCCGTTGAGAATGTCGTTGCCGGTTTCGCCGAATACGCGGTCGTTGCCGCCGAGAACGTTTATCGTGTCGTTTCCGCCGGCGCCGAACCTGTAGTCGATGTTGTTCGTGCCGTTGATGATCTGCGCCACGTTGCCCGCAAAAATGAAATCGCCGGCGTCGAAGGCAATTTCCGGCATGCCGACGAGCGTGAGCGAGGACGCGATGCCGTTGTCGAAGGTCGTCATCCTGGCGTTGCCGGATACGTCGGCCGTGATCGCCTGCCAGGTGGCGAGGCTGCCGATATTGAGCGAGGTCAGGTCGATCCGGTTGGCGTCGTGTTCGATCTGGCCGCGGACGGCTCCGCCGCCGAACTGGCTGGTATGGATGTTGAGATAGAGGCCGTCGGTGAGCAGCTCGTTAACGAACGTCGTCGCGTTGATGCCTCCAATGGTGTCGCCAACCGTCCAGGTGGACGTCACCATGCCGCCGGCGGCATTGATGTTGGTGTTAATATCGTCGGCGATGTCCCACACGATGGCGCCGTTGGTGCCGGCATTGCCCAGGTGGACGTGGAAGCCGGTCACGTTGTCGTTGGCCGTCCCGGTTTGCGCGCCGTCCCAGTCGAGGCCGTTGGTGAAGATCGTTAGCTGGAGCGTCTTCAACACCGGGTCGTAGTCGAGATTGGCCTGCGCGGTGGCGCCGCTGCCGGTCGCGGGCACCTGCTTGGCCCCGGTGAGATCGGAGAAGAACGTCGAGCGTAAGTCGACGACCGTATCGTTGCCCTTGCTAACCTTGAAGGTGTTGTTGCCGAAGCCGCCGGTCAGGATGTCGTTGCCGTCGCCACCGTCGAGGGTGTCGTCGCCGCCGCTGCCGCCCAGGGTGTCGTTGCCAGCGTTGCCGTTGATGATGTCGCCGAAGAGGCCGCCGGTGAACTTGTCGTCGCCGCTGTCGCCGGTGTAGTTGAAGGCGTCGGCGCCAAATATCAGGCCTTCCAACGTCGCCGCATCGTCCGCGACCATCGCGTTGTAGAGCGTCGCTGCATTGATGTTCAGCCCATTGAGGGTGGCGCGGTCGATGCCGTCCGCCGCCGAGGTGATGACGATCCGGTCGATCGTGCCGGCCGTGACGTTGCCGCCGACGTCGTAACCGAGATTGTTCAAGCTCGACTGGATGGTGAGATCGATGGCGCTGCCCAGCGTCAGGTTGGGGTCGTGCGCCTTGAACTCGCCGGGATCGAGCGCGACGGTGTCGAGCGCGCCGTTGGTGAGAAAGTCGACGATCCTGCAATCGCTGCCGGTCGGCGCAGGCGACGTCACAATGACGGTGATGGCCATCTTCGTCTCCCTTGTGGTGATCTATTTTGTTTTCTTGTTGTGGCGGCGCTTACCGTGTCCGGGGCCGCGCCCGGATCGCATTGACTAAAGTCCGTCTTCAGTCAGCCAAGTCCGCCGACGGCATGATAACACCGACAGGCGGCCGGAAAATGCATCGCTTCCCTAGAAATTATTCCAGCGGCGAGCCTGCCGGGCAAGCGACCGGCCGAAAAAATGGGGCGGCGCCGGCGCGCGAGCGGTAACGGATGGCATCGGGTCAAATGCCGCCGGTCGAGGTCATGCCCTTGCCGCCGGTCCCGACTTGACTTAGCGAACCCGCACGCGACGGCGGCGCCGCGCGCGGGATCGAGTCCTGCGCCCGTCGGCGCGGGCTGGGTTCGTTACCGGGTTCTCCTCAGAGGATAAAGTCCCCCGCGACCGGCGCTGCGACACCCAGCAACTTGATTTGCAATTCGGCCGACGCATCGGCGTCGAGGCTTACTTGCACGAGAGCGCCGCCCGCCGCCGCAACGTAACGGACCTGTCCGGCTGCCGAGAATGCGGCGGTGCCGATGAACGCAAGCGCGCCGCCGAAGGCGCCCGACAGATCGATCCTGTCGCCCTCGCTGCCCTTGAATTCGACGATGGTGTTGCTGAGACCGTCGAGCGCCAGGAACACGAACCGATCTGCACCTGAGCCGCCGGACGCAATATCGTTTCCGGTGCCGCCGTTGATGACGTCGTTACCCTCGCCGCCATTGACGATGTCGTTGCCAGAGCCGCCGATGACGGTATCGTTGCCGGTACCCCCACCAACGTTGTCATTGCCGGAGCCGCCATTGACGATGTCGTTGCCGGAGCCGCCATGCACGAAATCCGATCCGCTATCGCCGATGAGGATGTCGATGCCTTCGCCGCCGCTCACGTAATCGTTGCCGGCGCTTCCATTCAACGTATCGTTGTTGGCGCCCCCACTCAGGATATCGTTGCCGGTGCCGCCGTTGAGAAAATCGGCGCCGGCGCCGCCATACAAAATGTCGTTGCCGTCGTTTCCAAATAGTCTGTCGTTGCCAAACCCGCCGTTAAGCTGGTCGTTGCCAAATCCTCCATTCAACGTGTCATTGCCGCTGCCGCCGAAGAGGAAATCGTCTCCTGCCAGCCCATTGAGCGTATCGTTGCCGCCGAGGCCATACAGGATGTCGGATGCGGCGGTCCCATTGATTGTATTGTTGGCGCTATTGCCACGCTTCAAAGCCATGATCTCCTCCCAAAAGATGATTGACTTTACAGCTATCATACTACCACCGATTGCGCGCCCTCACAATCAGGCCGCTCTTCGGTAGGCCCGCCCGTCTTCCCATCAGACCTTGCGGATGCGAGGTTCCATTGCGCTTCACCACTCCGACGCCGAGCTGCGCTTGAAGCAAACCACGATCAGAATAAGCGTTCCGATCGCGCTGAAGGCGCACAGCGACCAGAACACCGCTTCAAGATCGGCCACCAGCAGGAGCAGGCCAAGGACCGCCGGCGAAAGCGACTTCGCCACCTGCTGAATGACGCGGTCGACCGCGATGACGCCGCCGCGCAGCTCGGCCGGCGTGCGCCGCGTCATCAGGCTCTTCTGCAACGGCGAGATCAACCCGTTGCCGAGCCCGAAGATGAAGACTGCGATGGCGATCACCCACAGCGGCGCGCCGGCGCCGAGCGCGCCAAGCCCGAGCGCGCTTGCGAAGAAGGCGAGCGCCAGCAGCCGCTCGGTCGGCACCCGCAGATAGATTCGATCGATGGTCATGGCAGTGAAGATGGAGCCGACCGCCGAGATCGCGACCAGCAGGCCGCTCATCGTCGGCGTCGCGCCATAGCGCAGCGCGGCCAGGATCGGCAGATAGGTGAACAGCCCGTAGTCGAGGAAGAAGCGCAGGAAGCCGGTCGCAAACGCAAGGTGCAGGCGCGGCTCGCGGAGCGCGCGCGTCGTGCGCCCGAGATAGCGCCGCAGCGTGTCCGAGCCGGGCTGGCCGGTTTCCGGCATCCAGATCAGCGCGGCCAGCGCGAGCAGCAGCACAATCAGGAACGGCAAGAACGCCGCGCGCCACGACAGGATCGCAAGCACTCCGCCCAGCAGCGGCAGCACGATCATCGCCACGCGATCGAGCGCCACCTTGATTCCCTGTCCGTGGATCTCGCGATCTTGCGGCAGCAGATCGCTGATGAGCACGATAGTCAGCGGCGTCAACGCGCTCATGCCCACGCCTTGCAGCGCGCGCAGCGCAAGCAACCAGTCATAGGACGGCGCCAACGCGGCGGCGCCGCCGGCAAGGCCGAACAAGGTCAGGCCGAAGACCAGCAGCCAGCGCCGTCCATAGAGATCGGCGAGAACGCCGAACAGCGGCGCGAGCACGATCGCCGGCGCGGTGAAGGCGACCATGACGAGACCGATCTTCGACTCGTCGACGGTGAGGTCATGCGCCAGAACCGGGAGCACGGGGTAGATCATGGTGGCGCCGCTGACGACGGCGATGCTGGTGCCGAAGGCGATCGCCAGCGGTCCGCGATAGATCTCCGCAAGCCTGATCCGCTCGGGCGGCCGCCGGCGAGGCTCGGTCTCCTGGTCCATCGATGGGATGCTATCTTGAATCGTGCGGACTGTAATCGTAGATCGCGGCAATCGCCGATTGCCGCATCTGCGACCCGCTGGTAGACAGGCGCACACCCTAGTGGAGTGGATTTGACATTCGCGATTCACCTAGCAGCGGCTTCGCGACGCGAATGTCAAATCCAAACTCCACTACCACTTAATGCTTGCTAGTGTCCCGAATCCGAAGTTCGCAAGAGCCAATCCGCGAGTCCATTTGCGAACTTCGGACTCA
>JBOHIG010000173.1:0-6245 GCA_050725815.1 Xanthobacteraceae bacterium
GTACCGGTCGCCGGTGATGTCGACGGCGCCGTCGACGACATAGAGGGCGCGCTCCTCGGTCTCGGCATCGAACGGAATGGTGGCGCCCGCGTCGAGCTTGGCCTCCGCGAAAAGCGTGTCGGACAGCGTCGGCACCGGCGAGCGCACGCCGAGGATGCTACCGGCGACGACGCGCACGCGCTTGTCGGGTTCGGTCACGATTGGCAGCTCATCCGCGCCGACATGCGTGAAGCTCGGGTCGATCTCCTCGTCGCCGCCCGGCATCGCCACCCAGCATTGCAGGCCATGCAGCGTCTCGCCGCCGCTGCGGCGTTCGGGCGCGGTGCGCTCGGAATGGACGATGCCGCGTCCGGCGGTCATCCAGTTGACCTCTCCGGGGCGGATCGGCACGGCGGTGCCGAGGCTGTCGCGGTGCATGATTTCGCCGTCGAACAGGAAGGTGACGGTGGCAAGCCCGATATGCGGGTGCGGCCGCACGTCGATGCCTTGCCCGCTGCGGAATTCGGCCGGGCCGAAATGGTCGAAAAATATGAATGGTCCAACCATCCGCCGGCGGCTGTGGGGCAGGGCGCGTCGCACCGCGAAACCGCCGAGATCGACGCTGCGCGGCACGATCATCAGCTCGATGGCGTCGCAGGCCGGCGCGTCGCCGGGCTGCGGGTCCTTGTCGGGGGTGAAGCTCATCGTCTATCAATCCTTGCGATGTCCCGCCCGAAGGGTACCCAGGCTATGATGGCGTTCGATCGGCGCACGATTGTGGCCGTCCGGCCAGTATATCATGCCGAAATATATGGCGAGCGCGCCCAGCCCGCGCGGCCGGCGGCTTCGCCATGGAGGATTCGATGCTCAAGATGAACTACTGGGCGGATAAGTGGGATCTGGATGTAGCGGTCTGCCCCTGCGATAAGCACATCAACGAGTGGATCGCCAGCAAGAAGCTCAAGAACAAGCTGATCTACCATTTCGGCACCGGCACCCATCACCTGGTTGGGATCAAGCAGGCGACCAACAAATCCGG
Source organism: Xanthobacteraceae bacterium (assembly GCA_050725815.1). Taxonomy (GTDB): domain Bacteria; phylum Pseudomonadota; class Alphaproteobacteria; order Rhizobiales; family Xanthobacteraceae; genus VAZQ01. Next base: position 1,019 of record JBOHIG010000173.1, read on the forward strand.
CAACACGGTGCTCGCCATCACGGCGTCGAAGGAGGAGTATGACGCCTACATGCGGCTCTCCACCGAGCGCGCGCAGGTGACCAAGTCCTATCTCGCCTATTTCGGAGACATCTACCTGACGAACCCGAAACTGCTGCCGGAGTTCGATGTCGTCTCCATGGTGCATCTGTGCGAATTCTTCTCCGAGAACACGGCGAGCAAGTCCTATGGCGGGCTCACCGACGCGAAGCTGCTCGACCTGTTCACCGCCAAGACCAAGCCGGGCGGTTACATCCTGTTCTACACCGGCTCGATGGCGTGGGAGGAGGCGGAGAAGGTCGTCGCCAAATGGGAAAAACGGCGGCCGGTCGCGCGCGTCGGCATGTTCAAGACGCTGCTGATCTATCGCAAGAAGCGCTGACCACAACGGAGGATGGATCGTGGATTACGTGACCTTCGGCAAGACCGACTACCGCGTCTCGCGGATGGGGCTCGGCTGCATGAGCATGTCGGGATGTTACGGCGCACAGGACGACGAGGAATGCATCCGCACCATCCATCGCGCGCTCGAGCGCGGCATCAACTTCCTCGACACCTCGCACAGCTACGGCGAGGGCCACAACCAGACGCTGATCGGCAGGGCGATCAAGGGCCGGCGCGACAAGGTCGTGATCCACTCCAAGACCGGCTCGCCGCGCCACAAGCCCGGCGACGACATCAATCGTGGCGGTGGCTCGGAGGACTATCTGCGCAAGACCTGCGAGGAGAGCCTGAGGCGCCTTGGCGCCGACCATCTCGATATCCTGTGCATGTCGCGGGTCGACCGCAACGTTCCGATCGAGGAGTCGGTCGGCGCGATGGCGAAGATGGTGCAGGAGGGCAAGACCCGCTACATCGCGCTATCGGAGGCTTCGCCTGAATCGATCCGGCGCGCCTGGGCGGTGCATCCGATCATGTCGCTGCAGATCGAGTATTCGCTGTTCTCGCGCGATCCGGAGGAATTCGGCAACCTCGACGCGGTGCGTGAGCGCGGCATGAGCCTGATGGCCTACGCGCCGCTGGGCAAGGGCCTGCTCTCCGGCGCGTTCCGCGCGGCCGACGACCTGCCAGCCGACGACAAACGGCGCGAACTGCCGCGCTTCCGCGACGGCAACATCGGTCGCAACGCCGACATCATCGGCCAGCTCGAGATGATCGCCCGGGAAAAGGGCGTGTCGATGGCGGCGCTGGCGCTGGCGTGGCTGCTGCATCAAGGCCGGGAGGTGATCCCGATCCCGTCGTCGAAATCGCGCAATCATCTCGACGACAATCTGCGTGCGCTCGATATCTCGTTGTCCGACGATGACCTTGCGCGCATCGACGCCATGTGTCCGGTCGGTGCGGCTGCCGGCACGCGCTATCCCGAGAACCAGATGTCGCGCGTCAACGTCTGAGTGCTGCATGCCAACCAATGTCCTGATCGTCAATTACGACGCACAAGAGTTCGTGACGCCGTTGGCGAAAGCCTTTCCGGAGGTCGAGTTCGTTGCCGTCGACGATGACGCGGCCGGCGGACACGTCGCCAATGCGGACGTCATCATGTCGCGCGGGCGCTGGCTCACGCGCGAGCTGGTGCAACGCAGCCGCCGCCTGAAGTGGGTCCAGTGCTTCATCACCGGCGTCGATCACCTCGTTCCGGTGCTGTCCGGCGCCGACGTCCTGCTCACCAATGCGCGCGGTATCCACGGCCCGCAGATGTCGGAGATGGCGATCCTGCATATGCTGGCCCTGTCGCGCGAGGTTCCCCAGCTTGTGCGCAACCAGGCCGGCCATGTCCCCGAGCGCATCGTGCCCAGGCTCCTGGAGAACCGCACCGTCGTCATCCTCGGCGTCGGCGCGATCGCGGAGCACACCGCGCGCCTCTGCAAGACGTTCGGCATGATCACGGTTGGCGTGTCGCGGACGCCGCGGACCGTCGACGGTTTCGACCGCATGCGCCCGCGCAGCGAGCTGCTGGAGGCGGCCGCCGAGGCCGACTTTCTGCTGCTGCTGCTGCCGCACACGCCGGAAAACGACGGCGTCATCGGCGAAGCGGTATTCAAGGCGATGAAGCCGACCGCCTATCTCGTCAATGTCGCGCGCGGCGGCGTGGTCGACGAACCGGCGCTGATCAAGGCGCTGCAGGCGGGCGAGATCACAGGCGCCGGTCTGGACGTGTTCTCGGCCTGGCCGCTGCCGAAGACGAGCCCGCTCTGGGACATGAAGAACGTCTTCATCACGCCGTTCGTCGGCGGCCAGTGCGACCAGTATGTGCGGCAGGCGATGACCATCGTCGAGCCGAACCTGCGCCATTTCCTGGCCGGCCGTCTCGACCGGATGATCAACGTGGTGAAGATGTAGCTCGCTGCTCCGATCCTCGCTTTGCCCGGGCGAGCCGCAGCACGGCATCTATCATGGCGGTCGGGTCGGCGATGCCCTTGCCGGCGATGTCGTGGGCGCTGCCGTGTGCGACCGAGGAGAACAGAATCGGCGTGCCGATGGTCAACGCCGCCACCGCATTGGGCGCCAGCAGCTTCGCGGCGATGTGACCCTGATCGTGCAGCATGACGATGAAGGCGTCGATGCCGGGCCGCTGAAACAGCGTGTCGGCGCCGAACGGGCCGGTCACGGCGATGCCTTCTGCGCGGGCGGCGTCGATCGCAGGTGTGATGATCTCGATCTCCTCGCGTCCGAATAGCCCGCCTTCGCCGGCGTGCGGATTGAGGCCGCTGACGGCGATTGTCGGCGCTTCAATTCCGAGCTGCCGCAGGACGCGGTCGGTGGCCGCAATGACGCGGCCGACCCGCTCGCGCGTGATCGCGCCGATGGCCTGCGTCACGCTTTGGTGCAGCGTTGCATGCGCGATCTTCACGTCGCCGAAGCACAGCACCATGAAGACGCTATCTTCGTCGGTGCCGGTCTCGCGCGCGACGAACGAGGGATGGCCGTCGAACGGGATGCAGGCCATCGCGATAGACGTTTCGTTCTGCGGTGCGGCGGCGACGGCGTTGACCTCGCCCGCGAGCGCGGCCTTGACGGCGGCGTGGCAGAACGCGATCGAGGCGCGACCGGCGGCGGCGGTCGTCTTGCCGATCTCGATTGCCTCCGGTGTGGGGCAGGCGAGCACGTTGACAGCGTCGCCAGTCCACTCCACATCGGCGATCCGCTCGACCGCGCGCAGCGCGCCCTTGATGCCGCACAGGCTGGCGTGCCGTCCGAGAATGCCGGCGTCGCTCACCAGGATCGGATTGCAGGCGGCGCGCACGGCCGGATCGAGCGCGGCCTTGAGCGCGATCTCCGGCCCGATCCCGGCCGGGTCGCCGGTGGCGATGGCGACGATGGGCTTGGAGCGCTGCATACGCTCTTGTAGCCCGAATGAAGCGTCAGCGAAATGCAGGGCGGACTCGCAGCGCATTAAGAACCCCGGATTTCGCCATAGCGCGTCAAAGACGCGCGTACACGCGCTTATGGCTCCATCCGGGCTACGGACCGTGGCCGCCTAAGGTTACTCCCACGGCATCAGCGAGGCGTGGATCACGTCGGGCACGGCGCCGGGCTTGCCGCCGACCGAACGGATGGCGAGGTCGACGTCCTTGAGGCCGAACTTGTGCGTCGTGATCTTCTCCAGCGGGAAGCGCTTCGACGCGATCTGCGCCAGCGCGAGCTCGCAGGCGCGGTAGCTGTGCCCGCGCGCAGACTTCATGGTGATGAACTTCACCGTGAATTTCTCCAGCGGGAAATTCGGGAATGCCGCCATCTCGCCTTGCGCCACGATGATGCCGGCCTTGCGCTTGAGCGCCTCGATGCCGAGCAGGATCGGGATGGTGCCGGCGCCGGCGGTGCAGTCGAGCGACACGTCGACGCCTTTGCCGCCGGTGATCTCCATGATGCGGGCGAGGGGGTCTTCATCGCTGACGTTGATCACGTAGTCGGCGCCGAGCTCCTTGGCGACCTTAAGCCGTGCGCCGTCCTTGGCGGTTCCGGTGACGATGATCAGAGACGCGCCGGCCTGCTTGCAGATAACGGTCTGTGAGAGCCCCTGCTGGCCGGGGCCTTGAATCAGCACCGTCGAGTTGTAGCCGACCTCGCCGTCGAACAGCGACCACTCGACTCCGTTGGCCATGGGCGTCACGAGGCCGGCCAGCTCCGGCGTCACGCCCTTGGGCACGTGGTGCACGACCGCGTTCCAGGGGAGATAGATGTATTGCGCGAACCCGCCCCACAGGTGCGGCGGCTTCTCGTCCGAAGTGTAGCCGTAGCGGATGGCGTCGGGATTGGTACGCCAGTTGGTGTTCTCGCAATGGCGGTACTCGCCGCGATGGCACCATTCGCATTTGCCGCACATCACATAGTGCTCGACAAAGACCAGATCGCCTTCCTTGAAGCCCTTGCGCCGGGTGAACTCGCGGCCGGCCTTGGCGATGTAGCCGATGTTCTCATGGCCCATGATGGTGGGCTTGTCGTTCGGCGGCTCCTGGTAGAGGCGCACGTCAGTGCCGCAGATGCCGGCGACTTCCATCTTCACCAGGGCCGCGTCCTCGGGGACGTCCGGCATGGGATATTCGCGGATTTCGGTCTTGCCCGGCCCCGTTCGCACCGCCGCCAACACTTTCTCAGCCACTGAAGAAGCTCCGTTCCTGATCGTTACAATGCCGCGGGCACCATAACGCATGATCCCGAAAAGTGGGAACCGGTTTTCGGAAAAGATCATGCGCACGCAAGACGCTGGACCCGCCCCGAGGCTCGTCAAGTCCGGCCCGACCGGTACAGGTTTGCGATGCATTGGCCGAGTGCGTAACCTTATGTATGAACAGGACGCCGCCAGCACCATCAGGTGAACCATTGAGCGACTACCACACCGCTTTCAGGGCCTGGCAGAACGGGCGCAACGCCCCCGACGAGGGGATGCCGGAGGCGTTCCGCATCCGCCCGGCGCTCAAGCGCAGTGCCGCGCACGTCGCGGCGCTCGAACGAGTGCGGGCCTGGACGCGCACGCGCTTCAAGCTGCCCGAGGACGGTGCGGTCATGGCGGTCGAGATTGCCTGCACGGTTCCCGGCTGTCCGCCGCTCGAAACCGCCGTGGCGTTCTGGACCGATACCGACAGGCGCCACCAGTTCAAGATTTTCAAGCGCGTTGAGGAGGTGGTCGAGGACGACCTGCCGCCGGCCTTCATGCGCGACGCGCTGATGGTGGACGAGGAAGCGAACTTCGATTGCTGCTGACTCTTCC
>JBOHIG010000174.1:0-42486 GCA_050725815.1 Xanthobacteraceae bacterium
GTTTTGGATTTGACATTCGCATCGCGCGCCCGCGGCAAACTAGTAGCGAATGTCAAATCCACTCCACTAGACTAACGCGTGCGCTGGCCGAACAAGACCGCGCGCGTGTCCGGATCCTGCATGTTCACCTTGGACGCCGCCTCGATCCAGATATGCATGCCCCGATGCACCGCCGGTCGCGCCAGCATCCGGTCCAGCCACCGCCTCAAGTTCGGGAATTGTGCGATGTCCTGCCCCTGCCGCTGCCAGCGGCTCGCCCACCCGACGCAGGCGATATCGGCGATCGAATAAGCGCCGGCAAGAAATTCGCGATCGGCAAGGCGCCGGTCCATCACGCCGTAAAGGCGGTTGCACTCGCTCGTGAAACGGTCGACCGCGTATTTCAGCGTCTCCCGCTCGGGAGCGTAGAGGCGGAAGTGGTGACACTCGCCCGCCTTGGGACCGAGATTGGCCATCTGCCAATACAGCCATTGCTCAACCTCGACGCGCGCCCGCTCGCGTGCGGGATAGAAGCGGCCCGTCTTGCGTCCGAGATATTGCAGGATCGCTCCCGACTCGAAGATCGAGATCGGCCGTCCTCCGGGTCCGTCCGGATCGACGATGGCGGGCATGCGATTGTTCGGCGAGATCGCCAGGAATTCGGGCTTGAACTGCTCGCCGCGCGAGATGTCGAGCGGGATGACATTGTAGGGGAGCCGGCACTCCTCCAGCATGATCGACACCTTGTAGCCGTTGGGCGTCGGCCAGTAATACAGGTCGATCGGTTTCGCGCGCGGCGCGCGCGTGGCCGGCGATGGCTTCCGGCGACGGCCCGTCGGCTTGCTTGTCCGCGTGATCGACTTGCGCGCCATGGCAACGCTCCTGCTGTCGGCCAGCACCTAACCCACGGGGCTGCGGCCCGCAATCGCGCTCCGACACCCCATGGACGCCGCACCGGTATCGAGCGTAGGCTGATCGTCATGCGGCCCGGCGAGGTGCGCAGCGATGGAGCAGCAAGGAGTCGCCGTGGGCTGCGCAGATGTCCATCCAGGGAGGTTGCCATGTTGAGGCTGCTGAGTGCCGTTCTATTGGCGACGGCGCTGTACGTGATCCCGGCTAGCATAGCGCCGCAATATTCGGGTCAGGCGCAGGCTGAATCCGCGAAAAAGGGCGAGGACGCCGCCGAGAAGAAAGGCAAGAAGGCCAAGAAGGCAAAGAAGGCAAAGAAGGCGAAGAAGGGCGAGGACGCCGCCGAGAAGAAAGGCAAGAATGCGAAGAAGACTAAGAAGAAGCGCGAGCTTACGGAAGGGCAGAAGGCGGCGCGCGAGCGCCAGAAGAAATGCGGTGCCGAATGGCGTGAAGCCAAGGAGGCCGGCAAGGTCGAAAAGGGCATGACCTGGCCGAAGTACTGGAGCCGCTGCAACACCCGGCTCAAGGGCAAGAAGTAATTGAGGCGCGATCGTTTCGGATTGACGCGCGGTCAGGTTCTAGTCTGACCCCTGAAGCACGATCATCCCAAAGGGCCCTTCGGCCGCTCGGGACGGTCGTGCTCTGTCTTTCAAACAGACTGATTTCCAGACGCACCAAGGGCGTCGGCGAGATTCCCGAAGTTCGAACCGATAGCAGCAGCCATGAAGCAACTGCTGCCGTCGGCGAGGACCGGACCTGCCGTTCCTCTTTCTCACACGGCGCCCTGCCGAGCGGCAAAACACCGTAGAGCTTCGAACCCCTGTCTCGCCGACGCCCTCTGTCGTCGACTGAACCCGGCGTACCCGAAGCAAAAGCTTTCGCTTATCGCATTTCGGTCGACGCCGGCTCATGTGACGCAGTCATCGACATCATTCGAAGTCGAAGACTGTGTAGCGGCGTAGCCTACTTCTTCTTCCGGCGCTTAGCTTTCTTTGCGCCCTTCTTTGCCGCTGACTTAGCCTTCGTCTTTCGCTTCTTCGCCATGCTGCCCTCCTAGCCATGAAGTTATGGCGATGTCGGAACAGTGCCCGCGCGAATCGCGAGCACTGCACTCCGATTACTACAGCGCAGCGAAAAAATCAGCGTTCCCGCTTAATGAAGCGTGTATGGAGCGGACTTGACGCATGATGTTGTGTCCGCTCACGCGTGAGCGAACGAAGATGCGAGCGAAGCGAAGTGGACGCGCGGCATTTCAAGCGCGAAAATCGACGGCATCGAAGAAACATCCAATTGACAAGGCTTTCTTGCATCTTTCAGGTTTGCAGGAAGCTTGCTCCGAACGCGTTGCGCAGACCGCGCAATCGGCGCCCTTGACATTCCGACATCGCCTCTGACGCGCCGATTCCGCCTGTGAAAAAAATTTTGTCAACGTGCTTTATAAAACCGGTACGCGCGTGTCGTCATGACCGGATTCGCGCGAATCGCTACCCGAGTGATTCGCGCAAACGCTCCCGAGCGGCGAGGTTGACGGCCCCAAAACACGTCCGCAGCGACGCCGATCGCGAACGCGCTCACGCGCCGAGCTTCTTCCTGAGCAGCTCGTTGACGGCCTGCGGGTTGGCCTTGCCGCCGGACGCTTTCATTGCCTGACCGACGAACCAGCCGAGCAGTTTCGGGTTGGCCTTCGCCTGGGCAACCTTGTCGGGATTCTGCGTGACGATGTCGTCGACGACCTTTTCGATGGCGCTGAGGTCGGTCACCTGTTGCATGCCGCGGCGCTCGACGATGGCGCGCGGGTCGCCGCCCTCGTCCCAGACGATCTCGAACAAGTCCTTGGCAATCTTGCCAGAAATCGTGCCGCCAGCGACCAGATCGAGGATCGCCGCAAGCTGCGCGGCCGACACCGGCGAGGCCGCGATCTCCTTGCCTTCCTTGTTGAGACGGCCGGTCAATTCGTTGATCACCCAGTTGGCCGCGCTCTTGGCGTCGCGCCCGCGGGCGACCTCCTCAAAGTAGTCGGCCGCCTCGCGCTCGGCGACCAGCACGCGGGCGTCGTAGACCGAGAGACCGTAGTCGCCGACGAAGCGTGCGTTCTTGGCGTCCGGCAGTTCCGGCAGGCCGGCCGCAAGCGTCGCCACGAAAGCCTCGTCGAACTCCAGCGGCAGCAAATCCGGGTCGGGGAAGTAGCGGTAGTCGTGCGCCTCCTCCTTGTCGCGCATCGGCCGCGTCTCCCCCTTGTTGGGGTCGAACAGCCGGGTTTCCTGTTCGACCTTGCCGCCATCCCCGATCAGGTCGATCTGGCGGCGCGCCTCGCACTCGACCGCCTGGCCGATGAAGCGGATCGAGTTGACGTTCTTGATCTCGCAGCGCGTGCCGAGGGGATCGCCCGGCTTGCGCACCGAGACGTTCACGTCGGCGCGCAGGCTGCCCTTCTCCATGTCGCCGTCACAGGTGCCGAGATAGCGCAGGATCGTGCGCAGCTTGGACACATAGGCCTTGGCCTCGTCGGCCGAGCGCAGGTCCGGCTTCGACACGATCTCCATCAGCGCGACGCCGGAGCGGTTGAGGTCGACGAGCGACATGGTCGGGTGCTGGTCGTGCAAGAGCTTGCCGGCGTCCTGCTCGAGGTGGAGCCGCTCGATCCCGACCGTGATGGTCTCGCCGTCGCCCATATCGACGGTGACCTCGCCCTCCCCCACGATCGGCGACTTGTACTGGCTGATCTGGTAGCCCTGCGGCAGGTCGGGATAGAAGTAGTTCTTCCGGTCGAACACCGATTTCAGGTTGATGCGCGCGTTGAGGCCCAAGCCGGTGCGCACCGCCTGCTTGATGCACTCCTCGTTGATCACCGGCAGCATGCCGGGCATCGCGGCATCGACCAGCGAAACGTGCGAATTGGGCGCGCCGCCGAATGCCGTCGAGGCCCCGGAGAACAGCTTCGCCTGCGACGTCACCTGGGCATGCACCTCGAGCCCAATGACGACCTCCCAGTCGCCGGTCGCGCCGCGCATGAGCTTGGAATTGCCTGCCGCCATCTCAATGTCCGTGTTTCTTACCTAGGGCGATCCGCGGCGCGCCACAAGCCGATCACCGGCACGCGGGCGACGCCGGGTCGAGCCGCGCCACCACCCACACGTCGCGTCTCGGCCGGCCGAGGATCGAGGGCGCCGATTGGGCCTCGAACCGCTCCTGCGGCAGCGTATCGATCGGCGCGATCTGGCGAGCTCCAGGCTCCCACCCCGCCTCCCAGATCAGGATGCAGGACTGGTCGTCCACCGGGCGGCGCGCCGGCCGCACCAACCGGAACGAGTCCGGCGACACCACCCGCAGGTCCGGCAGGAACGCCCGCACATTGCCGGCGTCGCGGATGGTCACGGCGACGGCAGTGCCGCTCGCGAGCCCGCGTTCGGCGAGCGCGCGGGCGAGCGCCTCGTAGTTGATGAGCACGTGGCGGTCGGCGCGCTGGGTCACTCCGGTATCGACATAGACCAGGAAGCGAACGCCGAGCACAACGATCGCCGCGCCCACGAAGAAGACGGCGAAGCGCCTGATGCGGTCTTCGCCGGGCGCCAGCCGCGCGACGCGGGCGAATACGTAGACCGGCGCGACGATCAGGATCGCGTGCATGTAACGTTCGGCGATGTTGGTCGCGCCGATCGCGGCGATGCCGGCCATCGCCAGCAGGACCGCGAAGATCAGCGTCCGGCCGGCAATCCGCTCCGGCAGCCCGGCGGCCGGCGCCGTTGCGCCCGCGCGGCGAAAGGCGCCCGGGACCAACAGCGCTATGAAAATGATCCACGGCAGCAGGAACAGCGGCAGCGACCCGAGCAGCTTGCCCAATCCAATGAGGGCGCGCAGCCAGTGCGGCTGCATCGTCTGGATCATCGCGAAGGCGACCGCGCCGGCGACGCTGCCGCGCACCGCGAACAGCCACGCCACGAACGGCAGGATCATCGCGGTCGCAATCGCTGCGGCCAGCAGCAAATATCGGTTGGCCAGGCGTGCGCGCGTCTCGCGCAGGCTCAGCACCGCCAGCAACAGACCTCCCAGCAGGACCGGATAGCTGAACTTGGTCAGCAGGCCGAAGCCGATCGCAACACCCAGCCGCGCGCTGGTGCGCCAGGACGGCTCCTGGAGATAGCGGATGCCGGCTGCGAGCGTCACGAAGCATGCGATCGAGAGCAGGATCGATTGCGTCATCGCTTCGTGGAACAGCCACCCGACCGGATAGCTTGCCACCAGCGAGAGCGAGGCGACCGCCGCCCAGCGCTCGTCCCGCACCGCCAGGCGGGTCGCCGCGAACACGGAATAGCCGAGCAGCGCGATCAGCGCGTAGCGCAGGAGGATATGGCTGAGCAGCCCGCTCCCGAAAAGCTGCTGCGAGCCCCAGAGCAGCCACTCGTAGAGCGGCGGTTGGCGCGCCTGGTATCCGAGCTCCAGCGATTGCACGAGCTCGCTCGCCCGCGCGTCATCGAGCGCAAGCGTTGGCGAGAGGTGCAGCCGATATGCGGCGTGGATCGCTCCGTAGAGAATCCAGAAACCGGCAATACCGCGGCCCGAGAGCAGACTCGACGTCCAATGGGTCCGCACCGGCGCAGCGGCAAGCTCTGACATTTCAACCCCGGCCTTCCTCACCGACAAGGCCGCCGCATCGCACACAGCACCACCATCGTCGATCGATCTGGGGGGTCTATACCATACCGAGTTGGGCAACCAATCGCCCGTCCCCGCGACCCGGCCTCACAGGACTTTCAGCCTTACAGCCCGCGGCGGAAAGTCCGGACGGTCGCGTTACTGCGGACCGCCTCGGCGCCGGCCTCGATCAACAGGTCCACGGACGCTTGCGGCAAGTGGAAGCGCGTGGGGATCGCGTTCAACTGCGTCGCGCGGCTCGGGTCGAACTGATCGAAGCCGACGCGCTCGATATAGACCTGCAGATCGTTGCAGCGCCAACCGGCTCGCAGGCCGAGGCGCTGGCGCTCCGCCGCCGACAGGCCGCAACGCCAGCGGCGGACCTTGGCGGCCCAGTCGGTCATCAGCGAACGGAAAGCGGTGTAGCTTGCCCGCTCGCTCGCGCCGGTGGCGGTGTCGGCCGTCGCCATCACCAGCTCGACGCCGGTCGGGCCCTCGAGCTTCTGCGACCAGTTGCCCGACGGGCTCCGCCCGGCATCCACGATCAGGAACAGCACGCGCCGCATCCGCGCCGCGTGGCGCGGCGACAACGGCTCGTACGGCCGCGTGGCCGAAAGCAGCGCGATGCTGAAGCCCGACAGACCGAAATTATCGACTAGCCCGCCATCGAGCAACTTCACATAGCGGACCGACCCGCTGTGATAGCTCGCGATCGCCTGCGCAAAGTCGCGCAGCAGCGGTTGCGTCTCGCGGTCCTTCATTGCGCGCGCGATCCAGTCCGGAAGGCTGGTCTGGCAGCGGTTCGGATAGGTTTCAAGGATGATCGGCGCGAACAAGACCGGCACCGCCGCCGAAGCCGCCACCGCTTCCGAGATCCGGTAGGACATGAGATCGCTGCACATGGCGTCGAAGGCGGTCTTGCCGAAAACGAAAGGGGTGCGATTGTAGATGTCCGATGCGTTGATCCAGATGCGCGGCCGCTGGTCGGCGCGAAACGCGCTGAAGGTCGCGCCGCCGAACAGATTGTCGTCGAGCCAACGCGGCAGATGCGTCGCATCGTTGATGCCGCCGCCGAACGCGCGCCCGACATTGATCAGCGAGACGGCGGTGTTGAGCGACTCCTCCGCGTTGCGCAGCAGGAAACGCTCGCGGAAGTCGCTGAGCGCGGCGCGTTTGCGCAGGCCGAAATAGGCCGCCGTCACCGATCCGCCGGAAACGCCGGACACGAAGTCGATGCGGTCCAAGAGCGAGGTGGTGCGGCCGCGGTCGCGCACTTGTATTTTGTCGAGCTCGGTCAGCACCCCGAAGGAGAAGGCGGCCGCGCGCGTACCCCCTCCGGAGAACGCGAGACTGACCATGATGTCGTCGTCGGAGGCCGGCACCTCGCGGCCGAGCGGCGTCGCCGCGACTTCGCCCGTTAACGGCACATTGTGCGGCAGGTTGTGAATGGACGCGCAGCCGCCGAGCACGGCCGCGCCCAGGCCCAATCGCGCCAGCACCTCAACGATACGCATCGACAGTCCCCAACCCGCACGCTCAGTAACATTGGCGCGTTGCGGGATGGTCAACCAATCCTATGCGGCAGACTTATGGTTAAATGACCGTTACGCGGCAATTGGAGCACGGCCGCAGCACGGCCGTAGCCCGGATGAGCGGCCGCAAGGTCGCGACATCCGGGAAAGATCGTCCCGCATGTCGCTTCGCTCATGCGGGCTACATTCGGCGAGCGTCATGGGCGGCGTCACCACCAGCGCTGCGGCGCGAAGCGTCCTGCGGCGTCCTCGATCACCTGTCCGAGCGAGAACAGCGTCTCCTCGTCGAAGGCGCGGCCGATGAGTTGAAGGCCGAGCGGCAGGCCTTCCGCCGACAATCCGCCAGGCACCGCGATGCCCGGTAGCCCGGCCATGTTCACGGTCACCGTGAAGACGTCGTTGAGATACATCTCGATCGGATCGCCGCCGCCCTTCTCGCCAACGCCGAACGCCGGCGACGGCGTCGCGGGGGTGAGGATCGCGTCCACACCGGCCGCGAAGCAATCCTCGAAATCCTTCTTGATCAGCGTGCGCACCTTCTGCGCGCGGATGTAGTAGGCGTCGTAGTAACCGGCCGAGAGCACATAGGTGCCGATCATGATGCGCCGGCGCACCTCGGCTCCAAATCCTTCGGCGCGGGTCTGCCGGTACATGTCGAGGACATCGCGACCCTGGCCGCGCAGCCCGTACCGCACGCCGTCGTAGCGCGCGAGGTTCGACGACGCCTCCGCCGGAGCGACAATGTAATAGGCCGCCAGCGCGTATTTGGTATGCGGCAGCGAGACCTCGACGATCGTCGCGCCCGCGGCCTTCAGCCATTCGACACCCTGAGTCCATAGCGCGTCGATTTCGCCCGCCATGCCGTCGAGCCGGTATTCCTTCGGGATGCCGACAGTCATGCCCTTGATGGATTTGCCGACGGCGGCTTCGTAGTCCGGCACCGGACGGTCCACCGACGTGGAATCCTTGGGGTCGTGGCCCGCCATGGAGCGAAGCAGGATCGCGGCGTCGCGCACGCTGCGCGCGATCGGCCCGGCCTGATCGAGCGATGACGCGTAGGCCACGATGCCCCAGCGCGAGCAGCGGCCGTAGGTCGGCTTGATCCCCACGGTGCCGGTGAAGGCCGCCGGCTGGCGGATCGAGCCGCCGGTGTCGGTGGCGGTGGCGCCAAGGCAGAGCTGCGCCGCCACCGCCGACGCGGAGCCGCCCGACGAGCCGCCCGGCACCAGCGGAGTATTCGATCCGCGCCGCCGCCAGGGATTCAACGCCGGCCCAAAACACGACGTCTCGTTCGACGAGCCCATGGCGAACTCGTCGTTGTTGAGCTTGCCGAGCATCACCGCGCCGTCGCGCCAGAGCTGCGCGGTCACGGTCGATTCGTAGGGCGGGACGAAATTGTCGAGGATGCGCGAGCAGGCGGTGGTGCGCACGTCCCTGGTCGCGAACAGATCCTTGACGCCGAGCGGGATGCCTTCGAGCGGCCGCGCATCGCCGGCCTTGAGGCGCGCATCGGCCTGCTGCGCCATTGCGCGCGCCGCCTCCGGCGTCTCCAGCACATAGGCGTTGAGCGGGCGCGCCTGCTCCATCGCCGCAAGATGCGCGTCCGCCAGCTCGGCGGCGGAGAATGCGCGCTCGCGCAAACCGTCGCGGGCGTCCGCGAGCGTGAGGGATGTCAGCTCGGTCATTGCCGGTCCGGGCTGTCGCAGGCGAATTGGTCGGCCGCCGATTCAGCGCCCAACATCCTGGCGGCTGCCGTGCCCGGCAACGGCACGCCGGCCATCTCGAAATCCGCGGGCTCAAGTCCTTCGGGGATGGCATCCTGCGTGGCCGCGACTTGCATGAGGTAGCGGCGCCACAGAGCTTCCTCCTCGCAGGCCCAGCACATGCGCCCTACTCCACCACCTTGGGCACGAGGAAATAGCGATCGTGCGTGGCCGGCGCGTTGCGCACGATGTCGTCGGGGATGCCGCCGTCGGTGACCTCGTCCTTGCGCTTCTTCATCGCCATCGGCGTGACCGAGGTCATCGGCTCGACGCCCTCGACGTCGAGCTCCTGCAATTGCTCCACGAAGGCCAGGATGGAATTAAGCTCGCCGCGCAGGTGCTCGATCTCGTCGTCGGCGACGGCGATGCGGGCGAGATTGGCGATGCGGCGGACGGTGGCGGCGTCGACGGACATAGGCATGCTCGGTGGGCGTGCTCGGGATGCTGCGCGGGCTATAGCAGAGCGCCGTCGCGGGGAGCAATGTCCGCTTGCGTCACAAGAGCCCAAGCTCGCGCAATTCGCGCCGCATTGCCTCCGGCATCGCCCGCGCGCCGGGTGCGACGCGGTCGAGATCGCGCGGCGCATCCTTCGCCGGGAGATAGCGCCAGCCCTGAAATGCCCGCCACGGCCGCGGCTCGACCGGAACCACCTTCGGCTCCAGCACCAGGCGGCAGCGGCCGACGCCCGCCTTGTCGACGAAAGAGCGCACCGCGACGAGCCGCTGCCGGCACATCACCTGGCCGCGGATCACCCAGTAGAGCGAGCCGCCGGCGGACAGCTCGTCGGCGCGCTTGGGAACCATGCGGGTGGTGTGGATGTGCTCGGTCGACTTGCCGCGCGTGCGCCGCCGCTTCTCCTTGATCCAGTCCTCGAGGTCCTGAACCGAGTCGCAACCCACGCAGAGCTTGATGAGATGAAGCGTCACGGGATGAGTGCTGGCACCGTCATGTGGCGGAATGTTAGCGCGCCGCGCGCGGTCTACCAGCAGGCGCGGCAGTTATCCTCAGCGCTGTGGACAGCTACTGCGCGGCCGTGCCGGTGGGCGCAGAGCGCGCCGCGGCATTGAGATCAATCGGACCCGGCGCCGGCGTCGGGGGCGGCGCCACCGATGCCTGCGGCGGCCGGCGCGCAGGCACCGGCTGCGGCTTCTGCAGCGCCTGCGGACGGCGCGCAGCGGCAGGCTCCTGCGTTGCCGAGCCGGTGGTGGCTTCCGGTTCGACCGGCGGCTCGCTGGTCATGATGCTGACCGCCGGGATCGAATCCGCCGACGGGAAGAACACGTGGGCGCCGGGGACTTGGGCGCCGGGCACGTGGGTGCCGGGCGCTCGCGCGGCATAGGAGGACGCCGCACCCGGCAGCGAACTGAGAGCGGGCGCTCCCGGCGCCCTGCCTGGCTGCCATTGCTGCGCCACCGGCGACGGCGCGGGCACCGGCCATACGGATGCGTGACGGCGAATGTAGGAGTCGAACGGACGCTCGGTGAGATGGGCGCGCACCCGGCTCGCGTCCTTCATGATCGCAAGCGCGTCGCATTTCTCGTCGGTGCAGCCGGAGAGCGTCGCCAGCACATGGGCGACGATGCCGTAGCGATCGACTTCGACCGCGCGGCGCAAGCCCGCGACCATGGGCTCATAGCCGGCATTGCCACGGCGGATGAAGTTCGTGGCGTCGGTGAGCAGGGCGACCTGCGCCGACACATAGGACACCGCCGCGGCGGCTGCCGCCGGCGTCTGGAACAGCGCCTTCTCGCAGGAGCCCTCGACCATGTCCCCGGCAATGGCGTCGAGACAGGCCAGCGCCGAGCCCGGCAGCGCCCCGCGCGCCGCAAGCTCGCTGGCGCGCGCATCGAGCGCCTGACGCTCGGCGTTCACCCGGTGCGTCGACATGGATTCCAGGATGAACCAGGTGGCCGTCGCTGCCAGCAGCACCAGCGACACTCGCGCAAGCACGCCGGCCATGCCTTCGCGCCCGGCCCGGTTGAAGGCGAGGATGCAGAAGACGACGAGCAACGCCGCGAGCGCTCCCGCGATCCATAGCGGCAGCGTGAACATTCCCGTCACCGGGTCGAGCGCGGGAAACCAGCGTCCGAGGGGATCGGACATAGCGACTATCCACAAGCTACGCGACTGATCAGCAACAATTATGAACCACGGCCTGCGGTTGTCCACCGTACCCGGCTCCAGCGCGGTATTACGGCGCGCAGTGATGCCGGGATGCCACAGTCGCGGGCGTTCGTAGGACCAGTACCCCGCTTCCGAAGTTCGCCACGTGGCGCAGGAACTTCAAATCCGAGAGCGGTCGAGCTGGCTTTCCCGCGCGACCCGCTCGAACGCCTCGCTCGCGCTCTTGATCCGGTACTGATGCTCAAAGCCGTCGGACGGCAGCAGCTTCACGACGCAGTAGGTGCCGTCCGGCGCCATGTGCCCCAAGGGCTTCGACGTGAAATACACAGTCTGCCCAAGGTAAAACTTGTGATCTGTCAACGCTGATCTCCCGAACGCAACTTTTTACGCCTCTGATTTTTACGACGTCTCTGAACCTCTGTTCATGATGCCATAATTCGGCCAATAAATCCACGCGTGGCGGCAAAATTCTTTGCCCTCTCGGCCACTTTGCCGGGCACCCGCGCGTCCCCAGCGACGCATGAATTTCCCACCTGGTTTCAATGCAGTAGAGGCTGGTTTTCAATCGTCATATGAGTGGGATTGGGTTGCATGCCGGTGGCGGCAGCGTCGCGCTACGGACATTGCTCCCCCGGCACCGTTCTCAGGGCCGGTTGCCAGCCGGTGTCCGTCCTTGGGCGCGGCAGATCAGACCCGCGCCGATGCCGGGAACCACCGCGCCAGCAATCACATTGACGCCCCGTTCGTGCCCTATCCGCAGGCATCATGTCATCCTCAGGGGGTCACCGGTCATGCGTATGATCTTCGGTATGGTCGTCGGCTTCGCGCTCACCGTCGGCGGCGTCTACTTTGTCGACCACACGACAAGCGACGGCCTCGCCCGTCCGATGGTGAACTGGGACGTAGTCGCTAAGAACGTCGATGGCCTCAGCGCGTTCGCGCGCGACAGTTGGCGCCGCGTCGCCGGCTGAGTCGGTCACGAAATCCGCGTTGGTCCGGTTCCCCTCGGCTCCGGAACCTCGCGCCATCCGTCCATCCTGTTCCCCGCGGAACACATCGCGCGTTCCACTGTTGGCCGTACGAGGCCGACAATCGGCGGCACGGGCCAGAAGAAGTGGAAGGATGATCCATGAGGACCAAGCTTGCATTGACGACCGCTGCTGCGCTTTTGGCCGGAACCATGTTCGCGGCCGCACAGACGACACCGCAGCCCGGCGGCATCGCACCGCACGAACCACCGCAAGGCAGCGACAATGCCGATCAGCGGAACAAGAACATGAAGCAATCGCCCCGGGCGCCGATGGGCGGAACGACTGGGCAAGGCCAGCGGAGCGGACCGCCGGCGACGGCCACTCCGCAGCCGGGCGGCACCCCGCCGATGTCCCCGCCGCAGGGCTCGGAGCCGGCCGATCCGCGTGGCCAACGATAACGAAGGCCTTCGATCGTGATCGCATGGAGCGGCCCAGCGGCCGCTCCATTGCGTTCGGGGCCGCGCGCGCTCTTTGCACAGACGGTTCCTCAGCGAGTTCCTCGCACGATTGCCTGTGCACGAAGGCGGCGGTGCAAGGGAACCGAACTGAAAATTTGCCGTTGCATCTAAGCCGACATCGGCGGCGCGGGGAACATTCCGGAGGATACGCTTCATGAATCCAAAGTTCCTGATCATTACCGCTGCCGCCGCCCTCGTTGGCGGAACAGTGCTGGCAGCGGCGCAGGGCATGCAAAAGCAGGCTCCCGGCGCCGGTGCGGAAGGAGGCGCGCAAGGCCAGATCCAGGGCCAGGGCGGTAACGGCAAAGCGCCGCGTGCGAAAGGCCAGACCCAAGGTCAAGGCGGCATGACGCAGGGCCAGGGTCAAGGCCAAGCTCAGGGCCAGGACTCCGGCCCCGGCAAGGCCGACAAAGGTAAAGCCCAACGCGGCAAGAAGCAGGATCAGACCCAAGGTCAGGGCCAAGGGCAAGGTCAGGGCCAGCGCAATGGCGAGCAAGGTAAGCAGGGCAAGCAGGGCAAGCAGGGCCAGCGCGACGACGGCAAGTCCGGCGGCAAGCAAGGCGCGCAGGGCCGTCAACAGCAAGGCGGCGCTGCGAAGCTCACCACCGAGCAGCGCACCAAGATCCGTACCACCGTGATCCAGAAGGGTCCGCGCGTGGCCAACGTCAACTTCTCGGTCAATGTCGGAACCGTCGTGCCGCGCGGCCGCGTCAAGGTTGTGACGGTACCGCCGGTGCTCGTCGAAATCTATCCGCGGTATCGCGGATACCTGTATTTCATCGTCGGCGAGCGCATCGTTATCATCGAGCCGTCGAGCTACAAGATCGTGGCGGTGCTGGTGGTTTAAGCCGGCATCTTAAGCGGACAGCCGAGGGGCGCCCCATGGGCGCCCCTCACGCATTCGCTGCTTCCGATTTACTTCTGACGAATCGCGTTGTTGAGCGCGCGCGCGCGTTCGCGCAGCGCTTCCGGCACCTGGATGGTGTCGATGACGATCTTTTGCAGCCGCTCGCCGCTGGCGTGGTCGAAATCCATTTTCGCGTTTTTCACGTCGCGCAGAAATGCAGGATCGTTGAGCATCGCGGCGAAAGCCGCTCGCAGCAGGGCGACACGCTCCCGCGGCATCGCGGGCGGCGCCACGATTGATTTGCCGATGTCGGCATTGGCGCCGAACACGCGCAGCAGGTTCTTGTCCTGTGACGTTTTCGCAATCTCCACCCACGACGGCACGTCAGGCAAACCGGGGTGCCGGTCGGTCCCAAACTGAACGATCATGTTGATCGTTCGCTCCTTGATCCATTTCGGCCGGGCGCCGGCCAGGCCGCCCCAACCGGTCGAGGTGCCGTCGACCTCGCCCCGTTCCATCGCCAGCATGGCCGCGCCGGTATTTTTATAGCCGACGATGACCTTGAACTTGGTGCCGACGACCTCGTTGAGCAGCTTGGGGCTCTTGGTGACGCTCGAGCCCGCACCGGTGCCGCCCAGCGACGCTTCGGTCGTTATGGCATCCGCGATGGTCTTGACCTTGGCGCGGCGCCACGTGAACGCGACCAGCACATCGGAGCTGACGCGGCCGATCCAGTTGAATTTGGCTACCTCGAAACGCAGTCCGGGCGTCCGCAGGATCTCGTCGAGAATAAGCCCCTGGCTGAGAATCCCGATCGCCGTGCCATCCTTCGGGGCAACGTTGTAGAGGTGGTTGGCCGCCGCGATGCTTCCCGCCCCGGGCATGTTCTGCGCAACCACGGCAGGCTGGCCGGGAATGTGCTTGCCGATATGGCGCGCGACCACCCGTCCATAAAGATCGATGCCGCCGCCGGCGCCCGAGCCGATGACCATCGTGATGGTTTTGCCTTTGAAGGACGCTTCCTCGGCTCGCGCCGGCGGATTGGCGAACGCCTGGGCGAGGATCAAGGCAAAGGCCGCGGCTGCTGCCAGCCGCGGCCTGAATTGTGACGTCGTGCGCTGTTTCATCAGGCGTTCCCTGAACTTGGGCGTCAGCGCGCGACCCGATCAGGGGGCACGCACGGCCTACGCGCGCACCTCCTGCCGCTGGAACGTGATGTAGCCCGCGACGAACAGCAGGATCGTGCCCGCCACAAGACCCACGATCTGCGGCCAAGCGATCAGGAGACTTTCCGAGAGCGGCAGCGGCGCACCGATGACGGCGCCCTGGAGCTGGCTCAGATAGATCGGCCCGAGCGAGCGCGTCGACGGATTGAGGATCGCGAGATAGGCCTCGCTGAACAGAACCCCGGGCGATATCCGCGAGAGCATCTGCGCCGACAGGATCACCGTCTCCTCGCTCGCGCCCGTCAACAATCCGGTCGCAAGCGCCTGCGAGAGCCCGGGCCAGATCAAGGTCAGGAACAGCCAGAGCCCAAGCGTGACCAGCGCCGCGCTCGCCGTGGAGCGGAACACCACGGAGAACAGGATCGCCAGCGCAAGCCACACGGCCCCATAGGCGATCACGATGAAGAGGAAGATGACGGCACGCAGCATCTCTTCGGCATTGGGCGGGACGCCCAGCAGCAACAGACCCAGGCCGATCACCAGCAGCCAGAGCGCGATCAGGCTGATCGAGAGCGTGAACAGGCCGGCCAGGAATTTCCCGAACAGCAGCGCATCGCGGTAGATCGGCTGCGCCAGGATGCGCGAGAGCGTACGCCGGTTGTGCTCGCCATTGACCGCGTCGAACCCCAGTCCGATCGCGATCAGCGGCACCAGGAAGGTCAGGAACGTCACAAACGACGGCAGCGGCTCGCGCGAGGTCGTGAACAGGCGCAGGAACAGGAACTGGTCCTCCGCGGTCACATCCCTGATCTGCTGGATCGCGAAATAGAGCGCGACCAACGCGACCAGCACCACGAGCCACTCGATCACGCGCATGCGCACGCTGGTCACGTGGTCGCTGAGCTCCTTCAACATCACGACGCCAACGCCGTGCAGGGCAGAGCCTTCACGCCGCATGCCGCTCTCCTACCTGCTGGGTGTTCTGGAAATACTGCGTGTAGATCGTTTCCAGGCTCGGCTCCTCGACCGAAAGCCGCAACAGCCGGCCGTTCGCCGCCACCACGGCGGCGGCCGCCTCCGGCCGCACGTCACGATCCGTCATCAGCCGCCATCGGTTCGGCCCGCTCACCTCGACGCCGGTGACGCCGGGGACGTTCCGCAGCCGCTCGGCGAGTCCTGTGCCTTCGGCTTCGACCTCCACGTTGAAGCCGCCGCCCAACACCTGCCGGCCAAGCTCGCCGACCGTACCCATGAGCACGATGTTGCCCTCGTTGAACAGCGCCACGCGGTCGCAAACGCTCTGCACGCGGTCGAGCAGGTGCGAAGACAGCAGCACACTGACATTGTGGTTCTTGAGGTTGCGGATGATCTCGAGCAGCTCGAGGGTGGCCTGCGGATCGAGGCCCGAGGTTGGCTCGTCGAGAATCGCGATCTCGGCGTCCTTCATCAGGATCTCGGCGAGGCCGAGCCGCTGCCGCATGCCACGCGAGAACGTCTCCACCCGGCGGTCGGTCACGTCGTGCAGCCCGACATGATCGAGCGCCGCGGCGATCTTGGCCTCGCGCTCGTCGCGCTCGAGCCCGATCAGCCGTCCGGTGTAGCGCAGATTGTCGGCCGCGGTCAGGTTGTCATAGAAGCCGACCGCATCCGGCAAATAGCCGACCCGCCGCTTGACCTGCAGCGGCTCGCGCACCGGATCGTAGCCGAGCACCCGCGCCTGCCCTTCCGTGATGTCGCTCAGGCCGAGCAACATCAGGATGGTGGTGGTCTTGCCGGCGCCGTTCGGACCGAGCAGCCCGAATATCTCGGCCGGCGCGACCGCAAACGAAACGCCTTTGACAACCGCCGTCCCGTCGTAGCGCTTGACGAGATTTTGCGCCTCGATGACGTTCCCGCTCATCGCCGGCCGAACCTTGCGACCGCACCCACCATGACCAGGAGGGCGACGCCGATGAGCCCGGCGCCCACGATCCCCCACATGGTCGAGGTCGTTACCGCCACGCGGAAACTCTGCGAAGCCTGCTCGCCGCGCGCCGACGCACGCAGGGTCGTGACGTAGTCGCCGGCGACCGCCTTGGCGGTGGGCGTGACCAGTGCCTGCACCTCCTTGGTCTCGTTCGGCGGAATGCGGTCGATCGTCTTCGGGTTGAACTCGATCTTCCAGCCGCTGGGGCCGGAGCCGGACAGCTCGACGCCTTCCGCTGGCGCGGTGCCGGTATTGGCGACGATGACCGGGATCGAGGTCTCGACGCCGGCGGAGGCGCGCGCGCTGAGCAGGCCCTCGCGGCCGGCGATTTCGAGCTTGGGCTGGCCGGTGATGTCGAGTCCGAGAACGCTCGTGACCGTCGCGTCCTCGGCGGTCGCCTTGGCGGTGACCTTGTATTGGCCGGCACTCACGGTGCTGGGCGGCCGCACCTTCAGCTTGACTTCCTTCGACTGATTGGGATCGAGCGGGAGGGCGTTGAGCTCCTGGCTGCCATATTGCTCGGTGAAGGTCGCATCGAAGTTCTGCGGCGCCTCCGCCGATAGGCTGACCACCACCTTCTTGCCGCTCTCGTTCTTGATCGAGAGGATGTATTCGAAGGTCGACTTCGACGTTCCGCGCAGATCGGGCAACTGCGGATTGAGCGTGAGCTTCGCCGGCAGGTCTTTCACCAGCGTGACCGCGACCGGTAGCGTGACGGTAGTGGTGGCGCCTTTGGCCGTGACGGTCAGGTTGGTGGCGCCGAGCTTGGCGTCCTTCGGAACATCCAGGCGAAGCTCGAGCGAGACGCTGGAATTGGTGGCCGGCAGCACCGCGCCGATCGGTTGGCCGCCGCCGACGAGGGTCGCGGTCCAGCCCTGCGGCACGCCTCCGACCGAAAGCGCAAGGCGCTCGGGCGGCAGCGCGTAGTTCTGCAGCCGCATATTGATCGTCGAGGTCGTGCCTGGACGGACGCTGACCGCCGGATAGTCGGTCAGCAGGAACAGCCCCTTGACGTCATGCTTGGCATCCTGGGCGCCGGCAGGCGGCGCGACGCACAATACGGCGAAGACAAGCGCAAACAGCGCGATAACGCGATATCGCATAGTGTTAGCTCCCGGGCGATAAGGTAAGTTAGCCTGCTTGTAAGACCCCGCTCGCGGCACCGCAAGTTAAAGGGTGCATCGGGCGGCGCGAATATTTTTCGTCCCCGGCATAGAAATCAATACAGGTCCGCGGCATTTTTTTGGCCGAGATGCTTAACCGCGTGCGGCGGCTAGTCACGCGGGACCAGCGGCCAATCCGGCTCGTTGCGGGGCAGCACCCAAGGCTCCTTGAGCGCCGCTTCGCGCCATTCCGCCCATGCCGGCAGGTTCATGGTCGCGTCCATATAGGCGCGCGCGGTCGGTCCGACGTCGATCACATAGGTGTGAAACCGGGACACGAGCGGAGCGTACATGGCGTCGGCCGCGCCAAAGGCGCCGAACAGGAACGGGCCTCCCCGACCGAAGCGCGTGCGACAATCTGTCCAGAGCGCCTCGATGCGCGCAACGTCGGCGGCTACCTCTGCCGTCAGTGCCAGCCGCGTCGGTGTCCGCCACATATTCATCGGGCAAGAGCGGCGCAGCGCAGCGAAGCCCGCATGCATCTCGGCGGCGATTGCGCGGGCATGCGCGCGCGCCTGGAGCTCCGCCGGCCATAAGCCGGCATGCGGATACTTCTCGGCGAGATAGTCGAGGATCGCGAGCGACTCCCAGACGTGGATGTCGCCATCTGCGAGCGCCGGCACCTTGCCGGTTCCGGACACCCGTCCGACGCGCGCCTTGAAGTCGGCGGCGTCGAGCGAGATCACCTCCTCGTCGAACGCAATGCCGGCGACCTTCATCGCGATCCAGGGACGCAACGACCAGGAGGAATAGTTCTTGTTGCCGATGATGAGCCTGGGGACCAT
The DNA here is from genome assembly GCA_050725815.1 of Xanthobacteraceae bacterium. Lineage (GTDB taxonomy): Bacteria > Pseudomonadota > Alphaproteobacteria > Rhizobiales > Xanthobacteraceae > VAZQ01. The sequence goes on from JBOHIG010000174.1 coordinate 18,356, forward strand.
GGCCTTTGACTATCACATTGCCCCATCCAAAGCCGAGTGGCAGCATCGATCGAGCTAGTGGCGGTTCGGAAATCCGCTTCATTGTCGCCGCACCCTCTTTAAGCGGATGTCCGAACCAAACCACACTAGATCCATAGATTTGCTAGTGTCCTTCGAATCCGAAGTCCGCTCACGAGCAAGCCGCAGATTGAAGCGGACTTCGGGTTCGGGACACTAGGGAATCGCCGATGCCGCTATTTTCAATTCTCGACGTGGTCGCACTCGTCGTCTTCATCGTGGCTTGGGGCGGCTATGCCTATGTGGTCGAGCTGACGCGTCACGGCCGCGATGGCCTCAACGCGCGCATGAACGCCTACCGGGAAATCTGGATGCGCCGCATGCTCGCGCGCGAGCAGCGCATGGTCGACATGCAGATCATGGCGGCGCTGCAAAACGGCACCGCGTTCTTTGCGACCACCTCGCTGTTCGCGATCGGCGGCGCGCTGACCATCCTGCGCTCAAGCGACGAGATGATCGCAATCGCCGCTCAGCTTCCATTCGGCATCCAGACATCGCGTGGATTGTGGGAGGTCAAGACGATCGGGCTCACCATCGTGTTCGTCTATGCCTTCTTCAAGTTCGCCTGGTCGTACCGGCTCTACAACTACGTTTCGATCCTGCTCGGCGCGACGCCGATGCCGCAGGACAAGGATACGCCGGAGGCCGAGGCGCACGTGCTGCGCACCGCGCGGCTGTTCACGACCGCCGGCCTGCAATTCAACCGCGGCCAGCGGGCGTTCTTCTTTGCGCTCGGTTATCTCGGGTGGTTTGCGGGGCCGATCGTATTCATGGCGACGACAGCGGCGGTCGTCATCGTGATCTGGCGGCGGCAATTCGCCTCCGACTCGCTCAGCGCCGTCGCCGGGCCGCCTTGATCGGGATCATGGCTTCAGGTCAGGCCCATCGCCACGGCGACGAACGCGGCCAGCAGCACGATCGCCGCCGTCGCCAGCACCGTCGCCGTAATGCCGAGACCTCGGGTGATCGCCGACGGATCGAAGCCCTGATAGGCCCTCGACCCGGCTGCTCGAAGTGAGCGCATCATCGTCAAATTCCCCAGCCTGCGATCGACGCGCGGACGCGCCGGCCGCCTTCGCCCACCGATGCTTGGCGTCGAATCGGCGAACGACACAATGATACCGCAATATTGGTAGCGTGCCGCAGGCTTTCGCGACAACCCGATAACCGCCGCCGACGGCGAATTGCATGACGGGCGTCGCGTTCGGGCAACAGTCGGCGGCACTAGCGGCGCGGGCCGGGAAACAGCTCGTCCGACCGGCCGGTGAGCCGGTACATCAGGAGGCCGACCCATTCGCGCACCGCCGTATCGGTGCGGCGCAACCCATCGCCGAGCGTCGGAAACGGCCGCAGCACGTCGCGTGCCCCGCGCGTGCGCCAGTCCACAGGATGGGCTTCGACCGGAAAGCCCGCCTTGCGAAAGGCGCCGATCGCGCGCGGCAGATGATAGGCCGAGGTGACAAGCAACCACCGCTCGCCGGGCTGTGGCTTTGCGACCTCTTTCGAGAAGCGCGCGTTCTCGACCGTGTTGCGGGACTTGTCCTCCGCGATGACGCGTCCGGGCGGGAGCCCCAGCCGTTCCAGCATGCGCAATGCGAATTCGGCTTCGGTCGCCTGCGGGAGCAAGGCGCTCGATCCGCCGGAGAAAATGATCCGCGCGTTGGGGAAGCGGCGCGCCAGCACAACCACGGCCGTCATGCGTTCCGCAGCCTCGTTGAGGGCGACGTCGTTGCGCGCGTGCGAGACTTCGGGGCTCAGCGCACCCCCGAGCACGACGATCCCGTGCGGCGGCCCTTGGCGCTCATCCCAGACCGGGAAGCGCTGCTCGAGCGGAACGATCAAGGCATTGCCGATGGGCGACAGCCCCATCACCGCCAGCAGCACGAGGCTGCCGATGGCGAGCCCCCAGCCCATGCGCGAGAACCGGGTCCGCAGCAGCAGCGCGCCAAGAATTCCGATCAGGATCACGAAGTTGGACGGGATCGCGAAGAACCCGAGGATTTTTGAGGCATAGAAGAACATGCCGGCAAGACCTGATGAGGTTCAGCTTTGCTTCTTCCAGGTCTCGTAACGCGCCCTGGCCTCCTCGTTCATCGGATAGAGGCCCGGCAGCTTCGCGCCCTTCTCGACCTCGCTCACGATATAGGTTTCCATGCGCTCGTGCTCGGCGCCCGCCTCGGCCACGAAGGCGAGCAGGTCCTGCGGGATCACCACGGCGCCGTCGTCGTCGCAGACGATGGTGTCGCCAGGGAAGATCGCGCAGCCGCCGCAGGCGATCGGCTCGTTCCAGCCCACGAATGTGAGCCCGTTGACCGAGGCGGGCGCCGCCACCCCCGCGCACCACACCGGCAGCTTCGACGCCAGCACGCCGGCCTTGTCGCGGATGACGCCGTCGGTCACCAGCGCCGCGACGTTGCGCTTCATCATCCGCATGGTGAGGATGTCGCCGAAGATACCGGCGGTGGCTACGCCCATGGCGTCGGCGACCGCGATGCAGCCTTCCGGCATGTCCTCGATAGCACCGCGGGTCGAGATCGGCTTCGCCCAGCTTTCCGGCGTCGCAAGGTCCTCGCGCACCGGGATGAAGCGCATGGTAAAGGCCGGCCCGATGATGCGCCGGCCCGAGCCTTCGAGCGGCATCGGCCCGTGCATCCAGCAGCGCCGGATGCCTTTCTTCAAGAGCACCGTGGTGATGGTGCCGGTGGTGACGTGGCGGAGCTTTTCGTAGTGCGCGGCGGTCATGCAAACTCCGTTCAGGCCGCCATGCCGGCCCGCGCGTCGCGACGGCGCAGCCAGGCGACGAAGGGAATCGACAGCAGCACCATCCAGGCCTTGCCGACGATCTGTCCGGCCAGGAAATCGAGCGAGCCGAAAGCGAGCCACAGGAACACGATCGAGTCGACCACGAGGCCGACGACGCTCGACACGACCACCGCCGCAATCAGCCGGCGGCGGGCAAGCGGCGTGTAGACCGCAAGATCGGCGAATTCGGACAGCAGAAACGCGACCGCCGAAGCGATCACCAGCGCCGGCGGCGCGACAAAGGCCGAGAGCATGGCGCCGGCAAGGATGGCGCCGGCGGCGACGCCAACCCCGAGCCGGCGCTGCACGAGATCGCGCAACACCAGCGCGATTCCGATCATGGTGACGCCCGAGGGGGCCAGCAGGCCGGGAGCGACCGGGATCAGGCACGGACCGTTCGGCACGCACTTGGTTCCAACGTTACCGATCATCCAGTTCGCCACCGGAATGGTGAGCGCGAACAGGACGAGGAACACGATGCCCTCGCGCCGCCGCCTCGCCTCGATCCGGTCGTCCGTCGTCATGTCCGCTCGGCCTTCCACTTCGCAAATCCGTCCGCCCGCAGCTTGCAGGCGGGGCACGTGCCGCAGCCAAAGCCCCAGTCGTGGCGGCGCGTGCGGTCGCCGAGATAGCAGGTGTGGGTGTCCTCGACCAGAAGGCCGACGAAGGCATCGCCGCCGATCGCCTGCGCGAGCGCAAAGGTCGCCGCTTTGTCGATCCACATCAGCGGGGTATGGACGACGACGCGCCGGTCCATTCCGAGCGACAGCGCGACCTGCATCGCCTTGATCGTGTCGTCCCGGCAGTCGGGATAGCCGGAATAGTCGGTCTCGCACATGCCGGCGACGAGATGCCTTGCCCCGCGGCGATAGGCGAGTGCGCCGGCAAACGCAAAGAACACGAGGTTGCGGCCGGGCACGAAGGTCGTCGGCAAGCCGTTGTCGGCGACCTCGATGGCGACGTCGCGGGTGAGCGCGGTCTCGGAGATGGCGGCGAGCGCATCGAGCGCGATCACGTGATCGTCGCCGAGCCGCCCGGCCCAATCCGGCCTCAGCGCAGCAATGCGCTCGCGGATGCGCGGCCGCACCTCCAGCTCGGCCCGGTGGCGCTGCCGGTAGTCGAACCCGATCGTCTCGACGCGCGCGAAGCGCTCCAGCGCCCAGGCCAGGCACACCGTGGAATCCTGCCCGCCGGAGAACAGCACCAGCGCGGTGTCGGGAGTCACGCCAACACCCCGAGCAAGCGTAGCCCGCATGAGCGCAGCGACATGCGGGTGCAGCATCGCGAACCGGCATTGCCGATCCCGGATTTCGCCATAGCGCGTCGAAGACGCGCGTACGCGCTTATGGCGCGTCGAAGACGCGCGTACGCGCTTATGGCGCGTCGAAGACGCGCGTACACGCGCTTATGGCTCATCCGGGCTACAACGCCGATGCGGGGGATCAATCCCATTTGGGCTGTCCGGAGAACGACCAGTCGACGATGCGGCCGCCGCGGTGCGCCAGGCCGGCGACCTCCGCCATCTCGGCGTCAGACAGCTCGAAATCGAAGATGGAGATGTTCTCCTCCAGTCGCTCGATCTTGCTGGTGCGCGGAATGACGGCGACGTCCTGCTGCACCAGATAGCGCAGGCACACTTGTGCGGCGGTCTTGCCATGCGCCTTGCCGATGCCGGCGAGGACGGCGTCGTTCTTGGCGTTGCCGCGGGCGATCGGACTATAGGCGACCACCGCCAAGCCATGCGTCCGGCAGGCGGCGACCAGCTTGGACTGATCGAGAAACGGGTGCATCTCGAACTGATTGCATACCAATGGCTCGGTCGCGAGCTTGGTCGCCTCCTCGACCAGCGCAACGTTGAAGTTCGAAATGCCGATATGGCGCGCGAGCCCCGCCTCCTTGGCCATGCAGAGCGCGCCGATCGTCTCCGACAACGGAATCTGCGGGTTCGGCCAATGCAGCAGCAGGAGGTCGACGCCGGCGAGGCGCAGCCTCACCATGCTCTCCTTGGCGGCCCGCAACAACTCACGGGGTGCGAAGTGCGTCGGCCATACCTTGGTGACGACAAAGATTTCGTCCCGGGCAACGCCGGAGGCGCGCAGCCCCTCGCCCACTTCGCGCTCGTTGTCGTACATCTCGGCGGTGTCGATGTGCCGATAGCCGAACCGCAGCGCCTGCTCGACCACGCGTGCGCAGGTACGCCCGCGCAAATCCCAGGTGCCGAGACCGACCAGCGGGATCTTCGCGCCTTTGGCTTCGACCGTAGGGGTCATGGCTGCGCTCTCAAGTCAGGGACGTGTGTGTTCAATCTATGCCATGTTGCCCCAGCACGCCCACGGCCCGCGCGGCCGTTGACGAACCGTCCCGCCGCCCTCGCGCAATCTGCGCGGGAGGAAGCACCCGAGGAAACAGATCATGGACCATCACCGCCATTCTCCCGGCATTCTCGCGGCCGCGCTGCTCGTCCTCGGTCTGGTCTCGCCGGTGGGCGGCCCTGTGGCGGCGCAGGCCGACCCTATCGCCGATTTCTACCGCGGCAGGACCCTTATCATAAACGTCGCGTCGAGCCCCGGCAGCGGCATCGACCTTGCGAGCCGTACGCTTGCGCGCAACCTCTCGCGTCACATTCCCGGCCAGCCGTCGGTCATCGTCAGGAACATGACCGGCGGCGGCGGGCTGACGCTTTACAATTATCTCTACAACATCGCGGCCAAGGACGGTACCGAGCTCGGCTCGGTGGTGCAGTTTCCGTTCGAACTCCTGTTCGGCGGCCCGAACGTGAAATTCGACGCCGTGCGGTACAATTGGATCGGCGGCCCGGTGAACTTCTCGGCCGTCGCGGTGGCGTGGAATGCCGCGACGCCTGTCCGCAAGGCGGAAGACCTGCTGGTCCACGAATTGATCGTGGCCGCGGCCGGCGTGACCTCCGGCAGCGCGACAGATGCCTATGTCATACGCAACATCTTGGGCTTCAAGTTCAAGGTGGTGCTGGGCTATGGGGGCGGCACCGAGCTTGACCTCGCGATGATCCGCGGCGAAAGCCAGGGCCGCGCACAGCTTAGCTGGCCCGCGCTCAAGCAGCGCAATCCGAAATGGGTCACCGACGGCACGATCAGCATCCTCTACCAGATGGGCCTCGAAAAGAACCGCGACATTCTCGCTTCGGTCCCCCTGATCCTCGACTTCGCCAAGACGCCGGAGGCCCGGCGGGTGCTGGAGCTGAAATTCGCCACCTACGAAATGGGCTATCCGTTCTTCGGCCCGCCGGGCATTCCGCCCGCGCGCGTGGCCGCGCTGCGCAAGGCGATGGTCGCCGCCCTCGACGACCCGGCAACGCGGGCCGATGCCGCCAAGCAGCGCATCGCGATCAACCCGGTCGCCGGCGAGCGGATGGAAGCCATGATCCGCCGCGCGCATGCGACCCCGCCCGCGATCGTCAAGCGGCTGCTCGAAGCCTCGAAGGCGCCGAAATAGCGCGGCGCCGCCAGCGACCCATCCGGGGAGCCCGGACCAGCGACATGACCAAGCGCATCGGCCTCATCATCCCCTCGTCTAACCAGCTCACCGAGCCGGAATATCACCGCTACCTGCCGGACGGGACGCTGGCGCATTTCGCTCGGCTGCGGATGACCGGCGCGCATCGGCTGCCGCTCCCCGACCTGCTGCCGCGGATCGCGGAGGCCGCGCTCTCGCTCGCCGATGCGAAATGCGAGGTCATCGCCTTCCACTGCACCGCAATCGCCCTCGACGCCGGCCCCACGGGCGAGCCGCAGATCATGGCGGCGATCGCGGAGAACACGGGCGTCGCTGCCACCGCCACCGCGTCCGCGATCATCGCGGCATTGCGTGCGCTCGGCGCCCGGCGGATCGGGCTGGTGACGCCCTATGACGAGGCCAATGCCGAGAAGGAACGCCGCTATTTCGACGCCGCCGGGATCGAGATCGCGGGCGCGCGGCACTTCGATCTCGCGAACAGCAACCGGCTGGCCTCCACGCCGCCGGAGTTCTGGATCGAGGCCGCGCGCGGCGTGGCGCGGGAGAAGCCGCGCGCCGACGCCGTGGTGTTCAGCGGCGCGAATGTGCGCTGCATGGAGTCGATCCCCGAGTTCGAAAGCATCCTCGCTGTGCCGGCGATCACCAGTAACCAGGCCGTGATGTGGGACGCGCTGCGCAGGCTCGGCACGCACGTGCCGGCCGACCCGCGGCTCGGGCGGCTGTTTTCCTGAGAACGCGCCGCCGCTCAGGCATCCCATTGCGGCGCGTGGGCTGGGTTGACCACGCGGCCGTCGGACTTCTTGAGCGTGGCGATCTCCGCCATCTCAGCGTCGCTGAGCTTGAATTCGGTCACCGCGAGGTTGTCGGCGAGGTGCGCCGGATTGGCCGTGCGCGGGATCGGGATGATGCCCTGCTGCACCAAATAGCGCAGCGCGACCTGCGTCGAGCTCTTGCCGTGCGCCTTTCCGATCCGTTCGAGCACCTCGTTGTCCGGCACCTTGCCACGCGCGATCGGGCAGTAGGCGGTCACCGATATGCCGTGCTTCTTGCAGGCGGCCAGCACCTTGCTCTGATCGAGGAAGGGATGCACTTCGATCTGGTTGGTCACCAGCGGCTCGCTCGATAGCTCGACGGCCTCGTCCAGCATGGCGCTCGTGAAATTCGCCACCCCGACATGCTTGGCCTGCCCCTTTTTCTTTGCGTTGCACAGTGCGGCGATGCTGTCCGACAGCGGCACCTTCGGGTTGTTCCAGTGGATCAGCAGCAGGTCCACCCAGGGGAGCTTGAGCTTCTCAAGGCTTTCCGCGACCGATTTCTCGAAGTCGCCGGGCGCAAGCTTGTCCCAATAGACTTTGGTGGTGACGAACACATCCTCGCGCTTGAGGCCGGTCTCGGCCAGGCCCTGCCGCAAACCCTCGCCGACCCACTCCTCGTTGCCGTAGCGCTCGGCCGTGTCCAGGTGCCGGTAGCCGAGTTTCAACGCGGCCTTCACCGCATCGATACACGCCTGTTCCTTCAGGGTCATTGTGCCAAGTCCGATGGCGGGAATGCGGGCACCTTTGGCTTCAACGACTTGCATGATTTCTCGCTCGCTCGTGAATGGATGACACGAAATGAAAGCATGCCCCGCAACCGACGCGGCGGCCCGCCGATTATGTCACAGGCGGGGCGTGTGGTGTCGAGTCCAGCCGGAGGCTTTCGCCCGGCTCAAAATTGCGGCTTCTCGGGGCCAAGGACGGCGAACGCGACCTGGGGGGCCTTCTCGATCAGCTTGAGCAGCGCGCGCGCCGGTCCGCGCGGCGAGCGTTTCCCCTGCTCCCAGTTCCTCACTGTCTCGATCGGCACGCCGATGCGGGTGGCGAACTCGGCCTGCGTCAGCTTGGTCTGGGCGCGCACGCCCTTGGCATAGGCGGCATCGCCGCGGTCATGGGCGGCATCGCCGCGGTCATGGGCGGCATCGCCGCCGTCACTGGCACCGTTGCCGGCCGCCGCCGTGAGCGCCCGCTCGCTGCCATCGGGGAGGATTTCGACGATCCGGCCGTCGGCCTTGAGTCTGACCCGCATCATGACACCCATAGGCCTATGTGATTCCCTGCGGTCGGCCAAGGATTTAACATGTCCATTCCGGTCGTCCGCCGCACTGTCGGCCATCGGCTGCCTAAGCCAAAGACCTATGCAGACCGTTCCACCGGCAACTGGGGCGCCGCGGCCTGCTGCCCCAGCAGGCGGTCGACCTCCTCAAGCGGAGCCGGCCGCGCGAACAGATAGCCCTGCATCTCGTTGCACCCCGCCAGTCGCAACAGCACCCGCTGCTCCTCCGTCTCCACGCCCTCGATCAGCACGCTCATCCCGAGCGCGCGCCCGAGCGCGACAATGGCCTGGATTATCACGCCAGTATTTGCCGAACGGTCGAGCGCGGCGACGAAACCCCGGTCGATCTTGAGCTTGTCGAAAGGAAGCTGCTGGAGATAGCCGAGGCTCGAATAGCCCGACCCGAAATCGTCGAGCGCCAGCCGCACGCCAAGAGCACGCAGGTCCTCGAGCCGCGCCTTGGCGGTCAGCGGGTCGTCGATCAGGATGCCTTCCGTAACCTCGAGCACCACGCGGGCAGGATCGGTCTTGGTTTCCGCTAGCACTGCCGAAACCAAGTCAACGAAACGGCGGTCGCGCACCTGTACCGGTGACAGGTTCACGGCGACATAGAGCTGCGGCCAGCGCGAAGCGTCCGATAGGGCCCGCCGCAACACGAATTCGCCGAGCTGATCCATCAGCCCGGCCTCCTCCGCCACCCGGACGAACACATTGGGCGCGATGAAGCCGCGGCTCGGATGGTTCCAACGCAGCAACGCCTCGACCCCAACGATGGCGCCGCCATCGGCCTTCACGATCGGCTGGTAGTGGACCTCGAACGCCCGCGACACCAGCGCGCGCGCCAACTCGCGCTTGATGAAGCGGCGATCGTCGAAATCGGTCTCCATTTCGGGCGAGAACGAAATCACCATGCCCCGCCCCCGCCGCCGCGCGACGCGCAGCGCCAGATCGGCGCGGCGGGTGATCTCCTCGCGCACGACGCCGTCGCGCGGCGCCATCGCGATCCCGACATTGGCGCTGACCTGGACGACCTGGTTGACCCACATGGCGCGCGAGATGGCGTCGCGCACCGCTTCGGCCACTTCGACCGCCATAGCCTCGTCGGTCGAAGGCATGACCAGGCCGAACTTGTCACCGCGCAGTCGCGCAATCAGCACCCGTTCGGGGACCGCCTCGCGCAGGCGGTTGGCGATCGAGATCAGCACCTCGTCCTCGCCGGCTTCGCCGACGGCGTCCTTGGTATCGTCGAGGCCGCCGAGATCGACCAGCGCAAACGCAAGACCTTCCTCGGGCTTTCGCAGCGCGAGCGATCGGTCGAGGAATTCGCGCAAGCTGTGCAGATTTGGCAGGCCGGTGATCGCGTCTTTAAAGGCGAGCTTACGCACCTCGCGCGTGCTCTTGGCGAGTTGCGTTCCGAGACGGCGAAGCTGCCAAGACGCGATGATCGCAAAGCCGAAGAGCCCGACCGCGATGATGGCCGCCAGCGGCAGCAACCGGTACATCGTCGCGGTCGCCCGTCGCTGCTGCTCCCAACTGAACCAGCCGACAATGCGTCCCCTGGCGTCGATCAGGGATTGGACTTCGCGACCGGTGGCGGGCGGATCAGCGTCGAAGCGCAAGTCCTTGAGTCCGGACGCGCGCTCCAGGATGCGGATGAGATCGGGGTCGACTCGCGAGAGGTCCGGCGAGACCCTCTGCAACGACTCAACAGCGTTGCGCAGCGCCTGCCGATTGGCGGCGTCCTGCTCGTCGTCGGAATGCCGCGCCAGCACAAAGCCGAGGATGCCGCAGACGATCGTCGCGGCCACCACAAGCAGCGCAAGCGGTCCCATAAACCACAGGACCGCGGGCTCTGCGCGTGCCACTCGTCCGGGGGGGCGGACGGCGAGCCCCGGAAAGGCACCAACCGCTCGCGACCACCAGGTGCGCCGGTGCGTCGCGCCATCATCACCCAAATGCACCGGATTCTCCGGCAAAATCCACGCGTTACAGGTACTTGCCTAAGCCAGAATTAGCGATGGATGGTGAAGAAGCGGTGAATCCCCGAGCGGCTGCTGGAATTTACGTGCGAGGGCTGCATTTAGCTCGGCCATTGGCCGATCAGCGCAGATCGAACCAGAGCGTGGCGATACCAAGAAACGCAAAGAAGGCGACCACGTCGGTCACGGTGGTCACAAAGGGGCCGGACGAGACGGCCGGATCGACCCCGAGGCGGGTCAGCGTCAAGGGGATCAGAATTCCTCCCAGCCCTGCAACCGTGAGCACGGTCACCATCGCCAGCGCGATCACCAGGCCGAGATCGATAATGTCGAACCAAAGGGTCGCGATCGTTCCCACGATCACGGCGAATGCCAGCCCGTTGAGCAGTCCAACCATCAATTCGCGGCGGATGATGCGGCCGGCATTGACGCTCGACAGCTCGCGCGTGGCGAGCGCGCGCACCGCCACCGTCATGGTCTGGGTGCCGGCATTGCCGCCCATGCTCGCCACCACCGGCATCAGCACGGCCAGCGCGACCATCTTGGCGATCGAGCCCTCGAACCGGCTGATGACCCAGACCGAGATCAGGACGCAGAACAGGTTGGCAAGCAGCCAGGGAAAGCGGCTCTTGGCGATCGTCCAGACCGAATCCGAGAGCTCTTCCTCGCCGCTGACGCCGCCGAGCGCCTTGATGTCCTCTTCCGCCTCTTCCTCGATCACGTCGACGATGTCGTCGAAGGTGATGACGCCGACCAGCCGCCCGTCGGCGTCGATCACCGGCGCCGAGACCAGGTCGTAGCGCTCGAACAGGCGCGCGACCTCCTCCTGATCGTCGGTTGCCCGGACCGTCCGCAAATCTTCCTCGACCAGGTCGGCGATCGGGACCGGACGCTTGGTCCGCAACAGTCGGTCGAGCGCCGCCACGCCCTTGAGGCGGCGATCGAGATCCACGACGTAAAGCTCCCAGAATCGCTCCGGCAGGTCCGGCGTCTCGCGCATGTAGTCAATGGCCTGCCCGACGGTCCAATCCGGCTCCACCGCGATGAACTCGTCCTGCATCCGCCGGCCGGCGGAATTTTCCGGATAGTCGAGGCTGCGCTTGAGCGCGACGCGCTCCGGCACGGGAAGCTGTTCGAGGATTTCCGCCTGCTCCTCACGCGGCAGATCCTCCAGGATCGCCACTGCATCGTCGGAATCGAGATCGCGGACCCCTTCGGCGACCGTCTTGGGGGACAATTCCTCAAGGATTTCCTCGCGGACCGTATCATCGACCTCGGTCAGCACCGTGAAGTCGAAGTCGGCGCCCATCAACGCGATGAGGCGCGGCCGCAGCTCCGGATCGAGCGCTTCGAGCAGCGCCCCGGCATCGGCCTCGTGCAGGTCGCCGACCAGCACACGGAGCGAGGCGGCGTCGCCCCGCTCAATCGCATCGGCAACGCGAACGACATATTCCTCGCGCAGCATTCCATCCCCGCCCCGCAACGCGAGGGGATGCGCCGCCGCGGCGCCGTCCTTTTCGTCGAGCATGCCGAGCCTTGCAGCGATGGATGTTTCGAGAACCTCGTGCTTGTACGCCGCGGCACTCCGGGTGGCAATTAACCACAGGACGCACGCGTTGCTCGCGCGGGCATAACCGGGAATTCGCCGCGCCCGTTGGCGTGCTGCTTTCCAAACCGGCCGATTTGTCGCCGCAGCGTTCGCCAAGCGTTGCGCAGGAAGCACAGCGCGCTGCCGATTTTTACCAATCCCCTGGATTAATTGGCCATTAAGTTGCCGGCACCTAGTGTCCCGTTACAGTGGGCTCGTCTCGCGGTTCGGAAATTGTTTCTGCCGGACCTGTCCACTAGGGGCTGCTGAGGGGTATGCGCACAGTTGTTGCGATCGGTTGCGTGCTGGCTGCACTTGCCGGCGCCGTACCGGCTATCGCCGAGACCTGCCCGGGCAATCCGGACGCGCTCGGCACCAGCCGTACGCTCGTTATCGATCCTGCCCGGCATACGCGGCTCGGCGGCTTCCAATATGCCGAGTCCCTGCCGCTCAACCACAAGGAGGTCGTCATCACCTTCGATGACGGCCCGCTCCCGCCCTATTCGACGCGCATTCTCGAGACGCTCGCCAAGGAATGCGTGAAGGCAACCTATTTCATGGTCGGCAAGATGGCGCGCGCCTTCCCCAAGGTCGTGCGCCGCACCCATGCCGAAGGCCACACCATCGCCAGCCACAGCCAGAACCACGTCTATACGTTCCACAAGATGTCGGTCGAACAGGCCGCCACGGAGATCGAGGCGGGATTTGAATCGCTGCGCGTCGCGCTCGGCGATTCCTCCTCCGCCGTGGCGCCGTTCTTCCGCTTCCCGGGACTGCTGCGCCAGGACGCAGTCGAGAACTATCTCGCGTCGCGCAAGATGATGGCCTGGAGCGTGGACTTCATGGCCGACGACTGGACCCGCATCCGGGCCAGCGAAGTCGTCCGCCGCGCGCTGATGCGGATCGATGCCAAGGGCAAGGGAATTCTGCTGCTCCACGACATCCAGCCCGCCACCGCGCTCGGACTGCCGACCCTGCTGCGGGAGCTCAAGCAGCGCGGCTATCGCATCGTCCATGTCGTCCCGGCCGGCCCCACCCGCGTGGCGACGGCCACCACCCCCGAGCAGTGGATGGTCCGCCGTCCGCATCGGCCGCAAAAGGACGATATCTGGCCGGGCGTCATCCCCGTCGCCGGGGTGCTGCCGGAGCCGGTGCTGGAAGCGCCCAGCGTGCACAGCTTCGGCGTTGGCGATCACACCGGCACGGTCATCCCGGTCTCGCTGGTGGAACGGCCGCCGGCGCTGCGCGGCAGCGATCGCGAGATCCCGCTGCCCGCGCGCGCGCCGTGGCCGCGCATTGTTGCCAACGCCGACACGGCCAGCCCGGAACTGTTGCCGGCGCCCTCGATGGAGAACTTCCGCGTTCTGCGTCTGTGGAAGAATCGTCCCGTGCGCCGGAAGGCCCGTCCGTCCGCGACCAGAACCAAGGCTGCCGTCGCGCGCTCGAAGGACGCCACGCCGTCGAAAAAGCGCGTGCGCAGCAAGGTCAAGCGGAGCAAGAGCAAGACCCGGGACGCGAGCAAGCCGAGCGGGAAGCAGCGCTCGGGGCATCAAATCCAGCTTCCCAAACAGCAGCAGAAGCAGCAGAAGCAGTCGAACTCGGCGCCGGCGACCGTATGGGGAAGGCTGACTGAATCCGTCGCGTCCTTGACGCGCTGAACGGCATCTCACGAAAGCAATGGTGCGGCCGAGAGGACTCGAACCTCCACGGGTCGCCCCGCTAGCACCTCAAGCTAGTGCGTCTACCAATTCCGCCACGGCCGCAGGATGAACGCGAGCCGCAAGGCCTCGCGTTGAGGCAACGCCGCCCATGTAACAAATCGGTCTAGCGGGAACAAGGCCTGCCCCCCGCCCGGACAGCGCGCTCAACGCATGCCCGCGAGCCGCGGCAGCAGGTCCTTGACTTCGACCGCGATGCGGTTTCCGCTGACGATCACGGTTCCCTTGGCGACCGGCAACGCGTTCGCGAGGATCTGGACCTCGTCGTCCTCCGAAGCGTCCAACTCGATGATGGCGCCGCGGCCGAGTCGCAGGACCTGATGGATCGGCATGGTCGTGGTGCCGAGCACCACCTGGATATCGAGCGCTACATTGTCGAGCGTGGGCATTCCGTGTTCCTGTGCGAAAGCTGCGTTCCCACAGTCAACACGGTATGGTTACAGGGTGGTTAACGCGCGCAACGATTTGACGGTAAAGCTCGATTCGGCCTCAGTGGGCGTCCCGGTCGAATGGCGCGCAAGCGCCGAACCGGTGGCCTATCCGGAGGCTGTCACCGCGATGACCGAGCGGGCCGCCGAGATCGCGACCGGCGAGGTGGTGGAACTGGTCTGGCTCCTGGAACATCCACCTCTTTACACCGCCGGCACTAGCGCCCGGCCCGAAGAGCTCATCGAGGCGCGATTTCCGGTGCATCGCAGCGGCCGCGGCGGCCAGTTCACCTACCACGGCCCGGGCCAGCGGGTCGCTTACACGATGCTCGACCTCAAGACGCGCGGGCCGGATGTGCGCCGCTTCGTCGCCACGCTGGAGGAATGGCTGATCCGGACGCTCGCCGCATTCGGCGTCGAGGGCGAGCGCCGTGCGGAGCGCATCGGCGTCTGGGTGCGCCGGCCGGACAAGGGCGAAGGCCACGAGGACAAGATCGCCGCCATCGGCATCCGCGTGCAGCGTTGGGTCAGCCTGCACGGCGTGTCCCTCAATGTCGCACCGGATCTCACCCATTTCTCCGGCATCGTGCCCTGCGGGGTCGCCGATCCGCGCTACGGGGTGACGAGCCTCGCCGATCTGGATGTTGCGGTAACGTTGGCCGAAGTAGATATCGTTCTGCGCCGAGAGTTCGAGATGCTGTTCGGCCCGGTGCGCTAACCCGGCAGAGGGATCACGTCGTCTGCAGGGTCGAGAACCCCTCGCCCGGGCGCCGCAGCGCCAAGTCGTCGGAGCCGCCCTCAAATATCTCCAGCTTCTCCACGCGAGCGCTCGGCGGGCCGCGCCGGCAGGCGTCGATCATCGCTTCCACCTTGGTCCTCGGCCCCATGAACACCGCCTCGACGGTGCCGTCCACGCGATTGCGCACCCAACCGTCGACGCCGTTGATGAGCGCCGTATCCTCCGTCCATGCGCGATAGCCGACCGCCTGCACACGACCGCGGATCACCACACGGCGGACGAACGGCGGCTCGCTATCCATGCGCGTCCCTCGGCCCCTCTCGCCATGCGCCGGGCCGTGCCGACGGCGACCAGCGCTGGAGCGATTGAACATACCGCTCAGGCAATTGCCAGTCGCGGGCTCCCGCAACCACAAGCGCGATGTAGTCCGGGCGCGGCGTTCCCCGGCCGCGCCGGCGCGCGATATAGACCAGCGCAAATTCCCGCCGTGTGCCGCGCCGCACCGCCAGGATACGTCGGTCGTAAAGCCCGGCGGCGACATGTTCATAGGCGTCGACTGCGGCGACATCGCGCGGCGTAAGGCGCCACAGCGCTCCAAGGACTTTCCCGCCGGGGCGCCGTTCGATCGAACCATAGCCGTCAGGATTGATCGTGAACTGCCAGCCGACAAGCGTGGCGACCCCAAGCGCGCTTGCGCCTGGACACAGGCCGCGCATATGCGCCCTGCTCATATTCGAGCCATAGGCGAAGTGCAGGGTCATGACGCCAGCGGCGCGCTGGGCCGCGTCGCCAACCAGACCGAGAACGACAACGCGATCACGAACGGCAGCAGCGCCAGCGCTAGTACGCCGAGGAGGATGTATCCGAACGCGCCAAGCAGCGGTTCTCGGAGTATGGCGCCGACCAGGAAGAGGAACAGGAAAATCTCGAAGATGCTGGTGCGCGGTGCATCGCCCGCAACGCCGGACGTGGCCGGCACCGTAGCCGCCGCCATGATCAGCAGGCAGAGGATCACTGCAAGCGCGTAGAGGATGGCGATGGCGACCGCAGCAGCCGAAGAACGCCCGCAATCCTGCAGGCGCTTGGCATGCAATGCATACCAGGACCAGATGGCGATGCCCTGAACCAGAACGAAGATCACGAATCCGCCGCGCGCCATGATCGGCACCGCCAGCAGGAATTGCGACGCGAAGCTCAGCGCATAGACCGCAAGCGCGCCGAGCACGAATGCTTTCCGGGAAATTCGGCCGGAGGGAGACAGGAAAAGACGGATCGATTCCATCGCCGTGCATCGTGGCACGGCCATGGTTCGACTTCATCTGAAAAGGCAGCTTTTCAGAGCGTCTCAACCGCGGCGGCGCGCGATCGAATCGACCGAGCGTTCCTCCACCGCCGCTCGCTCGTAGTCTTCCGGACCGCGATCCTCCTGGTCGGAATCGTGTACCGGGTGTTGCGCGACGCCGCCATCGGGCGACGTTTCGTCCTCGGCTGGCGGCAGCGAGTCCGGCGGCACACGGCGTGAGCGATCGCTGCGCCGCACGTCGTCGGGCAGGACGTCGGTGCCGGGATCGCGTTCGGGTAGCGAGTCCGGCACGTTCTGCGGCGGCTGCCGCGGTTTCTGGCCCATCGTGTCCTCCAAAGACCGTGCGATCAGGAGCCGACGACGTTGCCGCCGTTCGGGTGCAAGACCTGACCGCTGATGTAGGAAGCGTCCTCGCTCGCCAGGAAGACGTAGCAGGGCGCGACCTCGTTCGGCTGGCCTGCGCGTTCCATCGGCGCGCTCGATCCGTGGCGCGCCGTCTTTTCCGCGTCGAACGAGGCGGGAATGAGCGGCGTCCAGATCGGTCCCGGCGCCACGGCATTGACCCGGATGCCCTTGTCGGTCAGCACCTCGGACAGGGATCGAGTCATCGTCACGATCGCGCCCTTGGTCGCGGAGTAATCGAGAAGGGTCTTGTGCCCCCGGAATGCGGTGATCGAGGTGGTGTTGAGAATGCTGGCGCCCTTGCGCATATGGCGCAGCGCGGCCTTGGTCAGGAAGAAATAGCTGAATACGTTGGTGCGGAAGGTCTTCTCGATCTGCTGCGCCGTGAGATCGAGCGGATCGTCGACCTCGTGCTGTTCGGCAGCGTTGTTGACCAGGATGTCGAGACGGCCAAAGGACTTTACGGTGTCGTCGACCACCTGGTTGCAGAACTCCTCGTCGCCGACATCGCCCGCAAACTTGATCGCCTCGCTGCCTTCCTCGGCAACCAGACGGACGGTGTCCTCGGCATCCTTATGCTCTTCGAGATAGACGATCGCGATCTTGGCGCCTTCGCGCGCCATCGCGACCGCGACCGCGCGCCCGATACCGCTGTCGCCGCCAGTGATGAGAGCGACCTTGTCTTTGAGCTTGCCGGCGCCTGGGAACTTCGGCTCGTAGTCTGGCAGCGGCCGCATCTCGTTCTCGCGGCCGGGCTGGCGATCTTGCTTCTGGGCGGGCTGCAATTGCGCGGTCATAAACGGGCTCCCGGGGTGCCCATAATGAACGCCGTAGGTAATCGGGCGGTTCCACTGTTGTCAGGCAAACTCCAGGATGACCGCATCGACGGCAAGGCTGTCGCCCGGCTTGACGTGGACCTGGGCTACCACGCCATCGCGTTCGGCGCGCAGCACGTTCTCCATCTTCATCGCCTCGACCACCGCCAGCGCCTCGCCGGCCTTGACCTCCTGGCCTTCGGCAACTGCGACCGTAATCACCAGTCCGGGCATCGGACAGCGCACAGCCTTGCCGCCGTCCGCCATCTTGCGCGCCGGCATCAGCCGCGCGACCGCAGCTTCGCGCTCGCTGAATATTGCCGCTCGGATCGCGACGCCGCGGTGCGTGAAATCGAAGCCGTTGATCACCGGCCGCACCTGAACGCAGGCATGTTCGCCGTCGAACGAGCCCAACCACAACGCGTCTCCCGGCCGCCAGGACGATGCCAGGACGTGACGCTTTCCCTTGCCGTCGAGACGCACGCGGAATTCATCGCCGTCGCGCATCACCTCGACCGCGAATTCGCACTCGCCCAGCCGGACGATGCGTGGCCGCTCCGACGCCACCGCTGCGCCGGCGCGCTGACCCGAGATGCGGCGTCTGCGTCGATCGAGCACATGCTCGATCGCACCCGCGACCGCAGCGAGCACGCGCGCCGTCGACCCGTTGGGGAGCGGCGAATGGAATCCATCCGGGAATTCTTCCGCAAGGAAGCCGGTCGAGAGGCGGCCTATCTGCCAGCGCCGGTGCTGCATCAGCGCCGCGAGGAACGCGACGTTGTGGCGGATACCGTCGATGACGAATGCATCCAGTGCATCCGCTTGCGCAGCGACCGCGACCGCGCGCGTCGGCGCATGAGTCACGAGCTTGGCGATCAGGGGATCGTAGAAGAGCGAAATTTCGTCGCCCTCGACGACTCCGGCATCGACGCGCACGCTTGCGCCATCCCCCTCGCCTTCCGCCGGCGGCCGGTAGCGCGTCAGCCGTCCGGTCGATGGCAGGAAATTGCGTTCGGGGTCCTCGGCATAGATGCGCGTCTCGATCGCCCAGCCCGCGGGCTTCACGTCATCCTGCTTGATCGCGAGCCTTTCCCCGGCCGCCACGCGGATCATCTGCTCGACCAGATCGATGCCAGTAACCAGCTCGGTGACCGGATGCTCGACCTGGAGCCGCGTGTTCATCTCGAGGAAATAGAACTGCTTGTCCTGCCCGGCCACGAACTCGACGGTGCCCGCCGAGTCGTACCCGACCGCTTTCGCCAGCGCGACCGCCTGTTCGCCCATCTTGCGGCGGGTGACCGCGTCGATCAGCGGCGATGGCGCTTCCTCCACGACCTTCTGATTGCGCCGCTGAATCGAGCATTCGCGCTCGCCAAGGTGAATGACGTTGCCGTGCTTGTCGCCAAGCACCTGGATTTCGATGTGGCGCGGATTCTCGATGTATTTCTCGATCAGCACGCGTTCGTCTCCGAACGCGCTTTTCGCCTCCGAACGCGCGCGGGCCAAACCTTCCGACAATTCTGCCTTGTTGCGCGCGATGCGCAAGCCGCGCCCGCCGCCGCCCGCCGCCGCCTTGATCATCACCGGATAGCCGATCTCGGCCGCGAGCTTGAGCGCGTGACGCTCGTCGGTGACAGCGCCGTGAAAGCCCGGCACGGTCGAGACCCAGGCTTCGGCGGCTGCGCGCTTGGCCGCAATTTTGTCGCCCATGGCGTCGATCGCGTCCGGATGCGGGCCGATGAAGGCGATGCCCGCCTTCGCCAAGGCGCGCGGAAACTCGGCGCGTTCGGAAAGGAAGCCGTAGCCAGGATGCACCGCCTCGGCCCCGCTGCGCTTGCAGGCGGCGACGATGCGCTCAATGGACAGATAGCTCTCGGCTGCGGGAGGCGGACCGATATGCTCGGCGTGATCCGCCATCGCGACATGCAGGGCGTCACGGTCAACGTCGGAATAGACCGCGACCGTCTCAAGCCCCAAGCGGCGTGCGGTCCTGACGATCCGGCAGGCGATCTCGCCGCGATTGGCGATCAGGATGCGTTTGAACATGCCGGAGCTGGTGTTGCGCGGTAAAAGGGCTTCTGTCTAGCAGCGTTGCAGCCAGACTTCACGCGGATCGCCCGCCGGGCCACAGCTGTGAGGCCGGTCCAAGCTTAGCGCGAACCACAGCGGCGTACAGCTTGCCGGACCCACACAAAAGCGCAGGGCGCCGGCGGGTCATTTCAGCCAGGGAAAAAGGATCAGGATAGCGCCGAGGGTCGGCGGGCAGGAACATGGGACGCAATCCAAGCCAGGATCACGGCGTCGAGATCGGCAGGCTCATGGTGTGCGCACCAGTCCGCAAAATGGCGGACGGGCCGCGCCCTCCGAGCGACCACGATCGGCGAATTCGCGACGGCCGCACGGAGCGCCCGCAAATCCGGCAGATACAAGATTTCCGATCGATCCATAGGGCTCTCCCGCCTCGGTCCTGCTGGTCTACCGTCCGCCCCTGGTCGCCTTGAGAAATCGCAAAGACTCAACGCGTCCAGCCGGCACCCGGTTCCTGACAGGAGTTAGTCGCGGGATCCTGCAATTTGGTTCGACTCAAAGCGTAATCCGCTAGCTGGACGGGCAAGCGGCGCGCCCGTGGCAAAGTTGGGGCAAGCGCCCTCAACGATGCGCACAACGGGCAGCGAGACGGACGTGGCCGCGCGGGCAAAGCTCTCGAGGTTCACGCAGGCGTGAGCAAGGTCGAATTCGTTCTTGTAAGCCGTTGCCCATGCGCAAGATTCACTTGCCAACGGGTGGGAAAATCCTTTCGCCTTGCTCGCGGCTGATAGGCGAATTCCTCTCCCGGCCTTGCCGGCCGAGAAGGATTAATGCTTTCATGGAACCGACCGTTGCCGCTCGGCAAAATCACCCTATATCCGGCCGGAATCAACGACTTCACCCACTCACATCACGACGCGGGAGGTGTGCCATGGCACTGCAAATCGGCGATACGGCCCCGGATTTCACCGCCGAGACCACCGAAGGCCGTATCCAATTCCATGACTGGATCGGCGACAAATGGGCGGTGCTGTTCTCCCACCCGAAGGATTTCACGCCGGTCTGCACGACCGAGCTCGGCTACATGGCCAAGATCAAACCCGAATTCGACCGGCGCGGAGTGAAGATCATCGGCCTGTCAGTAGACCCGGTCGACCGGCATGTCGGCTGGGCCGCCGACATCAAGGAGACGCAGGGTTTCGCCCCGAACTATCCGATGATCGGCGACACTGATTTCAATGTCTCGAAGCTCTACGGCATGCTGCCGGCTTCGGCCTCGGGCGATCCTGCCAAGCGCACGGCCGCCGACAACCAGACGGTACGCAACGTGTTCGTCATCGGCCCTGACAAGAAGGTCAAGCTGATCCTCGTTTATCCGATGACCACCGGCCGCAACTTCGATGAAGTGCTGCGCGTAATCGACTCGCTGCAGATGACCGCCAAGCACAAGGTCGCGACGCCTGTGAACTGGAAGAACGGCGAAGACGTCATCATCGCCGGCTCGGTCACCGACAAGGACGCCAAGAAGACCTATCCACAGGGCTGGAAGTCGCCGAAGCCCTATATCCGCATCGTGCCGCAGCCGAAGGCTTGATCCCCAATGCCGGGGCGCGGGTTTGTGTAAACGCGCGCCCCATGCGGGAGCGGGGTTTTTTGGCTTTCGCGCGTGATCTTTCGATGTGGAGCTATTGCGCGACCGAAATGCGATACTGCAGTCCGCCGTTGGCGAGCCACGCGTCGTTTTTTGTCCATTCGTGAACCTTGCCGCAGGCGGGACAGGTCGCCTTGGCGATCACGATCGGAAGCTGTTCGATGGCCAGCATTTCGATGCCCGTCGAAACCGCGCGTCCGGTCGAAGGGCATTGGATCATGAGCACACCCATGATTCCCTCCTCGTGTTGGACATGGCACATCACAGGCTGCGAGCATGTCGCGACCGTGACAGGATGATCAACAATTCGTGGTCGAGCCGGCATGGGAGACCTGCGCTCAGCGCGCGACCTCGGCGGTGAATGACGTGAATTTCCAACCCATCAACGAGTTCAACAGGCCCCTTGCTGCACTGCAAGCAAATGCGGCGGCAAAGTGACACCACGCTTAACGAATTACCAAGGAAGCCTTGAGAACAATCGGACAAATTTCCGCCGCGGGGACGCGGCAGAATGCATGCCACGCGCGTTGCGCGCCCCGGGGGTTTGTCCGTGCGATTCCTTTTGATGGCCCTGCTCGTGCTGACGAGTTCGTCTGCGCACGCGGACTATCGCATCACGCGCGACTTCGGCGGCCTGGTCGAGCAATACAAGGCGAAATACGCGAAGCTGCGGGATCGTGGCGAGCGCGTCGTCATCGACGGCATCTGCAATTCGGCCTGTACGCTGGTGCTCGGCATACTTCCGCGCGGAAAGGTCTGCGTGACGCCGCGGGCGAGCCTCGGATTCCACGCCGCCTATTTCGACAAGTCCTACACATTCGGTGTCAAGGTGACGAGCTATACCGGCACGGCCGAGCTCGAATCGTATTATCCGGCTTCGGTGAAGAATTGGATCCGCCGCAAGGGCGGCCTCACACCCGAGATGAAACGGGTACGCAACGGTCCCGAGCTGTGGGCGATGGTCGATCCCTGCCCCGACGAAATCTAGAGTCAGAGTCCCTTCCGCAAGTCACGCGCCGCCGCGACCATCGCCGCAAGCTTCTCGCGCGCAAGCGGCCGGCCGATGGTCATCAGCCCGC
This sequence comes from Xanthobacteraceae bacterium, assembly GCA_050725815.1. Classification (GTDB taxonomy): domain Bacteria; phylum Pseudomonadota; class Alphaproteobacteria; order Rhizobiales; family Xanthobacteraceae; genus VAZQ01. The sequence goes on from JBOHIG010000174.1 coordinate 40,528, forward strand.
AATCGGGCGCCAGCAGCAGCCGCTTTGGATCGAGGTGCTCGAGCGCAGCGGCGACGCGGTGTTTCACGGCATCCACGGTCGGCGCCGGTGTATTTCCAGGATCGATGCAGCCGAACATGATCAGCTTGTCGCGATAAGGCTTGAGGATCGCGGGGTCGTAATCGCTGCGCGCGAACTCGACGGTGAAGCCCGCGATCTTGGTCTGCATCAGCCGGTCGAGCAGTTCCGGATAGGTGTAGTTGTGCTGGAGCGCGGCGCCACCGGGATATCCGTAGCAGAGGTGCACGATTGTCGGCACAGTGACGCCTTGCAGGCAGCGATCGAGCGCGGCGGCGCCATAAGCCATGACCTTCTCGTGGTAGCGGGTCATCGCCGGCTCGTCGAGCTGGAACAGATCGCAGCCCGCCGCCTGCAGATCGAGCAGCTCGGCATTGACGGCGGCGGCGATGTCCATCGCCATTTCGGCTTCGTCGGCATAGTGCTCGTTGAGCGCCGAATCGATCACCGTCATCGGGCCGGCGAGCGCCATCTTCACCGGCTTGGCGGTGTGCGCCTTGGCAAAACGAATGTCTTCAACCGTCGCGGGCGAACGCCGTTTGATCTTTCCGATGATGCGCGGGACGACCCGCGGCGCGTTGCGGCGCCGGTAGACCGGCTTCTCGGCCTGGTTGACCAGATCGACGCCGTCCCATGTCCGGCACATGTGAAAAATGAATCCCTCGCGGCGCTGCTCGCCGTCGGTCAGGATGTCGAGGCCGAGTTCCTCCTGCTCGCGCAGCACCACGATGGTCGCGTCGTCCTGTGCTTCGCGTAGCGCGTCCCCTTCGAGGCGGAAGGCCGCGCGGCTGCGGTCGGTCGCAGCAAGCCACGACGGGCGCGGAAAGCTGCCGATGGAGGTGGTGGTGAGGGATTCGAAAGCAATCGGATTGTTGCTCATGGTCTCCGTTCATGCCGCGGCATTTTGTGTTTTGGCGCGCTCGGAGAGATTCGAACTCCCGACCCCCAGATTCGAAGTCTGGTGCTCTATCCAGCTGAGCTACGAGCGCTGATTATCGAAACTGTCCGACCTTCCTTTATCAGTCGCTGCAACCGAGCGACCGTTCCATGCGGACGATCTGGGCGATGCGGTTGCGCTCGGCGCGGGACAGCGGCACCGCGCCCTGATTGGTGATGTAGCAACCGCCATTGCCGAAATAGCTGATCGCCCGCGCGGTGCGGAAGCAATAGCCGTTGCGATTGTAGTAGGAGTTGCGCTCGACCCAGAGCGATTGGCAGCTCTGGGCGTCTGCAGGCGTCGTCGTCACCCCCATGGTCGCAATGGCGACAGCCGCCGCCAGGACCGTCAAGATCAATCGCATTCCGCCTCTCCAATCCACTTTTGCCCGCACGGCCGATGAGGCCGAGGGCGGCTTCCTCGCCCTTCTGGACAGCATACAGGCGGCCATGCAATTTGGAAGCATCACCGATGTGACGAGATTTGAGGAGCGATATGGCCGCGTGGGACCCCTCCCCCTTCATCAAGCTCATGGGCGTCGATGTCATCAGCCGCGCCGCCGAGCGGAGCGAAGCCAGGCTCGTCATCCGCGAAGACCTCTGCAACCGCCGCGGCGTGATACATGGCGGCGCGGTGATGGGGCTCGCCGACATCATGGGCGGCATGACCGCCAGCGCCGCACTGGCGGATGGGCAGCGCACCGCCACGATCGAGAGCAAGACCAATTTCTTCGCACCGATCCCCAAGGGCGATACCGCGCACGCGGTCTGCGTTCCGCTTCATACCGGCCGCACCACCATCGTCCTGCAGACCAACATCACCCGCAGCGATGGCAGGCTCGCCGCCATGGTGACCCAGACCCAGATCGTGCTGCCGAAGCGGGTGACTTAGCCAGCAGCGACGAATTGGAGCATGGACGGCGGACCGCCCGTCTGTGCAGTCTTGCGCTACCAGCAGTCTTGCGG